>CAZOJX010000065.1:0-10516 GCA_964580255.1 uncultured Lachnoclostridium sp. | reverse complement strand
TTGAAGATATCACAAACTCCTTCCAGGGAGTTGACAAATCTTTTGCTATTCAGGCGGGAAGAGAGATTCGTATCATGGTGGTACCGGAAGTGGTCAGCGATGCAGACATGGTATTGATGGCTAGAAATATTTCAAAACAGATCGAAGCTGAGATGGAATATCCGGGACAGATTAAAGTAAACGTGATCCGCGAAAGCCGTGTCATCGATTACGCAAAATAAATAAGATTCAAAAACCTTTCATATACATGGTATATGGGAGGTTTTTTTATGTTGTTGAAATTGCTGATCTTTCGCATGGGACCTTTGGCGGTGCCGGGATTTCTGAATGAGCGGGGGAAAATCAAGCTGGCAGTCGGTGCGGCCGGGATTTTGGAACTGTTCTGTTTTTGTGGGGCGGTATGGCAGATTCTGGTACGAGAAGGAATGATGGGAGTCTGGATGATTCTGCTGTCCTGTTTTCCCCAGCATCTTTGCTATGCTTTTTCTTTTTGGATCTTGTTTCGGTGTCTTTGGCAGATGTGGTCAGTGCGGGTGTGGAAACGGATTTACAGGCTTTCGCTGGCGATTGTATTTCTTGGTGTTCTGGCAGAAAAGTATGTGAATGGGTTCCTTTTACATCTTTTTTTCGAATTTTTTAAGCAAAAATGAAAATTCCCATAAATTTCATTGATTTTCGCAGGAAAAAAGGTATAATCAAGGTATATTGGTTGGGAAGGTTATGAAATGAGATGGAAGGGAATATAGCGGCTTTTGTTAATTATTTGAGTGAGGAAAAAAGCGCATCATATAATACGCAGATATCATATGAAAGAGATCTGAAGAAGTTAACGGAATATCTTCGACAGCAGGGGGTTACAGATGTTCAGGAGGTTTCGGAAACTTCTTTGAATTCTTATGTACTTTTTTTGGAAAAAGAAGGAAAAGCACCGTCTACGGTGTCCAGGTATATTGCTTCACTGAAGGGCTTTTTTGAGTATTGTCAAAAGCATGGCGTGATCAGCGAAGATCCGGCGGAACGTTTAAAACCGCCAAAGGTTGAAAAAAAGTTTCCGGAGATCTTAACCATTGCAGAAACCCAGAAGCTGATGAACGGTCCTGATCTTGGGTCAGACAAAGGCATTCGAGACCGGGCAATGCTGGAACTTCTTTATGCAACAGGAATCCGGGTATCGGAATTGCTTTCCCTGAAAACAGAAGATACCAATCTTGTGATGGAATATGTAATCTGTCATGAAAAGTCGAAGGATCGAATCATTCCGTTCGGCGGAGAAGCGAAAAAAGCATTGGTAAATTATTTAGAAAACACAAGAACAAATATGCTGGGCGAAGAAGAAAGCGAGTATTTGTTTGTGAACTGTTCGGGAAAACCAATGAGCCGTCAGGGATTTTGGAAGCTGATCAAACATTATGCAGAAAAAGCGGGGATTGAAAAAGAAATCACACCGCATACATTTCGTCATTCTTTTGCAGCACATTTGCTGGAGAATGGGGCGGATATCCAGTCTGTACAAAAAATGATGGGACATGCAGATGTATCAACAACACAGATGTATGTGGAGATGCAGGCAGGAAACGTCAGAGATGTCTATAAAAGATTTCATCCTAGAGGATAAAAAGAAAAGAATCTGAAATAGTAAAAGCGGAAGCTGCAGGGCTTCCGCTTTATTTGATTGCCTGATGCCATGAACTATCAGCAATTTTCAGCAATTTCGTATAATAATCTTTCGGAATCCTCCCAGCCGAGACATGGATCGGTAATGGATTTTCCGTAGCATTTGTCATGAATGGTCTGGCTGCCTTCTTCGATATAGCTTTCGATCATAAAGCCTTTGACCAGCTTGTGAATGTCTTTGTTATAGCGGCGGCTGTGAAGAACTTCCTTAGCGATACGGATCTGTTCCTTATATTTCTTTGCAGAATTGGAATGATTGGTATCGATGATCGCTGCCGGATTCTGAAGGTTTCTTTCGCCATAAAGGTTCAGCAGTGTCATAAGATCCTCATAATGGTAGTTTGGCTGATTTACTCCTCGTTTGTTCACAGCACCTCTTAAGATGGTATGAGCAAGCGGATTTCCGGAGGTGTTGACTTCCCAGCCTCTGTAGATAAAGGTGTGCTGATTCTGGGCTGCAACCACAGAATTGAGCATAACACTCATATCACCGCTGGTCGGATTTTTCATACCTGCCGGAATATCAAAGCCGCTGACAGTCAGGCGGTGCTGCTGATCTTCTACAGAACGGGCACCGATGGCAACATAGGAAAGAATATCGGAAAGATAACGGTAGTTTTCCGGATAGAGCATTTCGTCAGCTGGTGTCAGGCCGGTTTCCTCGATGGCGCGCATATGCATTTTTCTCATGGCGATCAGACCTGCCAAAAGATCCGGTTTCTTTTCTGGATCCGGCTGATGTGCGATTCCTTTGTAACCTTCTCCGGTGGTACGAGGCTTGTTGGTATAGATTCTCGGAATAATGATTACTTTGTCTTTGATCTTTTCCTGGATTGGTGCCAGGCGGCTGATGTAATCACATACCGGATCCTCGTGATCAGCAGAGCATGGACCGATGATGACCAGAAATTTATCACTTTCTCCGGTGATGACTTTGCGAATCTGTTCGTCACGTTCAGCCTTGATCTTTTCGATTTCCTTTGAAATCGGATATTGTTCCTTAATCTGTTCAGGTGTCGGAAGTTCTTTTACAAATTCAAATCCCATAAGTATTCCTCTTTTCTTTTGCTTCACATGTCAGTCATTATAATATAGTTTTTTTCTGAAATCAATGAAAAAGCGTCAGTCCTTTTTGATTTAAAAAGCGATTGAGAAAGAAAACAGAGGAAAGGGTGACAAAGAGCTGACTGAACAAAAGCCCCAGCAAATGTCCATAAATTCCCATATGGGGAACGAGAGTAAACAGAAATCCGATGCGAAGAAACAGTCCCAGGATTCCGTTGAAAAAAGTAACTGATGTTTTTCCGAGTCCGTTGAGCACACCGGTTAAAGTAGTGTTCAGGTAAAGGAAAGGACAGATCCAGGATAAAATCCTTAAAAAAGTGCCAGCCAGCGGACTGGAAAAAAAGAGATTTCCCAAAAAGTTTCCGAAAAGGAGGAAAAAGACCAGAGCACCAAATCCAAGACAGAGACAGAAGGAAAAAGTGCGCCGCAGTGTCGCTTTTAAGGCTGCCAGATTTCCTTCGGCCATTCCTTCAGAGACGGCAGGAAGGAGCATCATGGAGATGGAGCTCGTAAAGGCATTGGGAAAGAGGATAAAGGGGAGTGCCATGCCACTGAATACACCGTACACCTGAAATGCATCGGAAGTACTCATACCATAGGCCCGGAGGGCATTGGGAATCAAGGTTGCTTCCAGACTGGCCAAAAGATTGACACAGATTCTGCTGATAGTCAAAGGCGCAGACAGGGAGAAGATTTCTTTTAAATTATGATAAGCTCCGGAAATATGCAGGGACATTTTGGGGATTGGCCGAAAAGAGAGGCAGGTTATGGTAAAAAGCAGGGCGCAAAGCTCTCCAAAAACAAGGCCGATGACGGCGAGGGCGGGAGTAATCTCCAGTCGGTTGGTCAGGTATAAATGATATAGAAAGAAAACACAGCCAATGCGAAGAACCTGTTCAATGAGCTGGGCGGCAGAAGGCACCTTTGCCTGATGGATTCCAAGATAATAGCCACAGATACAGGACTGGGTGGTTCCAAAGGGAATGGTCAGTGCCAGGATTCGTAAAAGCGAAGCGCAGCGGGACTCTTTAAGGAATACATCGGCCAGTACCTGGGCATACTGATAGATCAGAAGGGAACAGCCAAGGGAAAGGGTCAGGGTCAGAAAAAGTCCGGTTTTTAAAATGCCGTAGGCTTCTGCGGGCTTTCCAAATGCACATTTTTCGGCAGTCAGTTTGGAAATGGCAGTCTCGATTCCGGAGGCACAGAGGGAAAAGCAGACGGAATAAATGGGAAAGATCATTTGATAAATTCCCAATCCTTCTGCACCGATCACATTTGCCAGGAATATTCTATAGAAGAAACCCAAAATGCGGCTGATCAGTCCGGCGGCTGTCAGAAGAAGGGTTCCGCGAAAAAGAGTGCTTTTAAAATTCATTTCATTTCCATCTTTTTTTTCAATATATTCAAAAGGAAAACTTGACAGAACGGATACATAGGTTTAATATCTTTATTAGAAAAAATCCGACAAAAACAGTCGGAATAAAAGAGGGATGCTTATGAAGCTGTCAACGAAAGGAAGATATGGACTTCGCGCCATGATCGATCTGGCAATTCACAGTAAAGAGGAAGCAGTTTCCATTGCAAGTATCGCAGCCCGTCAAAAGATTTCCGAAAGCTACTTGGAACAGCTCATTCCAAAGCTGAGAAAAGCAGGAATGATCTCAAGCGTGCGGGGAGCCGGAGGGGGCTATATGCTGGCAAAACCGGCAAGTGAAATATCCGTTGGTGATATTTTGCGGGCACTGGAGGGAAGTTTGGATCCGGTGGATTGCGCAGGACTTCCGGGTGCTTCCGGGTGCGTTTCTTCCGGAGGCTGTGTCACAAAATATGTGTGGCAAAGGATTAATGAAAGTATCAATCAAACAGTAGACGGAATGAATCTGGAAGAACTGATCAGAGAGAGCGAAAGCGAGAATACATCGGAATTAGGTTCCGGTGCATGTAAAAATTAGAGGTGGAAAGTTATGGGAAAAATGATTTATTTGGATAATGCAGCGACAACAAAGACTGCACCGGAGGTTGTAGAAGCAATGCTTCCGTATTTTACCGAGTTTTACGGAAATGCCTCCAGCGTTTATGGGTTTGCCGGAAACAGTAAAGAAGCGATGGCAAAAGCCCGTGAGACCATTGCAGATGCTTTGGGAGCCAATGCAAATGAGATCTATTTTACTGCAGGCGGAAGTGAAGCGGACAACTGGGCATTAAAAGCGACAGCAGAAGCTTACAAAGCCAAAGGAAATCATATCATTACAACAAAGATCGAACATCACGCCATTCTTCATACAGCACAGTGGCTTGAAAAAAATGGATTTGAAGTCACTTATCTGAACGTCGATGAGAACGGTGTTGTAAAATTAGATGAATTAAAAGCAGCGATTCGCCCGGAAACGATCCTGATCTCAGTAATGTTTGCAAACAATGAGATCGGTACAATGCAGCCGATCAAAGAAATCGGTGAGATCGCAAAAGAAAACGGGATTTTATTTCATACAGATGCCGTACAGGCTTTCGGACAGGTGCCGATCGATGTAAACGAGTTGAATATTGATATGTTAAGCTCCAGCGGTCACAAATTAAATGGACCGAAAGGAATCGGTTTCCTTTATATCAGAAAAGGTGTGAAGATCAGATCCTTTGTTCATGGCGGCGCACAGGAAAGAAAACGTCGTGCAGGAACAGAAAATATTCCGGCGATCGTAGGTTACGGCGCAGCCACGGAACGTGCAGTGCGAACCATGAAGGAACGTACGGAAAAGGAAAAAGAACTGAGAGATTACCTGATTGACAGAGTATTAAAAGAGGTTCCATACACCAGACTGAACGGACATCGAACCGATCGACTGCCGAACAATGCGAACTTCAGTTTCCAGTTTATTGAAGGAGAATCCCTTCTGATCATGCTGGATATGGAAGGAATCTGTGGTTCCTCAGGTTCTGCCTGTACTTCAGGATCTTTAGATCCTTCTCATGTTCTTTTGGCAATCGGTCTTCCTCATGAAATTGCTCATGGTTCCTTACGACTGACATTGAGTGATGAAACAACAAAAGAAGATATCGACTTTGTAGTGGATAAGGTAAAAGAGATTGTAGCCCGCTTGAGAGATATGTCTCCATTATATGAAGACTTTATGAAAAAACAGAAATAATACGTTAGGAGAGAAATTAACATGTATAGCGATAAAGTAATGGATCATTTTAAAAACCCGAGAAATGTAGGAGAAATTGAAAACGCCAGCGGCGTAGGTACTGTAGGAAATGCAAAATGCGGTGATATTATGAGAATTTTCCTGGATATTGATGAAAACCAGGTGATCCGCGACTGTAAATTTAAAACTTTCGGATGTGGTGCAGCAGTTGCAACCTCCAGTATGGCAACAGAGCTTGTAATCGGAAAGACAATCTACGAAGCATTAGAAGTAACGAACAAAGCGGTAATGGATGCTTTAGATGGTCTTCCGCCAGTAAAAGTGCATTGTTCCCTTCTTGCAGAAGAAGCAATTCATGCAGCACTTTGGGATTATGCAGAAAAGAACGGTATCAAGATTGAAGGACTGGAAAAACCAAAGTCTGACATTCATGAAGGCGAAGAAGAGGAAAGCGAAGAATACTAATTTATGGCAGGAAAAAAAGTTGTCGTGGGAATGTCCGGCGGAGTTGACTCCTCCGTTGCGGCATATCTCTTAAAAAAGCAGGGATATGAGGTCATTGGTGTGACCATGCAGATCTGGCAGGACGAGGAAGAAACCGTACAGGAAGAAAACGGCGGATGCTGCGGTCTGTCAGCGGTTGATGACGCAAGACGTGTGGCTGCCCAGTTGGGAATTCCGTACTATGTGATGAACTTCAAAAAGGAATTTAAAGAAAATGTTATGGATTACTTTGTGGAGGAATATGTCAACGGACGTACCCCGAATCCGTGCATTGCATGCAATCGCTATGTAAAATGGGAAAGCCTTTTAAAACGGAGTATGGACATTGGGGCAGACTATATCGCAACAGGACACTATGCATCAGTGGTGCAGCTTCCTAATGGAAGATATGCATTGAAAAAATCAAAAACCGATGCAAAAGATCAGACCTACGCACTGTACAATCTGACCCAGGAGCAGCTGTCCCACACACTGATGCCTTGCGGAGCCTATGAAAAAGAAGAAATCCGTAAGATTGCAGAAGAAATCGGACTTCGTGTGGCAAATAAGCCGGACAGTCAGGAAATCTGTTTTGTGCCGGATGATGATTATGCCGGATTTATCGAGCAGAGTATCGGAAAAAAGATTCCGGAAGGAAATTTTGTGGATCGGGAAGGAAATGTTCTCGGAAAACATAAGGGAATCATTCATTATACCGTAGGTCAGCGAAAAGGTCTGGATCTTCCGATGGGACGACGGGTGTTTGTAACGGAGCTTCGTGCAAAGACTAATGAAGTTGTGATCGGGGAAGGAACCGATGTTTTTGGAAATGTTCTATATGCCAACCGGCTGAACTGGATGGGAATTGAACCGCCGGAGGATACGATCCGGGTAACGGCCAAAATCCGCTATAATCACAAAGGAGCCGACTGTATCGTAGAAAAGGTCGGGGAGGATCTGGTAAGATGTACTTTCCCGGAACCGGTCAGAGCGATCACACCGGGGCAGGCCGTTGTATTTTATGACGGAGATATCGTCCTCGGAGGCGGAACGATCATGGGGAATGTCGAAAACTGACATATTTTTAGTGGATTTTTGAAAAATATATGATATAATCTCCTGGAATGTAAAAATTTAGAAAATGAATTTCAGGAGGGAAAAATGACTCAGAAAAAACAGGAAGCAATTTATGACGTAAAAGAACTGGGTACCGGAAAAACGCTGGTTCTTGGTGTACAACATTTGTTTGCCATGTTTGGAGCAACGGTACTGGTACCGCTTTTGACAGGACTGGACGTATCTACCACACTTTTATTTGCGGGTCTGGGAACTTTATTGTTCCATATGCTCACAAAGGGAAAGGTGCCTGCATTTTTAGGTTCATCTTTCGCATTTTTAGGTGGCTATGCAGCAATCGCACCGGTTTTGGCAGATGGAAGCAGCAATGTAGAAATGATTCCATATGCTTGTTTTGGTGTTGCTTGTGCCGGAGTGTTATATTTGGTAATGGCAGCATTGATCAAAGTTTTTTCAGTAAAAAAAATAATGAAGTATTTTCCGCCGATCGTTACTGGACCAATTATCATAGCGATCGGCCTTACTTTGTCCAAATCTGCCATTGATAACTGCTCTACCAACTGGCTGATCGCGGTGATTGCGATCGTTGCAGTAATCATTTGCAACATTTACGGAAAAGGAATGATCAAGATTGTACCGATTCTGATCGGTGTTGTGGTATCCTATGTGGCAGCAATCTTTATGGGAGAGGTGGATTTTACAGCAGTAGAACAGGCAGCCTGGATCGGCTTCCCAATCCGTAAGGAAATGACAATCTTAGGACTTTTTAATGAAAATTTTGATCCGGTTCTTCTGGTGACAGCAGTGATCACGATCATGCCCCTGGCACTTGCAACGATCGTGGAGCACATCGGCGACATATCAGCGATTTCTTCCACGACCGGAATCAACTACATTAAAGATCCGGGACTTCACAGAACCCTTTTGGGAGACGGACTTGCAACCATCGTTGCATCTGTATTCGGTGCTCCGGCAAATACGACCTATGGAGAAAATACCGGTGTGTTGAATCTTTCCAAGGTGTATGATCCGAAGGTTGTAAGACTGGCAGCAGTTTTTGCAGTCATTCTTTCTTTCTGTCCAAAGTTTGCAGCTTTGATTCAGGTAATGCCTTCCGCAACCGTTGGAGGAATTTCCCTGATCCTTTATGGAATGATCTCTGCTGTCGGAGTCAGAAACGTTGTAGAAAATCAGGTGGATTTTGCAAATTCAGCCAATGTGATCATTGCAGCATTGATCCTGGTTCTTTCCATCGGAATCAATTACAGCGCAGCAGGAGCGATCGTATTTGCGATTGGCGGAGTAACCTTCAGCTTCTCCGGAATTGCAGTGGGAGCTTTGACGGGAATCCTGTTAAATGCAGTACTGCAGAAGAAATGCGAAGAATAAGCGGATAATCAATAAAAGCTTTAAAAAAGGTGTCAGCCGGAAACTTTAAGTTTCCTGACTGACACCTTTTTTTAAGTGAGGCTGATAAATTCCGGTATTCGGTTTCGGAAGATCGTATAATGGGAAAATCCGGCGGCCTGTAGGATTTCCGGCACTTTCTGAAAATCATAAGCCAAATGCTCCGGTCGGTGTCCGTCGGAACCGATGGTAAGGAGTTCACCGCCCAGCTCCCGATAGCGTTTTAAAACATCAAGGTGCGGGTGAGCAAAACCGAGACCGTATTTGAGTCCGGCTGTGTTCAATTCCAGACCGATATTTTTGGAAATCAGTGTTTTTAAGATTTCATCAATGATTTCCTTATAAATCTGATAGGAATAATTTTCAGCTTTTGTGGGACCATATCGAACGATGTAGTCCAGATGACCGAGCGTGTCGATGTCGTCGAATGCCTGAATACATTCCAGGATATATTCAAAATAGCGTCTGGTCGCTGCGGTTTCGGATTTGCCGATCCAATATTCCGGAAAATAAGGATCCATTCCGTCACAGACATGAGCGGAACCGATTACAAAATCAAAAGCTCCTGCAGATATAATCTCAGAAAGAATATTACCGATATGAGGCTGGAGACCAAGCTCGATGCCTGTCAGAAGACAGATCTGTTTGCCATAGCGATCCTTCCACTCCTGGTGCTTCTGAAAATATTCCTGCAGATTGAAGGTAAAATCAAGACCGGGAAAATTCATTTCGGGATCCATGTGATCTGTGATGCAAAGATAGGAGAGACCAAGGGAAATGGCCTGTTCGATCATACTTTCTCCGGAAGCATCACAGTCCGCAGAAAAGCTGGTATGGTTGTGATAATCACCGATGATCATAAGGTACCTCAAACTTTCAAGTTTTCTTTAGATTTCTAGTTAGTATTACTATACGAAAAATATTTGTCGAAGTAAACAAAAATTATGTTAAATAAATAACATTTTTTACGAAAATAGTACTTGAATTTTTGTACTGGATTATGTACAATATATGCAGATTGGGATTAAATTAACACAAATCCCAAGAAATTACTTTTATGCACAATTTAAATTTCAGGAGGATGAAAATCATGGCAGTTAAAGTAGCAATTAATGGTTTTGGACGTATCGGACGTCTTGCATTCAGACAGATGTTCGGAGCTGAAGGATTTGAAATCGTTGCAATCAACGACTTAACAAGCCCAGACATGTTAGCTCACTTATTAAAATACGACTCTACACAGGGCAGATATGCTCTTTGTGACAAAGTTGTTGCTGGCGAAGATTCTATCACAGTTGATGGAAAAGAAATCAAAATTTATGCAAAAGCTAACGCAGCTGAACTTCCTTGGGGAGAAATCGGTGTTGACGTAGTTCTTGAATGTACAGGTTTCTACACATCTAAAGCAAAAGCTCAGGCACACATCGATGCAGGCGCTAAATATGTTGTTATCTCTGCACCAGCAGGAAACGACCTTCCTACAATCGTTTACAATGTAAACCATGACAAACTTACAGCAGATGATCAGATCATTTCTGCAGCTTCTTGTACAACAAACTGCTTAGCACCAATGGCTAAAGCACTTAACGACTTAGCACCAATCAAAACTGGTATCATGTGCACAATCCACGCTTACACAGGCGATCAGATGACACTTGACG
>CAZOJX010000064.1:0-10662 GCA_964580255.1 uncultured Lachnoclostridium sp. | reverse complement strand
GGAGTACAACCTTGCCAAGGTTGGGGTCGCGGGTTCGAGTCCCGTCTATCGCTCTGAAAGCTCTTGAGGAATCAAGAGCTTTTTTTCTGCACAAAAATACTAAGTGGCTTGGATGTTGGCTCTGGTATTTTAAATTCTCCTCGCAAATTTTCTTTCAATATTGTATCATAGAAAGAAAGACAGGATCCTAGGGAAGGAGCGGAAAAAATGTCTGAGATAGAAAAATTACAGGAATTGATCGATGAAAGTAAACGTGTTGTGTTTTTTGGCGGCGCAGGAGTGTCTACAGAGAGCGGGATTCCGGATTTTCGAAGTACCGACGGACTCTACCATCAGGAATATGCTTATCCTCCGGAAACCATCTTAAGTCATAGCTTTTTTATGAGAAAGACGGAGGAGTTTTACCGTTTTTACCGGGCAAAAATGCTGTGTCTGGACGCAGAACCGAATGCGGCACACAAAAAACTGGCAGAGCTGGAAAAGGCAGGAAAGCTGACAGCAGTGGTAACCCAGAATATTGATGGGCTGCACCAGAAGGCAGGGAGTAAAAATGTGCTGGAGCTTCATGGATCCGTGCTTCGGAACTATTGTATGAGATGCGGAAAATTTCATACTGCGGAGGAAATTCTGCACAGCAGCGGAATTCCGACTTGTGAATGCGGAGGTGTGATAAAACCGGATGTTGTCCTTTATGAGGAAGGGCTGGACGATCAGGTGATGAGTGAGGCGATCGATCAGATCAGGAAAGCGGATCTGCTGATCATTGGGGGAACCTCTCTGGTGGTATATCCCGCAGCGGGTATGATCCGCTATTTTGGCGGGGATCATCTGGTATTGCTGAATAAAAGCGCAACTTCAGCGGACGTACATGCGACACTTTGCATCAGGGAAAGCATTGGAACGGTTTTGTCAAAAATTAAGGTAAGATAAAGGAGAAGGGAATATGGCAGTAACAAAAAGAGAATTTGGAAAAAATTCAAAAGGAGAGCAGAGCTTTTTATATGAGATCACCAATCAGTCTGGAATGAAGGCGGTGGTGACCGATTTTGGAGCAACTTTACATTCCTTATATGTGCCGGATCAGAAGGGCAATTTAAGAGATGTGGTCTGGGGTTATGATACTGTAGGAGAATATGAGATCGACAACGGTCCGTTTTTTGGTGCAACGGTGGGAAGAATTGCCAATCGTGTAGGCGGAGCGGTGGTTACCGTAAACGGTGTGGATTATCCGATGGAGGTTAATGAGCGGACAAATTGTCTTCACAGCGGATCAAACTGCTATCATGTGCGCATGTGGGATGCGGAAATTCTGGAAAATGCAGTGAAATTTTCCATTGTCAGTCCGGACGGGGATCAGGGACTTCCGGGAAACTTTTCCATTAGTGTGACCTATACACTGACGGAGAAAAACGGCTTAAAGATCATTTATGACGGTGTTTCTGATCAGGATACCTTTGTTTCCATGACCAATCACAGCTATTTTAATCTGGACGGAGAAAAATCTGACAGCATTCTTGAGCAGGAACTGTGGCTGGGAGCTGATGCATTTACCAGAGTGAATGGGGAAATGATCTCCACAGGGGAGATTTTAGATGTGACAGGAACTGCCATGGATTTTAGAACGCAGAAACCGCTGGGACAGGATATCGGAAAAGAGGAAGAAGCACTGATCATCGGCGGCGGTTACGATCACAATTTTGTGCTGAATGCACACGATGAAAATGAGCCGGTTGCAAGGGTAACCTCCAAAGAATCCGGGATTGTGATGGAAATTTTTACAGATTATCCGGGAATACAGATTTATACAGGCAATTTTCTGAATGATAAGCCGGGAAAAAGAGGGCGCAGCTATCCAAACAGAAGTGCGGTTGCTTTTGAAACCCAGCAGTTCCCGGATGCCATGCATCATGACAACTTCCCAAGTGCTCTTTTGAAGGCAGGAGAACGCTTCCATACAGAAACAGAATATCGTTTTGGAAAAAATTTCTAAAAAAACGAGTTAGTCTGCTTGACATTCAGTTAGTCTAGTGTTACTATATTCGATGAATTAGTTAGAACTAATCATTGTCCAACACTAGGAGGCAGATATGAATTTAGCAGAAGCACAGGAAGGCAGAGAATATATCGTAAAAGAAATCTGTACAGATGATGAAGAACTGGACGATTTTCTCTTTACGTTAGGCTGCTATAGCGGCGAACCGATTACAGTGGTTTCCCATTTGAAAGGCGGCTGCGTGGTTGCAATCAAAGATGGCAGGTATAACATCGATCATCAGCTGGCCGAGGCAATCATTGTTTCATAAACATGAGAATTCAACAATGGATTCTCATTGTTTTTTGACTGATGGTTAGTTGAGGCTACCTACTGTTAGAGGCGAATTAGGGTTTGTAAAACAGAATTCAAGGAGGAATTAGGTTATGAGAATTGCTTTAGCAGGAAATCCGAACAGCGGTAAAACGACAATGTACAATGCGCTGACAGGAAGAAGCGAGCGTGTTGGTAACTGGGCAGGTGTTACCGTTGACAAAAAAGAAAATCCGATCAAAAAGAGTTATTATGACGGGGAGACATTGATTGCAGTGGACTTACCGGGTGCTTATTCTATGTCACCATTTACATCAGAAGAAAGCATCACCAGCGGTTATGTAAAAAATGAACATCCGGATGCGATCATCAATATCGTAGATGCGACAAACTTAAGCAGAAGCTTATTCTTTACGACACAGCTTTTAGAACTGGGAATACCGGTTGTTGTTGCATTAAATAAAAGTGATATCAATGCAAAAAAGGAAACAGTGATCGATGTGGAAAAATTATCCGCAAAATTAGGCTGTCCGGTCGTTCAGACCGTTTCTACCGTAAACCGTGATGCAGGCCTTGCACAGGTAGTTAAAGCTGCAGCAGCTCTGGAAGGAAAGGGACAGAAAGCACCTTACTCTCAGGGAAACATTGATCTTCACAGCAAGGAAGCAGTGCAGGCTGCTGACAGAGCTCGTTTTGAATTTGTAAATAAGATTGTTGCAGAAGTAGAAAACCGTAAAGTATTGACAAAGGACACAAACTCACAGGATAAGATCGATGCAGTTCTGACAAACAAATGGCTCGGAATCCCGATCTTCGCAGTGATCATGTTCCTCGTATTTTATATTTCCCAGTCTACGGTAGGTACCTGGATTGCTGACTGGCTGGTTGGCTGGATCGAAACCTTCCAGGAATGGGTAGCAGGACTTGTAGAAGGTGCATCTCCGTTTGTTCAGGCGTTGCTGGTAGATGGGATCATCGGCGGTGTTGGTGCCGTTGTAGGATTCCTTCCTTTGGTAATGGTAATGTATTTCCTCATTGCATTACTGGAAGACTGCGGTTACATGGCTCGTGTCAGCGTTGTTATGGACCCAATCTTCAAACGTGTAGGTCTTTCCGGTAAATCCGTAATCCCGATGGTGATCGGTACCGGTTGTGCAATTCCGGGTATCATGGCTTGCCGTACGATTCGTAACGAAAGAGAACGCCGTGCAACTGCAATGCTTACACCATTTATGCCATGCGGTGCAAAATTACCGGTAATCGCATTATTTGCAGGTGTATTCTTCGCAGATGCTTCCTGGGTAGGTCCGATGATGTATTTCGTAGGAATCCTTTTAATCTTCTTCGGTGCATTGCTCGTAAAGAAGGTTACAGGCTACAAATACAGAAAATCTTTCTTTATCATGGAACTTCCGGAATATAAGATCCCAAGCATGAAGAGAGCATTCTTCTCTATGATGGAACGCGGTAAAGCATATATCGTAAAAGCAGGAACGATCATTCTTGTTTGCAACACGGTTGTACAGATCATGCAGTCCTTCAATTGGCAGTTACAGCTGGTGGAGGAAGGAATGGAAAGCACCTCTATTCTTGCTTCTATCGCATCTCCCATCGCAGTTTTAATGATTCCGCTGGGATTCGGTGTATGGCAGATGGCAGCAGCTGCAGTGACAGGCTTCATTGCAAAAGAAAACGTTGTTGGTACTTTAGCGGTTGTTTACGGTGTAACTTCCTTCATCGATACAGATGAATTCGCTTTAATGGGCGGCGCAACAGAAGTTGCAGCAATCTTTGGAGTCACAAAAGCAGCAGCACTTGCATGCTTAATGTTTAACCTTTATACACCGCCATGCTTCGCAGCATTGGGCGCAATGAACTCTGAAATGAAAGACCGTAAATGGTTCTGGGGCGGTGTTGCATTACAGTTTGCAACCGGTTACACAATAGCATTCCTTGTATACCAGATCGGTACACTCATTACAGAAGGAACCGTAGGTTCCGGATTTGTTCCTGGTCTGATCGCAGTTATTGCAATCGTTGCAGTTGTGATATATATTATTAAGAAACAGGAAAAGAAATTTGATGCAGAATATGCATTGAAAAACTAATACATAAAAAGGAAGTGGTCAGTATGGCAGTTGATTTTATCGCACTGTTGATCGTTGTGGTCATCGTCGGTGCAGCCTGTGTCTATATCAGACGTGAAAAGAAACGTGGAGTAACATGCATTGGGTGCCCTCATGCGACGGAATGCGCAAAGAGAAAACAGGGTGGCTGCGGTACAGACACAGCAAAATGATAATTGGCCTTTGGTAATTGGGAGAGCTCGCAGGAGCTCTCCTTTTTTGTCTTGTCTTTTCCTTTTTCCTGTGATAAGATAAGAAAAACGAACATCAGTTCGAATGGAGGTAAAAAATGGAGGAATTGATCATAGGTCAGGAAAGTCAGAGGATTCAGGTGAAAAAAGTATCTGTAGAGCTTCCGCTGATGGAAAAACTAAAGATTCTTTCTGATGCGGCAAAATATGATGTGGCATGCACCTCCAGCGGTGTGGCAAAGAACAATCCGGGTTCCGGTATTGGAAATTCCATCGAGGCAGGAATCTGTCACAGTTTTTCGGCGGACGGCAGATGTATTTCTCTTTTGAAGATTCTCTTTACCAATGAATGTATCTATAACTGCAAATATTGTATTAACCGGGTGTCTAATGATGTGGTGCGTACCAGTTTTACACCAGAGGAGGTCTGTGAACTGGTGATCGGATTTTACCGGCGAAATTATATCGAAGGTTTATTTTTAAGCTCCGGAATTTTAAAAAGTCCGGATTATACGATGGAACTAATCTGCAGAACCTTAAAGCTTTTGCGGGAAACCTATCATTTTCACGGTTATATCCATGTGAAAGCCATTCCGGGAGCAGATGAGCGGTTGATTGAACTGGCAGGCTTTTATGCAGACCGTATGAGCGTGAATTTAGAACTTCCCACTGCAGAAGGTCTGAAGATGCTGGCACCGAACAAAAGCAGAAAGGCGATCTTGACACCGATGCGTCAGGTACAGCTTCGCCGGGAGGAAAATAAAAACGAACTGATGCTTTATCGGAGCGCGCCAAAGTTTGTCCCTGCGGGACAGAGTACCCAGATGATCATCGGAGCTACAAGGGAATCGGATCTGGAGATCGTTTCTGTGGCGGAGAGTCTTTATCAGAAATTTGATTTGAAAAGGGTATTTTATTCAGCTTTTGTGAATGTCAATCAGGAAAAGCAGCTCCCTGCCACCACAGAAGGACCTCCACTTCTTCGGGAACATCGTCTGTATCAGGCGGATTGGCTGCTTCGGTTTTACGAGTTTGAGGCAAAAGAGCTGCTGGACGAAAAAAATCCGAATTTTAACATCTATTTTGACCCGAAGTGTGACTGGGCGCTGCGACATTTGGAGTGTTTTCCAGTGGAGATTAACAGTGCAGATTATCATATGCTCCTGCGGGTCCCGGGGATTGGAAACAGGTCTGCTCAGCGGATTATAAAGGCCCGGCGGACGGGAACTTTGGATTTTTCAGATCTGAAACGGATTGGTGTGGTATTGAAACGAGCTATTTATTTTATTACCTGTAAAGGAAAGCAGATCTATCCTCTGAAGATGGAGGAGAATTTTATCACAAGACAATTATTAGGAGTAAAGGAGAAGCTGCCGGGGCATCTGACAGAAAATGTAACCTATCAGCAGCTATCATTGTTCGATGACAATCTTTTTATGCAAGGACAGTCTGGACGGCATTTTGACCGGTGTGTATGATGCTTACGCCAGCAGGCTGGGCTATGATCATGTAAAACTTCAGATAGAAGGAACAGACGATCCGGAGCTTTTTGCGGAATATCGGGAGGTGGTGCCGGATCAGGAAAAATCCGGGAAGGTACTTCGGACCATTCGGCGGGAGCTGGGGCTGGAAGCTTATGAAAACATTTGCAGGGCTGCATTAAGCTGGGATCGCCGTAAGGCGAATGCAATCTTCAAAACCGTTGTTTTGGGGCTTCATTTGCCGAAAAAGCAGAAGGTTATGAACTGTCTGACAAAGGATTATGTCTGCACTGTGTCGGAACTTGCTAAAAAAACCTGGAATGAAGCTCATCGGTATATGGGTTTTTTGCGTTTTACAGAGCTTTCCGGAGGAATCCTGTATGCGGATTTCCACCCGGAAAATGAAGTGCTGTCATTGATCGCACCTCACTTTGCCAATCGTTATCCGGAAGAAAACTGGATTATTTATGATGAAAGAAGGGAAAGGCTTGCGATCCACAGAGCAGGAAAGGGCTGGGTAGTCCTGGAAGACCATCACATGCGGGAAGATATAAAAAATCAGTTGTCTGTAGAGGAGGATGATTATCAGGAAATGTGGCGTGCATTTACTAAAAGCATTGCCATCGAAGCGAGAAAAAATGAAGCATTGCAAAAGCAGTTGTTGCCTCTGAAATTCCGTGATAAAATGAATGAATTCAAGGAGTAAAGGCGGTTAGGACAATGGAACGGGAACTTCTGAAGATTTCAGTGCGGGAACTGGTGGAATTTATCCTTCGGTCAGGGGATATCGACAATCGTACCGGCGGCAGAAAAGATGCGGAAAGTATGCTGGCAGGCGCCAGAATTCACCGGAAGATCCAGAAAAGCATGGGCTCAGAGTACCATGCGGAGGTAACCTTAAAGCATCAGATCTCTATGGAATTGTTTGATCTCCAGGTGGAAGGGCGTGCAGATGGTGTGATCGACACAGATCCGGTAACGATCGATGAAATCAAGGGAATCTATCAAAGCCTGGAACGTCTGAAAGCACCGGTACCGGTTCATCTGGCACAGGCGAAATGCTATGCCTACATTTATGGTTTGCAGAATCAAAAGCAGGAAATGAAGGTGCAGATGACCTATGTGAATCTGGATACGGAGCAGAAACTCTATTTTCGGGAACTTTATACTATGGAGGAGCTGACCGTCTGGTTTGAAGGACTCATTTTGGAATATAAAAAATGGGCGGAGTTTCGTTATGAATGGAAAAAGCTTCGCAATGCCTGTATCAAACAGCTTCAGTTTCCTTATGAATATCGTGAAGGACAAAGAGAGCTGGCTGGCAGTGTATACCGCAGTATCCTGCGGGAAAAACGGCTGTTCATTCAGGCTCCGACAGGAACCGGAAAAACATTGGCAACCCTGTTTCCGTCTGTAAAGGCAATGGGAGAGGGTTTGAGTGATAAGATCTTTTATCTTACGGCAAAGACCATTACAAGAACAGTGGCGGCAAACTGTATGGATCTTTTGAGAAAACAGGATCTTCGCATAAAATCCGTACTGCTGACAGCAAAGGAAAAAATGTGTTTTTGTGAGGAAGTAAACTGTAATCCGGAAGCCTGTCCTTATGCCAGAGGACATTTTGACAGGATCAATGATGCGGTATTTGCACTTTTAAATACCGAAAAGGATCAGTTGACAAAGGAGGATCTTTGCGATCATGCCAGAGAATGGAATGTTTGTCCGTTTGAACTGAGTCTGGACGTATCTACCTGGGTAGATTTGGTTATTTGTGATTATAACTATGCATTTGATCCGAGAGCACATTTAAAGCGGTTCTTTTACGAAGGGACAAAGGAAGATTATGTGTTTTTGATAGACGAAGCCCACAATCTGGTAGAGAGAGCACGAACCATGTACAGTGCTTCCATCTGCAAAGAGGATTTTCTGGAACTGAAAAAGCTGCTGAAGGGAAAAGCACCTAAAGTAGAAAAACAGCTGACAAAGAGCAATTCCCAGCTGTTGGAGTTAAAAAGAGAGTGTCAGGATTATGAGATCCTGAAGGACGTGAATAGTTTATATCTGCAGCTTCTGCGGCTGTCCGGTGAGATTCAGGAATATCTGGAGACTGCAGAAGAACCGGAGTTGAAAAAAGCAGTAACAGAATTTTATCTGAATCTTCGTACTTTTCTGAATACCTACGAAGTGCTGGACGAAAGCTACACGATCTATGCCCGGCTTCGCAGGGATGGCCGGTTTTACGTCCATTTGTTCTGTATACACCCTGCCAACCGTCTGAAAGAGTATTTACAGCATGGTCGCGGCTGTATCTTTTTCTCAGCGACTTTTTTGCCGATTCAGTATTATAAGGAACTGCTCAGCGGTGATACGGAAGATTATGCGGTTTATGCGACCTCCTGTTTTCCGCCGGAAAATCAGCTGGTATTTGTAGGAACAGACGTGACCAGCAAATATACCCGCAGGGGACAGCGGGAATACGAAAAGATCAGCGGGTATCTGGAGAAAACCATAAAGAGCCGCAAAGGAAATTATCTGGTGTTCTTTCCTTCCTATGAAATGCTGGAAAGTGTTTATGACATTTTTGAGGATTCTGATACAGCCGGGGAATGTATCTGCAGAAAGCAGAACATGAACATGACGGAGGAAGAAAGGGAACAGTTTTTGGCGGAATTTGAAAACAGTGAGAAGCCATTACTGGGATTTTGTGTTATGGGAGGTATTTTTTCTGAAGGGATCGATCTGACAGAGGAAAAACTGATCGGAGCCATCATTGTGGGAACCGGACTTCCAAAGGTCTGTACAGAGCGGGAGATTCTGAAACAGTATTTTGATGAGCGGGGACTGGGAGGATTTGATTATGCTTATCTTTATCCGGGTATGAATAAAGTGCTCCAGTCAGCAGGCCGGGTGATCCGGACGGCTTCGGACAAAGGCTGTGTGCTGCTGCTTGATGAACGATTTATTCGGACAGAATATCAAAGGCTGTTCCCAAGGGAATGGAAACAGCCTGTCTTTGGCAAAGCGGAAGCTCTGTCGGAAGTGTTAAAAAACTTTTGGGAGACTTAGGTCTCCTGAAAGAATTTGATAAATTCTCTTGCTGCCGGGCTTAAAGGCATCGGATCGCTGGTAACGATCACGATCTCACGCTCCGGAAGTGCTTCTTTTAATTTCAGCGGATACATATCCGGACGATCCTTCGTCAGCAGATAATCCGGAATGAAAGCGATACCGAGACCGATATTGGCAAGGTCTAAAAGCAGGTCATTACTGCTCAGCTCGATTTCCGGAACCAGATCTAATTCATGCTGTAAAAACAGGTGATGCAGAAATTCACTGGTAGTACTCTGACGATCCAGCATAAGGATCGGATAATCTAAAAGTTCTTCAAAGGAAAATTCCCGACCTTCTAAACTGAAAAAGTTTCTGTTTGCAGCAAATACGTCCTGAAATTTTTTTATGGTATGGATCCGATTGGTATTGTTGATCCGGGAGTTCGGATAATTGGTGACGATAAAATCTACCTGTCCGTTTTCCAAAAGGTCAACACAGCCCGGAGATGTCTGATTGGTTACTTTAATGTGTACATTCGGATAAGCCTTGTGAAATTTGTTCAGATAAGGAACCAAAAAGTATCGACAGATCGTGTCGCTGGCACCGATGCGCAGCTGACCGCCGCCTAAAGTGTTTGCTTCGACAATCTGGTTTTCCCCACGCTGAATCAGATTGATGGCCGGTTCGATGTGACGAAGAAGAATTTCTCCTTCAGGAGTTAACCGTACCTTTTTGGTGCTTCGGATAAACAGGTTCTGATTCAGACGTTTTTCCAGTGTTTTAATAGACTGGCTGACTGCTGACTGAGAAATGTACAGCTGTTTGGAAGCCTCTGAAAAGCTGAGTGAGGTTGCGACATAATAAAAAACTTTATAAAGCTCGTAGTTGATATCCATCATAAGCGCTCCTTATTGACTTATTACTTCTGATTATATAATAACTGATGCACTGGGAGATTGCAATGAGGAATCTTGGAAAAATCATTAATGTAACTTATGAAAAAGATTAAATATATTAATTGTACTAATTTGAAAACTTGTGCTAGGATAGGACTGTAAATGGAAGACCATGAAACGTAAGGAGGCTACAATGAGTCAGGTTAGACGAATTTATGTAGAAAAGAAACCAGCATTTGCAGTGAATGCAAAGGAATTACATAGTGAGATCAAAAGTTATTTGGGAATTGAGGAGGTAACAGGAGTCAGAGTACTGATCCGTTATGATGTGGAAAATATTTCAGAAGAAGTGTTTGAAGCAGCATGCAACACCGTATTTTCAGAGCCTCCGGTAGACGTTTTATATAAAGAAAGCTTTGAAATGGCTGAAAATGCAAAGGTTTTCAGCGTAGAATACCTTCCTGGACAGTTTGACCAGAGAGCAGACTCTGCAGTGCAGTGTGTGAAGTTTTTAAAAGAAGATGAAGAACCGGTGATCACCACAGCAGTGACTTATGTGATCGAAGGAGCTATTACAGCGGAACAGTTATCTGCCATCAAATCCTTCTGTAT
>CAZOJX010000063.1:0-10703 GCA_964580255.1 uncultured Lachnoclostridium sp. | reverse complement strand
TCAGCCACTTCATAAATCCTTCGCATCCTTCTACGATATCCCGATAAGTTACGGAAAAATCCCCGGTATACCATGGATCAGCAATGCTTCGGCCGCTGTTTGGGATTTCCTCAGTCCGTTTGGCATGGGAATCTGAGAAACCTGCAAAATCCATCAGAAGGTGGATCTTATGCTCATGATCCGGTCCGGTAATCCGTAAGGTGTTGCGCAGATTGTTGGTATCGGCGCAGAGAAGATAGTCATAGTTTTGATAGTCCTGTCTGGTTACCTGACGGGCACGTTTGCCGGAAAAATCAGTATAGGCGGTGCCGCCGATCCGGTGTTTTTTTAATTCAGCCTGTGCAGGCGGATAGATCGGGTTTCCTTTTCCATTCCAGATTTCTTCGGTGGAGGTGGCAGCAGAAGCGATTTCAAATCGGTCTGTCAGCCCTTGCTTTTCAATCATATCTTTTAAAATGAATTCTGCCATTGGGGAACGGCAAATGTTTCCATGACAGATGAAAAGAATTCGGATCATTCCAGTTCCTCCCCTAAAATGTATTTTCTAACTGCATAAGCTACGCCGGCTTCATCATTGGTGAACGGCACGATCACATCGGCATGTGCGGCAGCTTCCGGGTAGGAGTTTTTCATTCCTACAGCGAGTCCGGCAAAATCAAACATAGGAACATCATTTAAGCCATCTCCGCATACCATCATTTCCTCGGAGGTAATGTTAAGATGTTCGCAAAGTTTTGCCAATGCCTGATCCTTGCTGACACCGATCACTGAAACGTCCAGGAAATAAGGAGTAGCAAAGTCAGCCACCAGCTGATCGCCATAATTTTCACGAATTTCTGCCTGAACCTTCAAAAGCTGTTCATGATCAGCGGCGATCATGATTTTCGGTACCGGGTAATCAAGATAATCCGGCAGACTGTCAACTTTTAAAACAGTGGTGCTGTTGCATTTGCATTCTAAAAGAACATAAGGATCAGAATCGTTTTCGCTGACAACCTGTGTATCGTTGTAGCAGACCGGAATTGCCCCATATTTGGCAGCGATCCGGCAAAGATCTCCAATAAGATGGTGAGGCAGCTCATACTCTAAAATGGTGTGGTTCGTTTTGCAGTCAATGATCTTTCCGCCGTTGTAGGCTGCAATGATGCCGCCCTGTTCCATCAGCCCCAGTTCCTTTGCAACACCGGTCATGCCGAGAGTGGAACGGCCGGAAGCAAGAATCACAGTGACACCCAGTTCAATGGCTTTCTGAATGGCATCTTTGTTTTCTTTAGGGATCCGTTTGTCGCTGTCGGTTAAAGTACCGTCTAAATCCAGCGCCAAAGCCCGATATTTTAAGTTTTTCATAATGAAGTTTCCTCGAATCATTGGTATTTTCTTTCTTATTTTATATGTACCGGTCGAGAATGTAAAGGCAGGAAAGAGCCATTTTCTTGCAAATTTTATATGCCGGGTGTAAAATATCCTTCGGAAATACTTATGGAGGTGATGTCAGATCATGAAATTGGAAACATTACAGAAAGATATGGTTGCGGCAATGAAAGCAAAAGATAAGGAAAGAAAGGATTCGATTTCTTCCCTGATCAGCGCAGTGAAAAAGGTTGCCATTGATGAAAAGGTTAGAGACGAGATTCCGGAGGAACTGGTTGACAGAGTCATTTTAAAAGAAATGAAAAGTGTAAAGGAACAGATCGATACCTGTCCGGCTGACAGAACAGAACTTTTGGAAAGCTACCGGAAACGTTATGCAGTGATCGAAGAATACGCTCCGAAAATGCTGACTGCAGAAGAAGTAAAGGCTTTGATCCTGGAAAAATTTGCAGATGTTGTGGCAACAAAGAACAAAGGCATGATCATGAAAAATGTCATGGGTGAATTAAAAGGAAAAGCAGACGGTAAGGTAATTAACCAGATCGTTGCAGAGCTTTGCCAGTAAGTATAGAAAACACAAGAGGGAACCGGCCGGCTCCCTCTTGTGTTTTTGTGCGCTTTGCGGCACATGTTGCTAATAGATGAAAATCCTGATTTTGGACAAAAAAATAGAGCTGGAAATCGGACTTGAACCGACGACCTACTGATTACGAATCAGTTGCGCTACCGACTGCGCCATTCCAGCTTGCTTTCTCAAGCGCTCTCCATTATAACGCAAAATCTGGAAAATGTAAAGAATTTAATTTGAAGTTGTCCAATATTCATGATAGAATAAGCTGACGAATTATAAATATTGGAGATTGATTATGACCGGAACCTTGAATACACTGTGTTTTTTTGCAGTGATCCTGGCAATTTATAAAATAACCCCGGGGAAGTTTCGATGGAGCGTTCTGCTGGGAGCAAGCATTTTGTTTTATGGGAGTGCAGATTGGAAAATGCTGTTTCTGATCGGCGGAAGCATCGGGATTTCTTACTTTGCAGGACGCAGGATCGAAGCAGCAGAAGAAAAAAAGAAAAAGCGCAGATATCTTGCAGGCACCGTAGGTCTGCTTGTGGGTATTTTGATGCTGTTTAAATATTTCGGATTTTTTGCGGAGAATTTCGGAAAGCTTTTAGGGAGCAGCAGCCGGGTACTTGAACTGGCGATGCCTCTTGGGATTTCTTACTATACTTTTAAAATCATCAGCTATCTGGCGGATATTTACAGCGGAAAGATCCAGGCGGAAACTCATTTGGGATATTATGCATTGTATGTGGGCTTTTTTCCACAGATCCTGTGCGGTCCCATCGAAAGAGCAGAGCATTTTCTGCCCCAGCTGAAAAATGGCTGCAAAATGGACGAAACGCTGGCAGCAGAAGGACTGGAGCGGATCGTGATCGGAGTTTTTAAAAAGCTTGTGATTGCAGACCGGCTGTCTGCTTATGTGGGAACCGTTTTTTCGGCACCTTTGGATTATCCGGCACTGGCCGGTATCATGGCGGTGGGATTTTACGCCATTCAGATTTATTGCGACTTTTCCGGTTATTCAGATATGGCCATCGGTATGACGAACATGTTTGGAATCCGGACAAAAGAGAACTTTTGTTATCCTTATTTTTCCAGAAGCATCAAAGAATTCTGGAGCCGCTGGCACATTTCCCTGTCCGGCTGGTTAAAGGATTATATCTATATCCCACTGGGTGGAAACAGAAAAGGAAAGGTGCGGAAAAATATCAATACACTGGCAGTATTTCTGGTCAGCGGTATCTGGCATGGCAGCAGCTTAAGCTTTGTATTTTGGGGGCTGCTTCATGGAATTTGGAATATGTTTTCGATGCCGAAGGAGAAAGAAACTTCGGTATGGAAAAAGGGACTGCAGATCTTTGGAACCTTCTTCGGAGTTTCCTTTACCTGGATCTTTTTCCGGGCAGAGAATCTGGGAACCGCTTTTGGGATGATCCGGCATATGGTGCTGGATTTTGGGCTTTCGGTAGATCTGATCACTGCTTCTTTACTGCCGTTTACAGGGGATAATACCTGTGCTGCCTATTTTCTGATCAGCTGTCTGGTCATTTTATTTCAGGCGGTGTTTGAGGTACGAAGAAGCCGGGGACATAAAACTTCCTACGGTTGGATCGGAGCAATGCTGGCAATGATCCTTCTTTTGGGACAGTTTGGCAGCAGCAGCTTCCTGTACGGACAATTTTAAAGAGATTTCAAAGAAAATATAGAGGGAATCATGAAGAAACTTTTAGGAACATTGGCAGCCGTTTTTGCGGCAGTGGCAATTGCGGTTCTTCTGAAAAATCAATATGGCACTGTTTTTTCCGGCACAACCTACGGAATGCAGACGGCAGTGAAGATGGAAAAGATCGATCACCTGTTTATCGGTTCTTCTATGTTTCGCCAGGGAATGGATATTGATGTTTTGGAGGAACAGCTGGACGGAAATGTCTACATTTTATCTTACAACGGCAATCAGCCGGTATTTATGGCAAAAGAGCTGGAATATCTGTTGGAACAGGGAGTGAAGATCAAAAATCTTTACATGGATTTTTATGCTTACACACTGACTGCCGTTCCATGGATCAGCGATACCAAGCTGTTTCTGGATACGGATCTTGGATTTAAGATGGATGCGTGGAAGTTGATGAGAACTTACAGCGATGCAGGAATCAAGGATTTTTATGAAATGTTTGTGACAGCAAATAATGAGCAGATTCTGATGTATCCGGTCAATGAGCGGATCGTTGCGTCTCAGTTCAGAAACGGCGGCTCCCTTCTGATGCTGGCTGGAAAGACCAAAGAAGAACTGGACGAGATGGATCTGGGAGTCAGGGACGGATTGTATGAGGAACAGCTGGAAGGATATGAGCAGATTGCAGAACTGGCAGAACAAAATGACATCAATCTGTTATTTGTAGAAACACCAAAGTATGAAAAACTTTTAAAGGATACGAGAGAAGGCTCCTATACAGAGCTTTATGAAGCAATGAAAGCGTGGGCAGAGCAAAGGGGCGTTTCCTATCTTTCCGCAGATGAGGTTTCCTTTGATCACACCGATGCAGCAAACTTTCAGGATCTGATCCATTTGTCAGGTCAGGGAAGAAAAATCTACTGCGGACTGCTTGCGGAAGTGATCAAACGTAATTAAGTTTCATATTGGGTATAATCCCGTTCGATCAGAGTTTCTAAAAGCTCCTGATGAAGGAGCTCCTTTTCGAGATTATGCTCCAAAGTACGAACCAGTTCCAGCTTGTTTTTGGCGCTGACACCGCCAAGTTTGTACTTTCTGATGAGAGGAATGAGTTCACTCCGCCACAAAAGACGCAGCTGATTATGAAGCCGCATACGTTTTTGATTTGGCTGTGCTTTGCGGATACATTCCAGCTGAAGGACTTCCTCATCGTCCAAGTAAATGCAGTAAAGCCCCCAGTGCTCCGGAATCTCCAGAGGAGCTTTTTCTCTGTATTTTTGTCCGGTGACAAGATAGCTGCGGTCGCAGAAACGTTCGTAATCATGGATCTGATGTTCCAGCCGCATAAAAGTGTCTTTGTCACTTTTAAATTCAAATCCGATCATTTCCTGTTCGGTCACAAGCAGGGCATCCGCTCTGGTTTTTCGCCCAAAGCAAAATTCTTCAAAAAAGCGAAGCCGTTTTCCCTTAGATTCATAATATTCAAATAAAATGGAACGCATTTGTTCGTCTTTTAGTTTCTTTCGATTTTCCATAACTGTCTCCGGTCGGTCTATTACATAGAGAGGATTATAGCAGATAAGAATCCTTAGGAAAAGCTTAATTTTTTTCTTGACTGACAAACTTTACAGAGTTAAGATTGACTTAATTAGTTTACGCTTGTTGAACTGTGAAAGTGTAAAGGGTTGCAACTTTAACGTGCGAAAAGAAACACGGAAGCAGAGGAAGAAAGGACAGCTTATCATGGAAAAGAAAAACATTGATTGGGGAAATTTAGGATTTGGCTACGTGCAGACAGACAAAAGATTTGTCGCAAATTATAAAAATGGAGCGTGGGAAGAAGGCGTTTTGACAGACGATGCGACTGTGACCATCAGCGAATGTGCAGGTGTTTTACAGTATGCGCAGACCTGTTTTGAAGGGATGAAGGCCTATACGACGGAAGACGGACACATCGTAACTTTCCGTCCGGATCTCAATGCGTCCCGTATGAAGGATAGCTGTGAAAGATTACAGATGCCGGTATTTCCGGAAGATCAGTTTGTGGAAGCAGTTTGTAAGGTAGTAGAAGCAAATGCAGCGTATGTTCCGCCATATGGTTCCGGAGCAACTTTGTATATCAGACCTTATATGTTTGGCTCTAATCCGGTTATTGGTGTAAAACCGGCAGATGAATATCAGTTCCGTATCTTTACTACACCGGTAGGTCCTTACTTTAAAGGCGGCGTAAAACCGCTGACAATCCGTGTTAGTGATTATGACCGTGCGGCACCCCATGGAACCGGCCACATTAAGGCGGGACTGAATTATGCAATGAGCTTATATGCCATTGTGGATGCTCATCAGCAGGGCTATGATGAAAACATGTACCTGGATTCTGCAACAAGAACCTATGTAGAAGAAACCGGTGGCGCAAACTTCCTCTTTGTGACCAAAGACGGCAAGGTGGTAACACCAAAATCAAGCACAATCTTACCGTCCATTACACGCCGTTCTCTGATGTATGTTGCAAAAGAATATCTGGGACTGGAAGTAGAGGAAAGACAGGTTGCATTATCTGAATTAAAGGATATGGCAGAGTGCGGTCTCTGCGGTACTGCAGCAGTGATTTCACCGGTAGGAAAAGTGGTAGATCATGGAAATGAGATCTGTTTCCCAAGCGGAATGAATGAGATGGGACCGATCACAAAGAAATTATATGATACATTGACAGGAATCCAGATGGGACGCATCGAAGCACCGGAAGGCTGGATTAAAGTGATTAAATAGAAATGCTATGTAGGCGGCTGCGTGAATACGCAGCTGCTTTTTAGTTATCCCCGCCGGGAAAGCTTTTCAATCCGGTCGATCAGTCCGTAGAGGGCGGCAGCGACCAGACAGAGAATAACCAAGGCTAAAATAACGTAGTCTAATTTGAAAACTTGACTGCCGTAAAGAATTAAAAAACCAAGTCCCTGCCTTGCGGCGAGAAATTCGCCGATGATCACACCGACCAGGGCAAGCCCGATATTGACCTTCATCAGGGATAGGAGTGTCGGCAGTGTTGCAGGAAACAGTACCTTTGTGAGAATGTGCCGCTTGGTGCCATGGAGCGTCAGAATCAGTAACTGATCTTCCGCATCAGATTCCGTAAATGCCGTATAAAGGGACAGGATCGTGCCAAATACGGCAACGGAAATCCCGGCAACGATGATGGTGCGGATATTAGCACCCAGCCAGACGATCAGAAGCGGTGCCAGGGCGGATTTCGGAAGACTGTTCAGCACGACAAAGTAGGGTTCCAGGATTTTTGACAGCTTTGGAAAAAACCAGAGCAGTACGGCAGTTCCGTAACCGATCAAAAGGATCAGCAGGAAACTTATGAAAACTTCCATCAGGGTAGTTCCAAGATGGAGAAAAAAGGAACCGTCCCGACACATGGTAAAAAAGGTTTTCAAAATCCGGGTCGGACTGCTGAAAATGAAACCGTCAATCCAGTGAAGGGAAACAGCCAACTCCCAAAGACTTAAAAAAATGATCAGGATCAGAACCTGACAAAGCCGGATCAGCTGTTGTTCCCGCTGTCTGGAACGAAGATAAGACAGCTGTACACCGGAAACCTGGGAAGGATTTTGGGGAGGATCATTGCGCAGCATGTGGGTTCAACTCCTTCCAGATAAGATTGAAATAGGACTTAAATTCCCGGGCATTTCTGCGGTTCATGGGAGAATCTGCCGGAAGATCCTTAAAGACAACAGGAACTTCCTTAAGAATGTGTCCCGGTCGGGAACTTAAAACAAGGATTCGGTCTGCCATGGAAACGGCTTCCGAAAGATCGTGGGTAACCAAAATGGCAGTTTTTTTCTCTTGCTTGATGATCTGCCAAATATCATCGGCAACATTCAGACGGGTCTGGTAATCCAGGGCAGAAAAGGGTTCATCTAAAAGAAGAAGCTCCGGATCCAGCACCAGAGTCCGGATCAGTGCGGCCCGCTGGCGCATTCCGCCGGAAAGCTGGGAGGGTTTTGCAGAAGCAAACTCTGCCAGGCCGTAGGTTTTTAAAAGATCAAAGGCTTTTTGGCGGGATTCTTCTGTTACATTTTTTCGGATTTCCAGTCCCAAGAGGACATTACTTAAGATGGAACGCCACTCAAAAAGATGGTCTTTCTGGAGCATATAGCCGATCCGGGATTTTGCGGCAGCAATGGGAGCCCCGTTTAGCAGCACAGTGCCTTCTTTCGGAAGGAGCAGGCCGGCGATGATTGACAGGAGCGTGGATTTTCCGCAGCCGGAAGGTCCTACGATGGCAATAAATTCTCCGGGATCGACCGTAAATGAAATATTTTCAAGCGCTTTGGTCTCCCCGCTCAATTCATGGTAAGAATAATGAACATCAGACAGTGCCAAAGTTGGAATCATATTTACACACCCTCGATTTTTTTATATACTATCTTATGAAAAATGTAGAAAAATGTGAGCGGCTTTGAAAAGAAGGCTTCTTTGAAGGAAAGGATAGAAATCTTGGAAAATAAGAGAAATTATCAAAAAGAACTGGAACGGCTGATCGCAGGGCTTCCGAAGGAAGGAAAAGTACCGAAGCTTCTGCTGCACAGCTGCTGTGCACCCTGCAGCAGCTATGTACTGGAGTATTTGTCAGAATATTTTGAGATTACGGTCTTTTATTATAATCCCAACATTTACCCGCCGGAGGAATATGAGGAAAGGGCAGCGGAACGGAAGCGCTTTATCAGCCAGCTGCCGACAAAGCACCCGATTTCCTATATTGAAGGCGAATATGATACGAAAAGCTTTTATGAAATGGCAAAAGGACTGGAGAAAGTGCCCGAAGGAGGCGAACGGTGTTTCCGGTGTTATGAGCTTCGTATGCGAAAGGCGGCAGCCCTGGCAAAAGAAGGAGCATATGATTATTTCACGACTACATTGTCCATCAGTCCCTTGAAAAATGCTGTGAAACTAAATGAGATCGGGGAAAAACTGGAAAAAGAGTACGGAATCAGGCATCTCACCTCTGATTTTAAAAAGAAAAACGGTTATCAGCGTTCGACAGAGCTTTCCAGGGAATATGAATTGTATCGACAGAACTACTGCGGCTGCGTTTTTTCCAAAAATGAGCGTGAAAATGGTTGAAGTAACGGGAAAATTATGGTAGTATTTACGAATTAAGACTTTGATACGGTAAAGTGAGGAATTGTTATGGCACAGTTATGGGGAGGACGTTTTACGAAGGAAACGGATCAGTTAGTATATAACTTCAATGCGTCCATTTCATTTGATAAAAAGTTCTATCGTCAGGATATGGAAGGAAGTATGGCACATGTAAAAATGCTGGCAAAACAGGGCATTTTGACAGAGTCGGAAAAGGAGCAGATTCTGGAAGGTTTAGAGGGAATTCTGGAAGATGTAGAAAACGGTACCCTGGAGATCAGTCACCGTTATGAGGATATTCACAGCTTCGTGGAAGCGACCTTAATCGACAGGATCGGAGAAGCAGGGAAAAAGCTCCACACAGGACGCAGCCGAAACGATCAGGTGGCGTTGGATATGAAGCTTTATACGAGAGATGAGCTGATCGCCATTGACGGGCTGGTATATGATCTTCTGACTGAAATCCTAAAGATCATGGAGGAACATGTGGATACCATTATGCCGGGCTTTACCCATCTTCAGAAAGCACAGCCGATCACTCTGGCACATCATATGGGTGCTTACTTTGAAATGTTCAAAAGAGACCGGGGACGTCTCCATGACATTTATGAAAGAATGAACTACTGTCCGCTGGGAAGCGGTGCACTGGCCGGTACGACCTATCCTCTGGATCGGGAATATGTAGCAGAACTTTTGGAATTTAAGGGCGCTACGGAAAACAGCATGGATTCCGTTTCTGACAGAGATTATGTGATCGAGCTTTTAAGTGCCTTATCCACGATCATGATGCACCTGAGCCGTTTTTCTGAGGAGATCATTATCTGGAATACCAATGAATATCAGTTTGTAGAGATCGACGATGCTTATTCTACAGGAAGCAGCATTATGCCTCAGAAGAAAAATCCGGATATCGCAGAGCTGGTAAGAGGAAAGACAGGACGTGTTTACGGCGCATTGATGGCAATGTTAACAACGATGAAGGGAATTCCGCTTGCATATAATAAAGATATGCAGGAAGACAAGGAAATGACCTTTGATGCTTATGATACGGTAAAGGGCTGTTTGGCATTGTTTACAGGCATGCTTTCTACTATGAAGTTCCGTACGGACAAAATGGAAGCCAGTGCGAAGCATGGTTATACCAATGCGACAGATGCGGCGGATTATCTGGTAAATCACGGCGTTGCTTTCCGTGATGCACATGGGATCGTAGGACAGCTGGTACTTTACGGAATCGAACATGGCAAGGCACTGGACGATTTTACTCTGGAAGAATTTAAACAGATCAGTCCGGTATTTGAACAGGATATTTATGAAGCGATCAGCATGGAAACATGTGTGAATAAACGTCTTACAAAAGGTGCTCCGGGCAGAGAAGTGATGAAAAAAACCATCATTTCCTATAAAGAGTACCTGTCAAAAATGTAGATGTTGAAAGAGGAGGATAAAAAATGAGTGAAAAATTACGTGTAGGAATCCTTGGCGGAACCGGTATGGTTGGTCAGAGATTTATCTCTCTCCTGGAAAACCACCCATGGTTTGAGGTTGTGACCATTGCAGCAAGTCCAAGAAGTGCTGGAAAAACTTATGAAGAAGCAGTGGGTGGCCGCTGGAAAATGGACACACCGATGCCGGAAGCAGTAAAAAATATCGTTGTCATGAATGTCAATGAAGTAGAAAAAGTTGCATCTACGGTAGATTTTGTATTCAGTGCGGTGGATATGTCAAAAGACGAGATCAAAGCTATTGAAGAAGAATATGCAAAAACCGAGACACCGGTTGTTTCCAATAACAGTGCTCACAGATGGACACCGGACGTACCGATGGTCGTACCGGAAGTAAACCCGGAACATTTCGATGTGATCGAATTCCAGAAAAAACGTCTTGGAACCAAAAGAGGATTTATCGCAGTAAAACCAAACTGCTCCATTCAGAGTTATGCTCCTG
>CAZOJX010000062.1:0-10904 GCA_964580255.1 uncultured Lachnoclostridium sp. | reverse complement strand
TCATGCTTTTTGCATTTGGAAAACCGGAAAAGGGGAAATCCCAAAAAGCAATCCCCAAAAGAAGCATTGACAGAAAAAGAATCTCATTTTATACTAAGGCTGGGTCGGGAATCTTTTGACCCATTATCCTGTCTTACAGCGAAATGCTGTATCTATGAATTACCCAAAACGAAAAACAACAAAAAAGGAACTTATGAAAAAAATCAAATATAGAATTCAAACTGCGATCAAACTGCTCCCTTTGATAGCCTGTTTCAGTGCGTGTGCCGCCGCAGAAGAACCGACAGCAGAAGCAGAACCCGTTGTGCAGACGGAACAGGTGCAGGAAGCAGAGCCTGCTGCGCAGATAGAATCGGCAGAAGAACCCACAGCGGAACCGGAAACTCCTGAGCTGACAGATCGGACGGCACCTGAAGGAATCTTAAAGACTTACTTTCTGACCTGTACAGGAGCTGTCGTTCCGGGAGATTTTACCGAAGATGTATGGGACGATTCGGAATTTATGGAAGGATTTCGGAAGGTAGAGCTGCTTTGTGAAGATCCGTTGACATTGGAAGGTGGATTGCCGGAATGGTCTGCATCGGAGGATTGTTATGAGGAAACAGAAGTTTCCTTCGATACGCTGCAGGAAAGCTTTTTGCCGGAAACAGAAGGGCTTTACTCCATGGAACTGGTAGGTGCGGACATTTATGGGAATGCCAGTGTGGCAAAGGTTTTTGTGCTCTATATACCGGAGAAAGCTCCGACGAAATGGATGGAAGCCGATGGACTTCAAAGAGCAAAGGCGGAAGAAGCCTTTGCAAAGGTAAACGAACAAAGAGTTCTTCATGGAAGGAATGCTCTTTCATGGAATGAGACACTATATGAGCTGGCCTGTGTCAGAGCAGGGGAAATTTCCACTTCCTTTTCCCATCAAAGACCTGACGGAAGTTATGTGGGCGATGTGATCATCAGACAATACGGAGCTTCGGGGTGCGGAGAAAATCTGGCAGAAAATTACCGGTCGGTGACAAATCTGATCAACGGCTGGCTGGGCTCTGCGGAACATAAAGAAAATATGCTGGATTCGAGATTTACACAGGGCGCCATGGCATGCGAATGCCGTAACGGTGTGTATTACTGGGTGAATCTGTTCTGGCAATGAAAGACGAGGATAGAAGAAAATGAAGAAATCAAGAAAAGCAGGGATCTTTGGGCTTGTGCTCCTTCTGCTGCTGCAGATTTTCGGCATGGCCGTCTATGCAGAGGAAGAAACAGCACAGGACATTGATCTTCACGATAGAACGAGTATTTTAAGTTGGATCGAGGAAAATCTTCCGGAGGATCTCAATGAAATGAAAGATTTTTCGGAGGAATGGTGGGAATCCTTACTTCCGAATCAGCAAAGGGTTGCACAGAATCTGTTCATGCCGGTGTGCCGGGGTGAGGCAGCAGAAATCGAGACTTATGCCTATCAGCCTCAGAATGGAGATCCGGTGGCACATATGAGCCTTGCAAGTACCGGAATCAAGGACGGCTACGGCAATACATTATGGAAAATCACAAACGGAGGCGCCAATGCATACTGTCTGGATCATGGAGCTTCCTGTAAAAAGGCATATGCCTACGGTAACTTTCAAAAAACCAACGGCGAGGTGGCGCATTTGATTGAAAAATACGGCGCTTCCAGTACAACCTCCGGATATTTCTGCATTCAGATGGCAATCTGGGCACTGCAGTCTGCAAGTACGGAAGAAGAAGCCTGGTCTTATGCTTATACCTGGTATTTGAAAAGCTATAACGAGACTTCGGCGAAGTCCTGGGCTGATGCGACTCTTTCTTTTTACAAGCTTTCAAAAGGAAAAACAGGGACAGTCTGGGTAGCAGAAGGTCCTTCTGGAAGTCAGAGAGTTGCAAAATACGAAGAATTTACAACGAGTCCGTATCAGGGCTCCGGGTCTGTACCGGAAGGACCGGACGAACCTGAGGTGAACTATGAATCTCCGGAGTTTGATAACATTTCTGATGAGATTGAAGTAAGTTACGGAGTAAAGGTAAAGAAAAGTGATTGGCAGACGGCTGTAGGACTTGCAGGCTGCCAGGTTGAGATTTACGAAAATGGAAAAAAGGTGAAAACACTTACGACAGATGCCAATGGAGAGGCATCTTATCAAACGACAAAGTCACAGGAATTTTCCGCAGAATATTGCACCAACTATGACAAGATCAGCTCGGAAGACCAGGCACAGCTGGATTGTTTTCCATCTTTAGAGGAAGCACAACAACATATTGAGGCACAGAAAACAGCATTTCAGGAAACAGAATATACTTATGAATGCAGAGAAATCAAGGCACCGGAAGGATATGTATGGCAAAAAAATCAAAAGTCGAAACGGATTGCCGGAAATGAAACAGCGCAGCTTTCCATTACCAATGAACGTACGCTGGGTGCGGTAGAACTGGTCAAATATGATAATGAATCGGAAAGTGAAATTACCCAGGGAGATGCCACCTTGGAAGGCGCTGTTTATGGAATCTATGCAAGAGAAGACATTGTACATCAGGATCGGAAAACGGGGGTGCTTTACCAAAAAGACGAACTTGTGGCAACGGCTGTTCTGGGAAAAACGCCAAAGCAGGATAAGGACGGTTATCTTTTAAATGAAGATGGCAGCAGACATATTGAAAAACCGGAAGGAAAGATTGCCTATGAAGAAACACCGGGAAAGACACTGTTTGGAGATCTGGAACTTGGAAAATATTATGTTCAGGAAATCACGCCGCCGGAAGGATATCTGACAGATCCGACCAGGTATGAAGTGACATTTGTTTATAAGGATCAGATGGTCAAGATTGAGACCAGGGAGGAACTTGCAAAAGATGCAAAAAATGCATTGACTGCGGACGATACATTGGAATCAAAAACGGTTTATTCCGGTGATTTTGTAAAAAAACAGGGGATTCAGTTTGTAAAAACCTCGGATAATGCGTATCAGACGGAGTTAAAACCGCTGAAAGGTGCCGGATTTTCCATTTATCTGATCAGTGATCTGAGTGCTGTCCGGGAAGGAACCTTAAGACCGGTGGAGGATTGCTGGGGGAAAGAAGATATTTTGACTTTTTATGATTATGATTTTTCAAAGGAACCAAAAGCAATTCTTTATAAACGGAAAAGTGAGCCGTGGACGGCAGGAGATCAAAAATGGCTGAAAAATCTGGGCGGAAACTGCTATGAGGTTTCAGAAATGTTTACTGATGAAGACGGCAGGATCGAGACGCCGGAATTGCCTTACGGAACCTATGTGGTTGTAGAGACTACGACACCGAAGGATCACAAATGTGCAAAACCGTTCATTGTGGAGATCAAAGAGGACAGCAGAAAACTGCAGAAACAAAGAATCATCAATGATACCATTGCAGAAACCTATCTTCGCATAGTGAAAGCTGATGAAGAATTTTTAGAAACACCGGATCATGCGATTAAAGCAGAGGAAGTGGTACGAGGTACGGTGTTAAAAGAAGGTGCCAAATACCGATTGAAATGTCTGGCTGCGTTGGAAGGTGGAGAAAGCCTGGAAGCTTTAAACTGGAAATGGGAAGAAGATGGATTTTTAACCTATTATGTTCCAAGCGAAAAGAAGGTGGTGGGAACGGAGGAAGAACCTTTTGCACCTACCTGTCTTCGTAAAAACGGAAAGATTGTTGACTGTTATGTGACACTGCCGCAGAAATTGCCGGTTGGTTCTTATGAACTGGTGGAACTGACAGCACCGGAGGGCTATGTGGTCAATGGTGCGGAACAGAAGGTAAATGATCTTAGTAGCGGACAGGAAAATGGATATGAAATCGTGGAAAGTCCGAAAAAGAAGCTGACCTTTACCATTGATCAGGCATCGGTCTATCCTGACGGACAGATGGGGATGAATAAGTACACCTTATGTGACAGTCATGGCAATCTGACAGTAACTGTTTTGCAGGAAAATCAGGAGCAGAAAGGAATCTTGGAGATTTATAAGCATGGTGAACAGCTGGCGGGGCTTTCAGAAACGGAAGATTTTGTTTACAAAGATGCCCCGATCAAAGGCGCAAAGTTTCAAATCATTGCGACAGAAGATATCTATACTCAGGAGATCGACCGGGAACAGCTGTCAAAATATGACATTGATCTTTCAAAATATCTCATTTACCATAAGGGAGATGTGGTTGGAACCATCACAACGGATAAAAACGGCTGGGGATACCAGGCCGGGCTGTATATCGGAAAATACAAGGTGGTGGAAATCCTTGCCGGAGACGGTTTTGTCCTAAATAAGACAGAAAAATTCTTTGAGATTACAGCGATGGAGCAGACCGTCAATTTTGAAATCGTCGGGAAAGATTATAAAAACGAACGACAGAAGCTGGAAATTCAGTTGACAAAGCAGGATAAAGATACAGGGGATGCTCTTTCGGGAGCAGTGTATGGCTTATATGCAGGAGAAGATATCGTCACCGGAATCCAAAAAGACGAGGAAAACGGGAAATGGGTTCTTCGGGATACGCCGGAACTTTTGCTGAAAAAGGGAACACTGGTTGATAAATGTACTACAGACGAGAATGGAAAAGGAATCTTTACAAAGGATCTGCCATTGGGACTTTATGAAATCAGGGAACTGGAGGCACCGACCGGATATCTGTTAAATGATGAGGTCAAACAGATTGATGGGCGGTATATAGGAGCCTTAGGAGGCCAGAACGTTTCGATACAAAAGCATACCGTTTTATATGCCAATAAGATTTCGGAAATTCAGGTTTCCAAACAGGAACTGACCGGCGGAACAGAGATTAAAGGTGCATCTTTGGAAATTTACGAGGTAAAAAGAACAGATTCCGGGGAAGAAACTCTGGAATTGAAAAAATCCTGGATTTCCTCAGGCGAAAACGGCGGTGATCAGATCAAGGGACTGCCGCTGAATACAGAGCTCATTTTAAGAGAACAGCTTCCGGCACCGGGCTATGTAACAGCAGAAGAAATCCGTTTTCAGCTGGAGCAGGCGAGAGACAGGGAAGGGAATCTTTTGGAACAGGTGAAGATCCTTCTGAAAAATGGAGAAGAATGGTCGCAAACGGAATCAGGTACGGTACTGATGAAGGACGATGTGACCAAAATGGAGATCAGTAAAAAGGATATCACAGATCATGAGGAGCTTCCGGGAGCATCATTGGAAATTTATGACGAATCCGGAAAACTGATCTTATCCTGGATATCCTCAGACAAACCTTACTATTTTGAAAAACTGCCGATCGGAACTTATACATTGGTTGAAAAAAAGGCACCGACCGGATACGGTTATGCGGAAAATATTTTTTTTGAGGTAAAAGATACCAAAGAAATCCAGAAAGTGGAAATGTTTGACGATACAAAGAAGGTAGAAGTGGAAAAGAGCACTGTTTCTCAGGTGAAACCGGGAGAAAGCTTTTCCTATACCATTGACCTTGTGAAAAACTGTACAGACGAACAGCTGGAATCATTTACCATGACAGATTATTTACCAAAGGAAGTACGTCTGCAGTCTTTAACCACAGGAACTTTTAATCAGGAACTGACCTATCGTGTGGAATATCAGACAGCGAAGCATGGACGGTGGCAGGTGTGGAAAGATCAGCTGAAGACTGCAGCCAACTATTTTCTGATTTTGCCGGAGAATCTGGAACAGGGCGATTACATTACGGCTTTCCGATTCTGTTTCGGAACTGTGGAGGGCAGATTTTCAAGTGTTACGGCACCGAAATATACGGTAACTGCTCTTGGAACTGCTTCCGGAGTGTTAAATAATCAGATTGAGGTGACTGCAGAACTGCATGGAGAACCGGTCATCGGAAGGGACGAGACGAATACACCGGTAGAAACACCAAAAACGCCAAAAAAAGATCAGCCAAAGACACCGGAAAAAGAGAAAAAAGAAGATTTAAAACAGCCGGAATATTACCCTGTAGTCAATACGGGAGATACTTCGTTTGCTATGATCTGGATTCTGCTTGCCAGCGGTGCCGGAATTGTATTTTTGGTGATATTGGGAAGAAAAAAAGTACGGAAATAAGGGGAAAAATGGCAGGATTTGTTGACAGGGTAAAAAAAGTATATTAACATAAAGTGTCAGATAAATTTACATAAAGAGAGAAGTAAAACAGATGAAAAAAAGAGTAGTACTGGCACTTGTCACCCTGCTGATCGCATCTAGCGGGATCGGAATGTCGTCTCTGACACATGAAGAAATGCCTGTGTCGGAAGAATTACTGGCAGAAGCATTGGAAGAAGTGCCGGAAGAAATAATTACAGAAGAAGCAGAAGAAGTAAAGACCTGTCTGGAGGGCTGTACCCTTGAGGAAGGTCATGAAGGTGCCTGTGTTCTGAAAAAAGAAGATGTGGAAGTTATTTTGAAAACAACCTCCATGGAGAAAGATCTGAAGGTAAAATTTGTAGATAAAAAATCCGGAAAAGTGATCACCGGAGCTGATTTTAAAATGAAGCTTACAGGTCCTTCTAAAAAAACGAAGGAATATTCGGATCATGATCAGGACGGCATCATTTGGGTAAAAGATATTGAAGGCGGCAGCTATACGGTAGAGATGCTTTCCCTGGACGGCTATGTGACAGCTAAAAATCTGACTGCTGAAGTAAAGAAAAAGATTGAATATAAAGTAGTTGAGATTGCGGACGAAGTAAAATCGGAAAGTGAAGTTGAGGTATCTAAAGAAGACGGTGCCTATGGCGGTACGAATAAAGACGATTCGACTTCAGGTTCTGTTGTTTTAAAAGATACGGTTGCTTTTGTAGAGTCTACAAAAAAAGAAGTGACAAAAACAACGGATGTGCAGAAGAAGGACAGCTTTGGCCAGCCGGTATATGAAAAACAGAAAAAAGATGTTTTGGGTCAGCCGGTTTATGCAAAGATTTTGTCTGAATCCGCAGAATTTCATACCTTTAATGAACAGAATATATGTACCCGCTGTGGTGCCAAAAAGGCATGTGCGGTGCATGTGGATGCCAATGATGATGATAAATGTGATGTCTGCGGAGCAAGTGTTCCGGATCTCCATACCCACACATTGGAAAACTGCGTCTGCAAGGATTGCAAAAAAGAAGTGCATGATGAAGTGGCAGATGGCATCTGTCAGACCTGTAATAAATTAGTCAAAGCAGAGGAACATAAAAATCACGTAGATTCCAATACAGACGGTGCCTGTGATTTCTGCGGTAACGCAATGCCGACACAGAATGAAGGTGCCGGTTCAGGAGAAAATTCGAACCCGGACGAAGGCGCAAATGCTTCTACGGAAAATCCACCTCAGGAAGGTGAAACGCCTGAAACAGAGGGACAGCCGCAAAACAGCAGTGAAGCACCGGCAGGAGATCTTCCGCAGGCTTCGATCCTGTTCCGAAAATGGATGCTCCTTGGAACTGAAAAAACTTCTGATCGGTTCATTAAGTATGATACCAGCAGTGCTCCGGTATATGACGCAAGCAGTAAACCGGTTTATGAAACTGAGACGACTTATATTTACACCGGTTGGCAGACCATTGATGGTGCTACTTACTTTTTTGATAAAGACGGCAATAAAGTCACCGGAGAACAGGTCATTGAAGGAATTGCCTATACTTTCAGCAGCGACGGTGTACGTTCTGGTACCATTGGTATTGATGTTTCTAAATATCAGACAGGAATTAACTGGACAAAGGTAAAAAATGCGGGAATCAACTTTGTTATGATCCGCTGCGGATATCGTGGCTATGGTTCCGGTGTTCTTGTAGAAGACCCGATGTATCGTTCCCACATCAGCGGTGCAAAAGCGGCCGGACTTCGTGTCGGTGTTTATTTCTTCAGCCAGGCGGTCAATGAAGCAGAAGCGGTTGAGGAAGCCAGTATGGCAGTTTCGCTGGCGAAGAAATACGGCATCAATATGCCGATCGCTATAGACAGTGAATATGCCGCAGGCGGAAGGGGCCGTGCAGACGGACTTTCCAAATCAGCAAGAACGACTGTGACAAAGGCGTTCTGTGATACGGTAAAGAGTGCCGGTTACACGCCGATGGTCTATGCGAGCAAATCCTGGTTCAGCGATCACTTAAATGTATCGCAGCTTTCCGGATATCGTATCTGGGTAGCGCACTATTCTAACAAATGCGGATACACAGGAAAATATCATATCTGGCAGAACACAGATAAAGGAAAAGTAGACGGTATTCCGGGCTATGTTGATATGAATATCAGTTCAATTTAAGCAAATGAAAAGTGCTCTTGGTCATATATTGTACCAAGAGCATTTTTATTTGGAGGAACATGAGACCAAGAATTTTTCGAGCACTCGGACTGACGGCATTGTTTGGAGTATGCTATTTGGGCGGTGCAACTGCAGCACAACTGCGTGCAATGGATCTCAAAGAGCAGGCAATGTCTGAAGAAATACTTCTGGAAAGTCAGGATTGGGGACTGGGTTTTTCTGATCCGGGGCAGCCGCCGACAGGAATGGCAACCGCAGAGGAACTGAAAGAGTATGATACTTATTTCCTGGGAGATACTGCACAAAAGAGGCTTTATCTGACCTTTGATGCCGGTTATGAAAATGGCAACACGGAACCGATTTTGGAAGCATTAAAAAAACATCAGGTCAAGGCAACTTTTTTTGTGGTAGGTCACTACCTGGAATCTGCACCGGAACTGGTGAAACAGATGGCGGAAGAAGGCCATACTGTCGGAAATCATACATTTCATCATTATGATATGTCGAAAATTTCTGATAAAAAAAGCTTTGAGCAGGAAATGAGATCGGTGGAGGAAGAATACCAAAAGATTACCGGAAAGGAAATGACGAAATTTTATCGCCCGCCGCAAGGAAAATACAGTCTGCAGAATCTTCAGATGGCAAAGGATTTAGGATACCATACCTTTTTCTGGAGTCTTGCGTATGTGGACTGGAAGCAGGATTCCCAGCCGACTCACGAAGAAGCTTTTGAAAAACTGATGAGCCGGGTTCACCCGGGAGCCGTTGTCCTTTTGCACAGCACGTCGGCAACCAATGGAGAAATCCTCGATGAACTTTTGACAAAATGGGAGAAGGAGGGCTATACATTCGGTACATTGGATGAGCTGATCTAAGTTTTTGTTGCATGAATGAGCAAAAAGATTTACAATAGGGAAAGATGATTCCTTTGGAAGTAAAGGAAGACAAAGTACAAAGAGAAAAATTCTGGAGGAATGAATACGATGAAACTATTTTGGAATAATCTGGTTGCAGCATTTACTATGTATTCCAAGATCCCGATGCCAAATGTGGAACTGACTGAGGAGAATACAAAATACTCCCTTTGCTTTTTTCCATTGGTGGGAGCGGTGATCGGTGCAATCCTGTGCGGCTGGAGAATTGCCTATCCATATCTTTGCAATGGAGATTTTTTACCGGCGGTTGTGTTTGTGATCGTTCCGGTGATCATTTCAGGAGCGACTCACGTAGACGGTTTTATCGGAACGGTTGACGCAATCTGTTCCAAAAAGACTGTGGAGGGAAAACTGGCAATTTTAAAGGATACTCATACGGGTTCCTTTGCAATCATCATGACATTATCTTATTTCCTCGTTGCACTGGGTGTATGGAGCGAAATGCCGATTGATGCGGTACCGGTACTTGCAGTTGGTTTTGTATTATCCAGAGCTTTAAGCGGTCTGGCAGTGGTCGTATTTCCACATGCAAGAACGAGCAAGCTTTTGGGAAAAAAGGTCAACAAGAAGCTGGTAGGAAGTGTCATGGGTGTTTACATTTTGGTATGTGCTGTCCTGATGTGCTCTATGGAACCGTTATACGGAAGTGTTTGTGTAGGCGGTGCGGCACTTGCCCTGGGTTACTACTACTACAGCTCTAAAAAACATTTTGGCGGTATTACTGGAGCGGTAGCAGCTTATTTTGTTCAGGTGTGTGAGCTGGTTATGCCATGTGTCATTTTAGTTGCCTGGAAATTTTTATAAGCCGATATTTCATAAAAAATAGAAAAAGTAGATAAAAGGCGGGAGCTTTCCGAAAAAGAAAGCTTCCGCTGTTTTACAGAATAAGGAGAAATCATTTATGCCAATCAGAATACAGAATGATCTTCCGGCGAGAGGACTGCTGGAGGAAGAAAATATCTTCGTCATGGACGAAAATCGTGCCATCGATCAGGCAATCCGTCCATTGAAAGTAGGGATTTTAAATCTGATGCCCTTAAAAGAGGATACGGAACTGCAGCTTTTGCGTTCTTTTTCCAATACGCCGATTCAGATCGATGTGACTTTTATCACCATGACCAATCATGAGTCCAAAAATACTTCTTCCAGTCATATCAATAAGTTTTATGAAACCTTTCAAAGTGTAAAAAAACGCCGTTTTGACGGTCTGATCATCACCGGTGCTCCGGTAGAGCATTTACCATTTGAGGAGGTAGATTACTGGGAAGAATTAAAAGAAGTATTCGAATGGAGTGAAAGTCATGTAACCTCTACATTACATATCTGCTGGGGTGCACAGGCGGCACTTTATTATCACTATGGTCTGCAGAAAACATTGCTTCCGCAGAAATTATTCGGTGTTTATCAGCATAAGGTATATCATCGCAGAGAGCCGCTGGTAAGAGGATTTGATGATTACTTTGTTGCTCCTCATTCCCGTCATACAACGGTGTCTCGAGATGCCATCGCCAACTGCCCGGCGTTAAAAATCCTGGCAGAGTCTCCGGAGGCGGGGGTATTTATCTGTATGGCTGAAAATGGGAAAAAGATCTATGTGATGGGTCACCCGGAATATGACCGCGTAACTCTGGACAAGGAATACCGCAGAGACCGTGCAAAAGGACTGGAAATCCAGGTGCCGAAAAATTATTATCCGGAGGATAATCCGGACAACCGGCCGGCATTGCA
>CAZOJX010000061.1:0-11289 GCA_964580255.1 uncultured Lachnoclostridium sp. | reverse complement strand
CTTAAAATCAGTCGTTTTGACGGATTTTCGCAGAGTTGTTTTCTATTTTCTGAAAGTAAAAAGACAGCGGTCGAACTGCTGTCTTTTCGGAGAAGGTATTTCATTAAATAATTTTGGGGGGTATAGCAAAAACTATATAATGTATTGGGGGTTTTTACATTAAGTATTGTAGCAAACATGCCTAAATAAGTGTGCACAAACTTGCCAAATTTCAAAACATTTTTTTGTGAATTTTGTACAATGCTTATTCTATGCAAAAAGCCCCTCAAATTCTTCTCTGGAAATCTTTTCTTTTTCAAGAAGAAGCTCTGCACAAGCTTCCAAAGTATGGCGATTTTCCAGAATGATCGCTTTTGCTTTTCCGTAGCATTCATCTACGATACGTTTGATTTCTGCATCAATGGTTCCTGCGATCTGCTCACTGTGACTCTTTGTATGAGCAAGGTCTCTGCCGATAAATACTTCATCCTGATCGTTGTCATAATTAACCAGACCAAGGGTTTCAGACATTCCGTATTTGGTCACCATATTTCTCGCCACTGCGGTTGCCTGACGGATGTCCTGAGATGCACCGGTGGTAATATCATCAAAGACCAGTTCCTCTGCAATACGTCCGCCCAGATCCACCATGATCTCCTGCAGCATTTTGCCCTTTGTCAGGAACATTTCGTCCTTTTCCGGAAGGGGCATAGTGTAGCCGGCTGCACCTACTCCTGTCGGAATGATGGAAACACTGTATACAGGTCCTACGTCCGGCAAAAGATGGAATAGCAACGCATGACCCGCTTCGTGGTATGCGGTGATCTTCTTTTCTTTTTCAGAAACTACGCGGCTTTTCTTTTCTGCGCCCAGTCCCACCTTTACGAAGGCTTTTTTGATATCTTTCTGTAAAAGATATCTTCTGGAATCTTTGGCTGCAAAGATTGCCGCCTCATTTAACAGGTTTTCCAGATCTGCTCCGGTAAATCCTGCGGTTGTCTGTGCGATCTGTTTTAAGTCCACATCTTCGCCCAACGGTTTATTTTTCGCATGAACCTTTAAAATTTCCTCACGCCCGCGAACATCCGGACGTCCGACGCCAATCTTCCGGTCAAAACGACCCGGTCTTAAAATCGCCGGATCCAGAATATCCACGCGGTTTGTGGCAGCCAGTACGATGATTCCGGAATTTTCTCCAAAACCGTCCATCTCAACCAGCAACTGGTTTAAGGTCTGTTCTCTTTCGTCATGACCGCCGCCCATACCGGTTCCCCGTCGTCTGGCAACTGCATCAATCTCATCAATAAATACGATACATGGTGCATTTTTCTTTGCATCTGCAAAAAGATCCCGGACACGGGAAGCACCGACACCGACAAACATTTCTACAAAGTCAGAACCGGAAATGCTGAAAAACGGAACTCCCGCTTCTCCTGCGATTGCCTTTGCCATTAAGGTCTTACCGGTTCCAGGAGGGCCTTCTAAAAGTACCCCTTTCGGGATTCTTGCACCCACCTGCATATATTTGGAAGGCTCTTTTAAGAAATCTACGATTTCCTGCAGATCCTCTTTTTCTTCCTGAAGTCCCGCAACACTGTCAAAAGTCACATCTACCTGTCCTTTTGCCAGCATCTGTGCCTTGCTCCTTCCGAAATCAGCCATTTTTCCGCCGCCACCGCCGGCCTGACGGTTCATGAACAGAAACATTACCATCACAACGACTAAGGTAAGGATCAGCGGCAGTCCGATGGTCACCAGAAGATTTTCTTCCTCTACGTCATCAAAAGTAACATTCACACTGTTTTCCAGTAAATATTCTTCCGCCTTATTTACGTCCGGAAGATTGGTGTTTTTTTGTTCTCCGTTCGCTAATGTGAAAACAACGGTTCCGGTCGGCACTTCCTTATTCTGGGAAATCTCTGCATTTTTGACCTCTCCCGCTTCTACTGCTTCCACAAACTGGGTATAGGAATATGCGGTATCTGTTTTCTGTCTTTCGGCAAACTGACCAAACAGCCAGAGAAATCCGATGACAAATACCAGATATACCAGTATTCCCTGATATTGTTTTTTCAATAATGGTTCCTCCTATGAATCAAATTCTACAACTCCGATGTACGGCAGATTACGGTGCTTCTGTGCATAGTCAAGACCATATCCAACCACAAATTCATCTGGAATTTCAAATCCGGTATATTTTACATCAACGTCTACTACTCGTCTGGACGGTTTATCCAAAAGAGTGCAGAGGGTTAAGCTTGCAGGTTCTCTTTGAGCAAGCAGTTTTACCAGATGACTTAAAGTTCTTCCGGAATCAATGATATCTTCGATTAAGATCACATTTTTTCCCATGATCGGTTCGTCAAGATCCTTGGCAAGACGAACGATTCCGCTGGACTTAGTATCTGCGCCATAGCTGGAGCACTGCATGAAATCGATCACTGCCGGAACCTTGATATATTTTGCAAGCTCCGTCGTAAAGAAAATACTGCCCTTTAAAATGCAGACCAGAGTTACTTCTTCTCCTTCGAAATCCCGGTTGATCTCCTCAGCCAGTTCCTTAATCCTTGCCACTAATTTTTCTTCCGAGATCATCTCTTTGATCGTGTAATTACACATACCTGTTTCCTCCACACACTTGTACTTTTAAAACCGTTTTCGTTTTTTCCGTTACTTTATAGTATTCGCTGATGCGCTTTCCTACCACCCAGAGAATGTGGTTTCCGTCCGCAAGAAGAACCGTTTGATCCCGTTCCTCCTTCGGCACCTTTTCATTCACCAGATAGTCCTGCAAAGACTTTCTTCCATGATCCCGATTGATCTCCAGATAGTCTCCGGATTCCCTGTTCCGCAGGAAAAGCTCCTTATTGATTCTATCATAATCAAAACATTTCGTATAGGTTTTTATTGGAAAGATTTTGCTCTCGTCCCATGGCTCGACACTGACCAAAACCTCCAGTTCTCCGAAACGATAGCAGCCTTCTCCCGTAATCTTTAAAGGCTCCTGCCCCTTTGTTTCTTCTCTGAAAAACAGACGGATTCCCTCATAAGTCCTCACAGCCACGATCCCGTAAGGCAGGTGGACTTCCTTCCCTGTCTGCATCTTAAAAAGTGTCAAAAGTGCCTGAAAATGTTCCTCCGTTACATTTGCCAAAGATCCGCTCAAATGTCCGACGCAAAGCTGCAGTACCGGAACCAAAAGAACCTCGTCCCCCTCCAAAAATGCGGTTTTTTCAAGAAAAACCTGACCTTCTTCCAGCCTTGCACAATGATCACAGTGCTTCTTCGCCTCCCGATCCATATAATCGGAGATCCTGCCAAGTTTTTCCGCTGCGCTTCCGATATGCGTCACCGCCTTTGGATTGATCTCCTCCAACACCGGAAGCACCTGATGCCGGATCCGGTTTCTCGTATATTCGTCCAACTGATTGGTGTGATCCTCCACATAATCGTATTTCATCGCCTTTACATACCCGGCAATAGTTTCCCGGTCAGCCCACAGCAGCGGGCGCATCACATTTCCAAAAACCGGCTTCATACTGCCAAGTCCCCGAACTCCCGTCCCGCGGATCAAATGAAACAAAAAAGTCTCCGCCCGGTCATTGCCATGATGCGCCAAAGCGATCCAACGGGCGCCGCTTTTTTCCAGAACCTCCGAAAAAGCCTGTTTTCTCACCATTCTCCCGGCTTCTTCCTCAGTGAAATGCTGCTCTTTGCTAAGTGCCGGCACATCAAAATGAAAGCTGTGAAAAGGAATTTTATGGGTTTCGCACAGTTTCTTTACAAACTGCTCGTCCCGGTCAGCTTCCTCTCCCCGGATTCCATGATGGACATGCACCGCTTCCAGAGCATACCCCAGATCCTTTAACAAATAAAAAAGGCAGACCGAATCCATTCCGCCGGAAAGCCCCAGCACAACCTTTTCTCCGGGCTGTGCCATCTGATGTTTCTTCATAAATGCTGCCGTCCTTTGAAGCATGCCCTTCCTCCTTTTTTACTCAAAACTCCGTCAAATCAACACTTCGCATGCTTCAACTATAATGAACTTTTCCGCAAAAAGCAAGCTTAACGCCGCCAGATCCCAATGACCAGCACCGTCATATCGTCCAGATACCGGCCGGTCTGATACTGGCGGACCCTGCTCAATATATAATCTGCCAATTCCTTCGGATTATTCGTCGGATGCTCCAAAATAATATCCTTCATCAGCTTTTCCTGATGTTCCACCGGTAAAACGTCCAGCACACCGTCCGTTACCATAATAACCATATCACCGTCATAAAGCTTTCTGCAGGTCTTTTCGTAATCGGTCTGCTGAAAGACCCCTGCCGGAAGACTGGTGGAGGCAATCGACTCCACCCAGTTTCCCCGACGGATAAAAGAAGCTGCGGCTCCGATCTTCAGAAATTCGCACACACCGCTGTACAGATCAATGGAACTGATATCTATGGTAGAAAAGGTTTTTCCCTGGTCTCGGAGAACCAATGCGGAATTGATCATTTTTACCGCCGTTTCTTTAGAAAACCCTGCCTCCAGAAACTGTTCCAGAAGATCTACCACCTTCTCGCTTTCCTGATAAGCATTTAAGCCCGTCCCCATTCCGTCGGAAAGGCTTGCCAGAAACTGTCCTTCCTCTCTTTGGAGAAAGGAAAAACTGTCCCCGGAAATCTGCTGTGCATCTCCCACGCAGCGCTCTACCCCGTAGATCACTTCAAAATTCGTTTTTTCCACAAAACAGGTGTTGGTATACTCATTTCTTACAAAAGCCCTGGATTCGTGGGAGGGCATCATAGGCATTCCCATGGCTGCAGACAGACATTCCGCTGCCTCTTTATTTGGAATGCAGCGTCTTTTTCTCGTGCGGATTGTCAGATAAACTTCCTTTCGCTGTTCCCCGCTATCATACACATAAACCTTTTTCAGCAGGATTCCCCGTTTGTATAAAAGCTTTTTTAGCTGCCTCTCCAAAGACGTATCTTCCTTTGTGTCGTAAGCTCTCCGTATGGCACCTTCCATGATCTCTGAAATCTCTGTAAGCTGGGTTGCCACTGCCACCCGGTGCTCGTCCATTCTGGCGTTCCAGGCAGCATGGACCTTTTCGTAATCGTCCATTCCGACCACAGCAAGCTTCCCGCCGGAGGGCACGCTTAAAAACGTTTTCGCCAGATCCGTAAAAGCCTGGGTGTAATGAGCGATCCGATCCTCTCCGGGAGAATTTTCCCGTTCTGCAGCCGCCGGCTTTTTCCTCAGCAGCTTTCTTAATAAAGTCCACAGCACGATCATACTGCTGCCTGCAAAAATCCCCTCTGCGATTCCAAAAATGTACTGCTCTTTTGAATAGGGATATAAAAGCCCGGCCCCCAGATTCATGGAGATCAGTGCAGCACCTGCCGTCAATGCACAGACCCACATCTCTTTTGTTCCTTTCGGCCGGAACATGGCTCTTACCACCAGTGTCAGCCCCGTTACCATTGCATATTTTTCTGCCCAAAACATACCAATCATCGTTTTCCCTCCTGTTCTTCCTTTGGTAGGGACTACTATATCGGCCGGCAGATCAATTTTTTGTCAAAGAATCGTCTTAAAAAACCTATACTTTTTGACAAAAAAAGACCGTCACCCTCGTGACAGCCTTCTCAGTTCTTTTCTGAAATTTCTAATCCTCCGCCTTAAAGATGATCTCATCTTCATAGACCAGGCCTAATTTTTCTTTGGCAACTTCCTCTGCATACTTCTTTGTCTGCACATACTTTCCGTATTCTTCCAGTTCTTCTGCTTTTTCTTCTTCCTCTGCGATCTGTTTTTCCAGTTCCTCGATGCGTTCCTGCTTCTTTTCATTAGAAACCCTTAAACTCAAGGAACCAATGGATACAAAAACGAGCAGCAAAATAACGACTCCTACGATCGCAAGGGAGCCCAAATGTCTTCTAAATCTCTTTTTCCGATTCATCTTCGTTGCCATCATTTTTCCTCCATCTTAGCTTCATTATAAGTCCTGTGCTCCGCTTTTTCAATTTCTTTCCGAAAAATATTATGGTAATTTTTACCTTTTTCAGCGGAAACAAAAGAAGTTCTACCAGCTTATGAAATAATCCGCCTAAAATCCGCACCAAAGGTTCACTGACGGTCTGATGATATAAAAACATACCTGCTGTCATGGCAAGGATTGTATACAGCCGGAGGCTGCCGTCATTTTCCCGATAAAGCACCGAAAATACCCAGAGAGACGTAAAGATCCAGAAGATCAGATCCTCCGCACCGATCCAGAAATTCCCATGAGAAATCCCTCTGCGAAAGATCCGGATTCCGTCATACACCAGCGTGATCAATGCACCGTCAAGAACAGCTACCGCTGCCACCCGCAGCTCCTGCAGGATCCCCGCGCTCATCATTTAAACAGTCTTCCCAAAAGGGATTCGCTTTGTTTCTGAAAAGAGGTTACCTCCGAATAAGCCAGAGAATCTATGCGGCCTTCAATATCGATCTCGCCCTTTTCCAGGGTCAGACGGTTCACATGAAGGTCAGCTCCCTTGATCATCAGCATTCCCTGCTCCGTTTCCAAAAGCACCTCTGAAATATCAAATGAAATCACATCTGCGACTCCGGTGATCGTGCCTGTCCTTCGATTGGACAGGGTCAGTTTATGTGCCTTCGCATACTGCTTTTCTTCCATACAAAAAACCTCCTGATATACATTCCTAAGAAAGTATATTAAGAGGTTTTGAATTTTAGACTTTTTACAAATATTTGAATAAATCTTTTGCTTCGTCTTTTTTGGTGGTATCCTGAATATCCAGAACCTCCACCTTTACACTTCTTGTTCCAAAGCCGATCTCAATCACGTCTCCCACTGCAACATTTGCGGAAGCTTTTGCCACCTTGCCGTTAATGAGAACTCGTCCCGCATCGCAGGCTTCATTTGCCACCGTACGGCGCTTGATCAGTCTGGAAACCTTCAGATACTTGTCCAGCCGCATAGATTAGTTGATAGCGTCTTTTAAAGCTTTACCTGCTTTGAATTTTGGTGCTTTAGAAGCAGCGATTGTCATTGTTTCGCCTGTCTGAGGATTTCTTCCTTCTCTTTCAGCTCTTTCAGAAACTTCGAATGTACCGAATCCAACTAACTGAACTTTTTCACCTTTCTTTAATTCTTCAGCTACAACTTCTGTGAATGCTTTTAAAGCTTTTTCAGCGTCTTTTTTAGATAATTCTGTTTTTTCAGCGATTGCTGCAATAAATTCTGTCTTGTTCATGGATTAACTCCTCCTAATATGATCTAGTCTTCATGCACATAACATGCTGACTTCTGTTATAGCCTTTTTCCTATAGTTTGTCAAGGAATTTAGCAAAATCTTCATGATTTTCTAAGGATTTTCTGAGCGTTTTTCCCTGTCCGCCTTTTCCTTTTCTTTGATCGCTTTCCACATGGCAAGTCCTTCCTCTGCAGTCTGTGCCTGCGGTGCATCACCAAACACATGCGGGTGTCGCCGGATCATTTTTTTCGCCAGAGCGTCAACCACATCTTCCATGGTAAAACGGCCTTCCTCCGCAGCGATCTGTGCATGGAGAAGAACCTGCAGAAATACATCTCCAAGTTCTTCACATAAATTTTCGTCGTCCTTGTTTTTGATCGCTTCCGCCACTTCATCACTTTCATCATAAAGACATTTGATCATCGATTCATGGGTCTGGGCACGATCCCAGGGACAGCCATGGTCGCTTCGAAGTTCCGCAATGATTCCTAACAACTGTTCATAGGTATATTTTTCCATGATACTTTCCTCTTTCCGCTTTCGTATTTATAAAAGCACTTTTTTCACAAATCGTTCCCGCTCCTTCTGCTGGTTCACAAAGGTTTTCAACTTATCCAGATTTTTGGCCGGGATCCACGCTTTGTTCGTATGATAATAATGATTGGCAAGCTTCCAGAGCTTTTCCGGATAGGACAGGCGCAGTGCCAGGATCATACGCTCCTGCTCGCCCAAAGGACGGACGATCTCGTAAGCATGAAGCAGCTTTTCTCCCTGAGCGATCCTCCACCCCTGCTTTTCCATGATCTTCCGAAGAAACAGTGTTACATCGACACATTGAAGATCCAGGTGGGCATGTTCAAAATTGGTGAAGATCATCTTGGAACGGTCAAATAACACATTGTGCTGCATGAATTCCCCATGACAGATCCTTCCCTGGGAAAACGCCTGCTTCTGCAGGGCTTCGTAGCCGCTCTCCCGCATTTTTTCCGTAATCCCTGATGCCTGAGTTAAATATTCCGGAATCACCTCCAGATAAGCTGATTCAAAGGCTCCCTTTTTCTGCTTTTTCCGGATAAACGTCTGTACTTTTTTCAGTTCTCTGGTGCGCTTCTCCATTTCCTCGATCAGGCTGCTGCCCTCGTAACGGGCTCTCTGCTCCGGGGAATCAAATTCCCAAAGTTCTCTGGCCTTTTCATGAAAAATGCCAAGCCCTTCCATACTGCGGCACACATCAAGCTCACTTCTGGGATCACATTCCCTTCCGTCATGCCATTTTTTCAGGATATAAGAGACTTCGTCACGGTCTTTTACGATAAATGTGCCTTCCTTTGACCGCACCGGAAGATCCGTCTTAAAAAGCTGAACTGTTTCCAGCGAAGCTAAAAGCTGCCGGAGCTTTTCCAGTTTTTCCTCTGAACCCCGATGCTCCTTTAACATATGTAAGCCTTCAGAAGTGTCGAAAAAATAAACGCCCCGTCCTTTCCAGGAGCGTTTGACCTCCAGGTCATACTGTTCTAACACTTCCAATGCAGTCTCATTCAAAAAAATCCCCCGTTTCTCATATGATTCAATGTTCTTTTCATCATATGAGAACGAGCATCAAAATAGCACCGCCTTATGCATTCTTTAAGATTTCTTCTGTCTTTGCCAGCAAAGCTTCCTTTGTATTTTTCTCAGGCTGCTCCAAAACCAGCTCCAGAAGGTCATTTAAGATCTCCCCAATCTGTTTTCCCTGAGGAACTCCTGCTGCGATCAGATCTTTCCCGTCAACCGCAAGCTCCTTTACGGAAACCGCTTCCTCTTTGGCAAGAACAGCTTCATAAAGTTCCTCCAGCCGGTCAAGCTCCCTTAACCGTTCTTCTGCCATTTCCGGATTCTGTGCCAGAATATCCGCCCGGCGCACCTTCAGAAAATACGGGAACAGATCCTTTCCAACCTTGGAAACAGCACGGCGCACCCGGTTTGGCTCGTTTTTTATAAACCGGTCATGCTCTGCTACCAGCTTTTTCACCTTATCCGTCGTATCATTATCAAATTTCAGACGCCGCAGGATATCTCGCGCCATTTCTGCGCTCACTTCCGCATGTCCGTAAAAATGTGAAACACCGTCCTCATTTTTGGAATGGGTCAGCGGCTTTCCAAAATCATGGAAAAGCATGGTCAGACGGAGTACTTTATCCTTTTCCACCTGTAAAAGAGCATTTAAGGTGTGTTCTCCCACATTTCCCACATGCCATGGGTGATTTTGTTCACAGGCCATGCAGGCGTCAAATTCCGGCAGGACCACTGCAGTGATCCCGGTTTCATAAGCCGTCCGAAGATATTCCGGGTGATCTGAGGTCAAAAGCTTCACAAGCTCCACCTGAATCCGCTCTGCGCTGATCTTCTCCAGATTGCCCGCAAGCTCTCCGATGGCTTCTTTTGTCTCCTCCTCAATAGAAAATCCCAGCTGAGCAGAAAACCGTACTGCCCGCAGCATACGAAGGGCATCTTCTCCAAAACGGTCCCTCGGATTTCCCACACAGCGTATGATCTTTTTCTCTAAATCTCCAATGCCGTCAAACGCGTCTACCAGCCCGGCTCTGTCATTATATGCCATGGCATTGATCGTAAAGTCCCTGCGTTTCAGATCCTCGATCAGGTTTACTGTGAAGGAAACCTCCTTCGGGTGACGGGCGTCCTCATATTCCCCGTCAATCCGGTAAGTAGTCACCTCATAACCCACATGATCCTTCATCACAGTCACAGTCCCATGCTGGATCCCCGTATCAATGGTTCTGGAAAACAGATTTTTTACTTCCTCCGGCAACGCCGAGGTTGTAATATCCCAGTCTGCAGGTTCCCTTCCAAGAACTGCATCGCGGACACAGCCGCCTACGGCAAACGCTTCATAGCCGGCACTTTCCAGCCGTTCAATGATCTCCTTCACCGCCTCCGGCATGATTATTTTGATCTCTGTCATTTTCTCTACCTCTCATACTGTATAACGATGCCCTCATCGTTAAAAAAGGGACGGCTGCTGCCGTCCCTCTGGTTTTTAATATGCTTTGCCCCAGTAAACCATCTTTTTCGCCGGTCTTCCACAGCAGATACATTTGTCAGAAATCTCTTTCTGTTCAAACGGCATACAACGGCTGGTACAACCAGCTTCTTCTTTGATCTTGTCTTCACAAGCCTGATCTCCGCACCACATTGCTCTGATGAAGCCCGGTTTTTCTTCTGCGGTCTTACAGAATTCTTCGTAAGTTGTCGCATCATAAGTATGTGCTTCTCTGTGAGCCAGTGCTTTCTGGAACATATCTTCCTGCATCTGTTCCAGGATTTCGCCAAGTTTGGTTTCGATATCGTCTAAGGATACCACGATTTTTTCTCTTGTATCACGACGAACCACGATACACTGATTGTTTTCAATGTCTTTTGGTCCCATTTCGATACGTGTCGGGATTCCCTTGATCTCCTGTTCAGAGAATTTCCAGCCCGGAGATTTTTCAGAATCATCAAGCTGTACGCTGTAAAGCTCTCCAAGCTTTTCTTTTAATTCCTGTGCTTTTTCCAGAACACCTTCTTTGTGCATTGCGATCGGCACGATCATTGTCTGAACCGGTGCAATTCTCGGAGGTAATACAAGACCGGAATCGTCTCCGTGAACCATGATAATGGCTCCGATGAGACGGGTTGTCATACCCCAGGAAGTCTGATGAACAGGCTCTAATTTATTTTCTTTATTTGTATACTGGATACCAAAGGCTTTCGCAAATCCGTCACCGAAGTTGTGGCTGGTACCGGACTGTAATGCCTTTCCATCATGCATCAATGCTTCGATGGTGTAGGTTCTTAATGCACCTGCAAATTTTTCTTTTTCAGTTTTTACACCCTTTACAACCGGGATCGCCAGCACATTTTCCAGGAAATCTGCATAGACATTTAACATCTGTACAGTTCTTTCTTCTGCTTCCTCAGCAGTTGCATGTGCTGTATGACCTTCCTGCCATAAAAATTCTCTGGAACGTAAGAACGGACGGGTTGTCTTTTCCCAACGTACTACAGAGCACCACTG
>CAZOJX010000060.1:0-11403 GCA_964580255.1 uncultured Lachnoclostridium sp. | reverse complement strand
TCTCTAACAACGATGGTATGGCACTTGGTGCAGCAGCAGCAATCGAAGCAGCTGGACGTAAAGTTGGCGAAGATATCTACTTAGTAGGTGTTGATGCTCTTGAAGAATGTCAGGAAATGATCGCAAATGGCGAAATGACAGGTACTGTATTAAATGACCACATTGGACAGTCTCATACAGCAGTTGACGTTGCAATTAAATGCTTAAACGGCGAAGCAATTGACAACTATTACTGGGTTGATTACGTAAAAGTTAACTAATTTATGTCATTGAAATCATGTGGGCCGCAACTGCGGCCCACTTTTAACTAATAAAAGGAGGTCTGCTAATATGTCTGAGTTTCGCTTGGAGATGAAGGGGATTTGTAAGTCCTTCCCGGGTGTTAAGGCCTTAGATCATGCACAGATCACTCTTCGACCTGGTACTGTTCATGCTTTGATGGGTGAGAACGGAGCCGGAAAATCCACTTTGATGAAATGTCTGTTTGGCATTTACAAAATGGACGAAGGTGAGATTTATTATGAAGGGCAGAAAGTTCAAATCGGAGATCCGATGGAAGCACTGAATATGGGAATTGCCATGGTGCATCAGGAATTGCAGCCTATTCCAGCCCGTACAGTTGGGGAAAATATTTTCTTAGGGCGTTATCCGATGAAGAAATTGCTGGGATTTATTCCGGTAGTTGATCACAAAAGAATGTATGAAGATACAGAAGCATTGCTGAAAAAAGTCCGCATGGATTTTGATCCAAAGCAGCAGGTGGGAGAATTGAGTGTTTCCCAAATGCAGTCAGTAGAAATTGCAAAAGCGGTTTCTGCAAACTGTAAAGTTTTGATTTTAGACGAACCGACATCTTCTCTGACAGCAAATGAAGTTGAGGCTTTGTTCCGTATTGTGGAAGATTTAAAAGCAGAAGGTGTTTCAATTATTTATATTTCTCACAAAATGGATGAAATTTTGAGAATTTCAGACGAGGTAACCATCATGCGTGATGGTCAGTATATCGGTACTTGGGATGCAAAAGAACTGACGACTGATTTTATCATTACAAAGATGGTTGGCCGTGAGCTTACCAATCTCTATCCAAAACGTGAAAATGTTCCGGGAGAGGTTGTTTTTGAAGTGGAAGATTTTACTTCTATCAATCCAAAGAGCTTCCGACATGTAAATTTCAAACTTCGAAAAGGTGAAATCTTAGGTGTCGGTGGTCTGGTAGGTGCTCAGCGTACAGAATTGATGGAAGGTTTGTTTGGTATTCGTGCCCATGAAGCAGGCAAGATTACATATAACGGAAAAGAATTGAAGATCAATCGTCCAAAAGATGCGATCGATCAGGGAATTGCCATGTTGACAGAAGACCGCCGAGGATCAGGAATTTTAGGAGTTCTTTCTGTTGCAGATAATATTTCAGTAGCTTCGTTAAAACAATATCTTGACTTTGGTATCTGCCTGAATAACAAAAAGGTAGAGCAGCTGGTACAGGATAATGTTGAAAAGATGAATATTAAGACTCCTTCCAGCAAGACCCAGATTCAGAGTCTGTCAGGCGGTAACCAGCAGAAGGTTCTGATCGGACGTTGGCTTGCAAATAATCCGGATGTATTGATCCTGGATGAGCCTACCCGTGGAATTGATGTTGGTGCGAAGTACGAAATCTACTGCATCATTGCGGATCTTGCGAAACAGGGTAAGAGTATTATTATGATTTCCAGTGAAATGGCAGAGCTTATCGGTATGTCTGACCGTGTCATGGTCATGTGCGATGGTCGTGTAACCGGATTTATCGATGGTAAGGACGCTACACAGGAAAATATTATGGAACTGGCTACACAGTTCGAATAAGGAGGAAAAAAGAATTATGAATAATGCAAAATCTATTCCTCAGAAAATTTGGGCATATATCAAAGGCAATCCGATCGTTGTAATTTTGACGATTGTGTGTGTGATCGTTGGATTTTCTGTTGATAAATTCTTTTCATGGGGAAACTTTAATAACCTGGCCAGCAATACTGCTATTCGATTTATTATTGCACTTGGTATTTCTGGATGTCTGATCACAAAAGGTACAGACCTTTCAGCTGGTCGTGCGGTAGGACTTTTGGCTTGTATTTCTGGTGTATTATTACAGCGTGCTAACTATAACGGACGTCTTTTTCCAAATATGCCGGAATTAAATATGTGGCTGGTACTGTTGATCGTTATGGTGCTTGGTGCATTGTTAGGTATTGTAAACGGTTTGATCGTTGCGTACTTAAATGTTCCGCCGTTTATTGCAACCCTTGGTACGCAGACGATCATTTATGGTACTGCACTTATTTTTACAGATGCACAGCCTGTGGGCGGTTTTCAGGATAAATACATTGCATTTACAAACGGTAAATTATTTTCAGTAGGTAATTTCCCGGGCATTCCGTATCTTTTGATCATTGCGATTATCCTGGGTGTGATCTTCTGGTTTATGTATAATAAAACAACCCATGGAAAATATATGTATGCAATTGGCGGAAATGAGGTTGCTGCAGAGGTTTCCGGTGTTAATACGAAGAAAAGTAAAGTACTCATTTTCATGACAGCAGGTTTGATGTATGCGGTTGCAGGTTTCCTTCTTGCTGGTAAGGCCGGTGGAGCATCTTCCGCTTTGGCAAATGGTTATGAATTGGAAGCGATTGCCGGCTGTACGATCGGCGGTGTATCTACGACCGGTGGTATCGGTACCGTAGGTGGTATCCTGATCGGTGTTCTTGTATTTGAACTTTTGAAGATCGTACTGCAGTTCCTTGGCGTAAACCCTTACTATAACTTTATTGTACAGGGTCTTGTTATCGTCATCGCAGTTGCACTTGATATTCGTAAATATGTGAAAAAGAAATAACTGTTTTTGTTGTGGATAATAAATAAAGAAAAGGGCGCTGATTCTGCTTGGAGGACCAGCGCCTATCTTGCAATAGAGATTGATTAGAGAGGATTAAATATGAATACAGAGAAAATCAAAGAATTGTTTGCAAGCGGAGCAAATGACGGGCTGCTGATGGATATTTATTTAGATGAAAATAAGCTGGATTATCAGAGACAGCGTTATATCGACACGATTTCAAAATATGAAGAACTTTATGGAGCTGATGAGGTTTCTATTTACAGTGCACCGGGAAGAAGTGAGATTTGCGGAAATCAGGTGGATCATCAGAATGGGGAAGTAATTGCAGCATCTGTGAATCTGGATACCTTAGCAATCGTAAAAGCAATCGAAGAACCGATCGTAAAGGTGGTTTCCGGTGACTATCCGCTGATCACAGTGTCTTTGGACGATTTAGAAAAGCAGGATACAGAAACAGGAACCACGATTTCTTTGATCAAGGGCGTTCTGAAAGGCATTGAAAATCAAGGCGGCAAAATCGGCGGATTCCAGACTTATATGACAAGTGATGTTTTGATCGGCGCCGGACTTTCTTCTTCTGCTGCATTTGAAGTTATGATCGGTACGATCGTTTCCGGACTTTACAATGATATGAAAATCTCTCCGGTAGATATTGCAAAGATTGGCCAGTATGCGGAAAATGTTTATTTCGGCAAACCATGCGGACTGATGGATCAGATGGCCTGTTCAGTAGGAAATCTGGTACATATTGATTTTGCAGAGAAGGAAAATCCTGTCATTGAAGCAATCAGCTGTGATCTTGCAGAATATGGTTACAGTTTATGTATTACTGATACAAAAGGATCTCATGCGGATCTGACAGGAGACTATGCAGCAGTTCCGGCAGAAATGAGACAGGTTGCAGCTCTTTTCGGACAAGAACTCTTATATGGAATTTCGTTAGAGGATCTGATTGAAAAAGCACCGGAAATCCGGGAAAAACTGGGCGACAGACCACTGCTTCGCGCCATTCATTTTGTAAATGAGAATCAAAGGGTGCGTAGGAGTGCAGAAGCGTTAAAGATAAAAGACTTTGATACTTTCTTACGGGGAGTGAAAGAATCCGGAGATTCCTCTTTCAAATTTGTACAGAATGTTTATACAAATAGAAATGTACAGGAACAGAATATGTCAGTTGCATTGGCATTTAGCGAAAGTGTTTTAGGAAATAATGGAGTATGTCGTGTGCATGGCGGCGGATTTGCAGGAACAATCCAGGCATTTGTAAAAAATGAAGCAGTTGCGGATTATAAAAATGTGATGGATCAGGTATTTGGCAAAGATGCATGTATCGTATTGAAGATCCGTAAATACGGCGGAATGAAAGTATTATAAGGGAATCTGCGATTCCCAACGAATATTCTCACGCGGAAGGAGAGGAAAGTGTGGATTTCTATAAGGTGGTTCTTGTAGACGATGAGGAAGACGTACGAATTTCGATTGAGCGAAAGCTTGATTGGAATTCTCTGGGCTTTGAACTTGTAGGTTCTGTGAATAATGGAGAAGAGGCTCTGGAACTTACAGAACAAAAACATGTAGATGTGGTAATGACGGATATTAAAATGCCGTATATGGATGGGCTTACGCTTTGTGCAAAACTAAAGGAGAACTATAAAAATACAAAAGTAGTTCTCTATTCAGGATTTGATGACTTTGAGTTTGCAAGAGAAGCTGTTCATTTAGAGGCGGAAGAATATCTGCTGAAACCCATCGGTGCGAAGGACCTGGAAAATGTTTTTCGAAAGATCAAAGAAAATTTGGATAAAGAATTTGATGAACGAAGAAACCTGAAAACTTTGAATGATTATTATCAGAAAAGTTTGCCAATGATGCGGGAGCATGTTTTGGCTGGGATGCTGGAAGGAAAAATTACAGAAACTCAGGCAGAAGCCTTTATCCAATCCTATGCAATGGGATTCTCCTCTCCTTATTACTGCGTGGCAACTCTGGTAGGAAATGCTTCGATTGGTGATAACGAATTTGAAACCGGGCAGATGATGATGTTTTCTCTGAAAAATCTTACAGAAGATTATTTGAAGGACAGTATTCAGGGATATACATTTATGTATCTGGGCTGTGTTGTGGTCATTGCACAGCTGCAGGAGGAGAACCAGATCCATGACTTTGTTTATCACATGGATCAGGTTTGCAAAATTGGTACCCGTATGCTTAAAATGAAAGTAAATGCGGGGATTGGTCATAGTTATTCCCAGATTTCTCAAATTGCATTGTCCTATGAAGAAGCAAAGACAGCAGTGGATTACCGGATCTTTGAAGAAAGCGGACAGGCAATCTACATCAATGATGTGGAACCGAAGACTAAGGGAACGGTTTTACAGGAATCACAGGGGATTTCCAGGATCATTCATGAAATAAAATTTGGCACTGAAAAAGAACTCTGTGTTTCGGTTGCAGATTATATACAGGAATTGAAAGCTTATAAATCAACCGTTCAGCTGTATCAGCTGATTTTTATGGAGATGCTGACAGAACTTTTGAAATTACTGCGAAGTTACCAGTTGGATATGATCGAAGTCTTTGGGAAAACCTTTGACCCTTACCAGGGTGTGACAAAAATTCGCTCGTTGGATGAATTTGCGGTCATATTAGAAGAAAAGTGCCTGCTCATACAGACACTGCTCCGTAAAAAGAGAATGAATTCAACAAATGTGATGACCGAAAAAGCAAAAAGCTACATCGAAGAACACTATATGCAGAGTGATCTTTCTGTAGAAGACTTGTGTAAGCATTTAAATATCAGCGCAACTTATTTTTCTGTCATGTTTAAAAAGGAAACAGGCATGAGCTTTATTTCTTATCTGACCAATGTCCGTCTGGAACATGCAGTAGAACTTTTAAATACTACAGCTGATAAAAGTTATATGATTGCTGAAAAAGTAGGATATACAGAACCGAATTATTTTAGTTATGTATTTAAAAAGAAATACGGAGTGTCTCCTTCAAAATATCGGACAAATCAGGAAAAATAGCATGAAATTAGATAAAGTACGTTATTGGAATCGAAATCTTCGGGTAGTTATTGCTGCTTCCTTTACAATGATTGCTGTCATAGGTATGCTTGCAATCGGAGTGATTTTTTATTCCACTTATACAAATTCTTCAAAACAGCAGACAATCGAGGATAATATGAAACTGGTAAACCAGGTGGAATTGAATCTGACGAATTATCTGCGTAATATGATGCGCATATCAGATGCCATATATTATAATGTAATAAAAGATGCGGATTTTTCGAATGAGACAATAGATGCGGAGATGGCACTCTTATATGAAGCAAACAGAGATCAGCTGGTCAGTATTGCATGCTTTGATAATCAAGGGGAACTTGTAGCAGCTACACCGGTCAACACATTGAAAGCGCAGGCAGTCATCACAACACAGAGCTGGTTTGAAGAAGCGATTAAGAAACCGGAAAATTTACATTTTTCGTCTTCTCACGTGCAAAATCTTTTTGTGGACAGTAATAATCGCTATTATTGGGTAATTTCTTTGAGCCGCGGCGTAGAAATCACTAAAAATGGAACGACCTCAGGCGGGATTCTTGTGGTGGATATGAACTTTAGCGGTATTGAACACCTGTTTGCAAAAGTGAATTCCGGTGATATGGGCTATATGTATCTGATGGATCAAGAAGGGGAGATCATCTACCACCCACAGCAGAACTTGATCTATTCAGCACTTTCTGAGGAGAATAATAAAACAGCAATTCAGTATGATGATGGTACTCATACTGAAAGATTTGATGGTCAGGACAGAATTGTCGTTGTAAAAACAGTTGGCTATACTGGTTGGAAGATTGTGTCTGTGATTCCGGAGGATAATCTGTATCAAAACTGGAATCGGGTAAATATGGTGTGGCTTACGGTATTGGCAATCGGAATTTTAATGTTGATATTTGTAAATCAATACTTATCAATGAAAATTACACAGCCAATCAGAAGATTGGAGAATTCCGTAAAACAGCTGGAACTGCAGTATCCGGAAAAAATTTATGTAGGTGGTTCTGAAGAAATTCAGCATTTAGGAAAAACGATCAGATCGATGGTTGATCAAATGCGAAAACTGATGGATGATGTGGTAAAAGAGCAGGAAGAAAAGCGAAAAAGCGAATTAGATGCCTTACAGTCTCAGATTAATCCGCATTTCTTATATAATACGTTAGACTCGATCATTTGGATGGTTGAGAGTGAGCGTTACGAAGAAGCGGTTGATATGGTGACTGCATTAGCAAATTTATTTAGAATTTCCTTGAGCCAGGGGAAAAACATTATTACGATCAAAGAAGAATTTCAGCATGCGAAAAATTACAGCAGCATTCAGAAAGTACGCTTTAAAAATAAGTTTCAGGTGGACTTTATTCTCGACGAAAAACTGGAAAAATATCTGACGATCAAACTGATCATTCAGCCATTGCTGGAAAATGCGATCTACTATGGTGTGGAAGCGATGGACGGAGATGGTGAGATCCTTGTCATGGGATATGAGAAGGAGGGAGATATTTATATCGATATTGTGGATAATGGCATCGGAATGCCGCCGGAGCAGGTGGAGCATTTGTTGACAGATGGTAATTATGAAAGAAAAAGAAAGCGCGGTTCAGGAATTGGGCTTCGAAATGTTGATCAGCGAATTAAGCTGTATTTTGGACAGGATTATGGATTGCGGATTAAAAGCGAGCCGGATGTCGGAACAAAAGTTACCATTCATCTGCCGATGAAATTGGAGGTGAGTACTGATGAATAAAGAAAATTCAGGGATGATTTACACTGCGATCATCTGTTTGGGACTCATTACACTGATTTTATGGATTTTTCTCAATGCTGTTTTCGGAAACGAAGTACCGCAAAAGCAAAAGGAAATATCGGTGATCCTATATTCCGCAGGAATCGATGGCTGGGAATCTTTTCAGGAAGGCGTCAAACAGGCGGAGAATGATTTTTCCGTAAATACCAATATTGTGATTCTAAGAGAAGATGCAGACGCAGATGAACAGTTTGAGATTATGAAAAGAGAAGTGAACAATGGTGCGGAAGCGCTGGCTGTGGCGGTAGCAGATTATAAGGAATTATACGAACAAATGCTGCAGGATCCTGTTCCAGTGCCGATTGTGAGTGTGGAAAGCGGTTTTGATGACAGTATCCCCTTGATCTCAGCAGATAATTATGAGATGGGGAAAAGATTAGGAGAAGAAATCCTAAAAGATTTTTCCGGGAAAGGAGAAGTGACAGTTGCCCTTGCGAACGAAAAAAATTCCAGAGACAGTGTAGAAAGACGAAGAGAAGGTCTTTTAGATGCATTGGAGGGAAAAGCAAAGGTCATTACCTTAAGATCGGCAATCAATGGAAAAGACGCAGATGCTGTAGTTGCGCTTCATAAGGAGTCCTTGTTAAGGCTGCCGGAAAAATCAAAAACATCGTCACGTGTTCCCAAATATTATGGAATTGGAAATACAGCATCTGTGGTAGCAGCATTAGATCAGGGCAAAATTGATAAATTGGTTTTTCAGAATGAATTTAACATGGGTTATCTTGCAATTAAAATGTTATTACAGGAAATCAACGGTATTCAAAATAAAGAAACAGAACAAATTGACTTTTATTGTGTAACCGGAAAGGATCTATATGATACAAAGTACGAACATTTGCTGTTTCCGATTGTTGAATAGGGGGGAATATGAAGAAAATTATTGCAGCAGTGATGATATCAGTAATGATATGCAGCGGGATTTTTGGATGCGGAAATTCAGGAGATGAGCAGGAAGAACTGAAAAATTTAAAAATAGGGGTTGCTGTATATGATCAGTATGATGTTTTTGTCGATGAACTGATGGGAGCGTTATCAGTTTATGCAGAAGAACTTGAAGATCAGTATGATATTACGGTTACATTGGTTGTGCAGAACTCAGGCGGCAATCAAATGACACAAAACGATCAGATGGACTATTTTATCGATCGGTCATGCGACATCGTATGTATCAATCTGGTAGATCGAACCGATGCATCCGCAATTATTGAGCGCGGAAAAAGTGCTGATATTCCGATTATCTTTTTCAACAGAGAGTTGGTAGAGGAAGACTTGGAACGTTGGGATAAATTATACTATGTAGGTGCTGAGGCCTTTGAATCGGGAATTATTCAGGGTGAATTGCTTGTGAAAAAACTGGAAGAAGATTTTGCATCTGTGGATCATAACGGTGATGGTGTAATACAGTATGTGATGTTGGAAGGACAGGCAGGACACCAGGATACGATTGTGCGTACAATGTATGCGATCAATACGGTGACCGATGCCGGATATGAGGTGGAAAAACTGTCGGATGAAATTGCGAATTGGAATCGTGATCAGGGAAAAACCAAAATGGATCAGTGGATCCAGGAGTTTGGTCAGCAGATAGAAGTGGTATTTTCTAATAACGATGCTATGGCATTAGGAGCAATAGATGCATTAAAAGAAAATGGATATTATGCGGACGAAGATCTGATGCCGCCGGTGGTATTGGGAATTGATGGTGTCAAGGACGGAATCAAAGCTGTGGAAGATGGATACTTCCTTGGAACGGTGCTGAACGATTCTCAAGGACAGGCAATGGCGATACTGGAACTAGCATATTCAATCGCTTCCGGCAATGAATTAAGTTCAGATTTTACATTACTGGACGGAAAGTATATCCGGCTGCCTTATAAAAAGTATATAAAAACAGAAGAATGATATTGTACAGGTGGATCGATTGAATCCGCCTGTTTTTTTGCAAATAAGCAGGATCCTGTTGACAAATATCGAATATCGATACATAATATAAGCGTAAATATCGATATTCGATAAAAGAGGTGATGATTGTGCCGAGAGAAAAATTCGGAACATTGACGGAAGCAATGTTTTATATTCTGCTGTGTCTGCAGGAGGAATGCTGTGGAACAGACATTATGGAGCAGGTGCAGGGATTGACCAATGGCAGAGTGCGTATTGGTCCCGGAACACTCTATAATCTTTTGGATCAGTTCTTGAAAAATAAAATGATCCGGGAAACAAGTGTACAGGGAAGAAGGAAAAATTATCAGATTACTCCCTATGGAAATGAACTGTTGGAGCAGGAGTACGAAAGAATCAGACAAGTTGCAATGGACTACGAAAGGAGCAGGAATCTATGATGACGAAGAAATTTTGCATGACTTTTTTGCCATATGATTATGAAGGAATCGAAAAAGAGCTTTCTAAAAAATCTTCCGAAGGCTGACAACTGGTAAAAACCGGAGAGTTGTTTTGGACATTTGTACAGGGAGAACGTAATGAATTCCAATATAATGTGACCTATATCCCGGAGGCCAGTGAATACCGGGCAGAAGATTCTGAACATCAAGTGACTTTGGATGATTACTGCTCCAACGTGGGCTGGGAGAAAGTTTGCAGCTACAAAAAAATACAAATTTACAGAAATCGGGATTTTTCGGCTGTTCCTATTGATACGGACGAAGGAGAAAAGCTGCAGATGGTTCATCAGGCGGTGAAAAAATGGCTTCTGTTTTCAGAGTGGCTGTGGGTTTTGTTTTTCGGACTTTTACTGACAGCTGTTACAGTCGTGCATTTTCAAAGAAATGACCCGATGACGTTTGAACTGGGCAGACTCTTTTTATTTCTGATCATAGCATTTGCATGGAAAGCAGTGTCTGTTATAAATATCTGTGGTATCATAAATCGAAGAAACGTATTGCAGAGACCGGGAAGGGCTGTTCTGCATTGCTGAGTATTTATTGTAGTATACTGGTTGCTGAAATGATCGCATACAGATTTATGTCATTATGAGGAAAGAGAAATGAATGAGCAGATAAAAATACGTGAAATTGAATCAAAAGACGATCCGAAGATTGCAAAGATCATTCGGGAAAATCTTAGAAAGTATCATTTGGATATTCCGGGGACCGCCTACTATGATCCGGAATTGGATCATTTGAGCCATTATTACGCTCAAAAGCGAAATCTGAGAGCATATTTTGCAGCAGAGACAGAAGACGGAGAGATTGTTGGTGGAATCGGCATGGAATTATTTGCGGGATTCCCTCAGTGCGGAGAAATTCAAAAACTGTATGTTGCGGAAAAAATGAAAAGACAGGGGATCGGGCAGTGCCTGCTGGAACAGATTGAAGCTTATGCAAGAAGCAACGGAATACAGCGTTTATACCTGGAAACACATTCCAATCTCAAAGAGGCGGTTCGCTTATATGAAAAAAATGGATATTACAGGATTGATCGACCGAAGGAAGTAGTTCACAGCACGATGGATCTGTTTTACAGGAAGGAAATTGCAGAAAGAACAAAAATGCATTGATGTAAATACAGGTTTGTTGACAAAAACAACAAAGTTTTGGAAGTGCACTTGGGAATTCCAAACTTAATGGCAAAACCAGTCGATAAGATTCGCCAAGTTCGGTATAATCTTTTTGGGTATAGTTGTTTAGTAGCATAATTAATTA
>CAZOJX010000059.1:0-11507 GCA_964580255.1 uncultured Lachnoclostridium sp. | reverse complement strand
TCGCAATACAACGTCTAAATTTTATACTTTTTTATGCATTATGTCAAGTCAAAAACCTGTTTCAAGTCCTCAATTTGGAAACCTTTGCGCATCATGTAAGCGAAAAACTTCTGTTTCTGCTCATAGTCACAGGTGGCAACATCGATTTTTTTCTTCTGCATATACTTTCTGATGACCTCTGAAACCTCAGACATCTGTGCCTGTTCAAAGCCTCTTTCAATAGCTTCCTTCGATACTCCTTTGCGAAACAGCAGCTCCTGCTCAATCTGTTTCCGACTCTTTGTACGGCTCTTACTTTCAATATAAACTTTTACAAAGCGCTCATCGTCCAGATATCCATAGCTTTTTACATATGCAATGGCAGCTTCGACTGCCTCACTGCAGTAAGATGCCTCCAGTTTTTCCCGCAGATTGGCTTCTGTACGATCCATGGCCGTTAAAAGGTGAAGGGCGCGCAGTTTTGCGCGCCTCGTTTCATTGCTGATTTCTTCTTCACTTTTTTCCTTATCTAAAAAAGGATCTCTATCCAACATATTATTCCTGTTCTTCCGCTTCTTCAGCAGCCGGAGCACCGCCTAATAAACCATAATGCTGGCGGATCTTTGTCTCCACTTCTTCTGCCACTTCCGGGTGACTTGCCAAAAATGCTTTGGCGTTTTCACGTCCCTGGCCGATTTTTTCACCTTCGTATGCATACCAAGCACCGCTCTTTGCGATAATACCGAGATTTGCGGCGATATCGATCAGATCTCCTTCCTTCACGATACCTTTTCCGAACATAATATCAAATTCTGCTTCCTTAAATGGCGGGGCCACTTTATTTTTTACGACTTTGACTCTGGTATGGTTTCCTACCACTTCTCCTCCCTGTTTCAGGGATTCTGTTCTTCGAACGTCCAGACGAATGGAGGAATAGAATTTCAGTGCACGACCGCCGGTGGTTGTTTCCGGATTTCCGAACATAACCCCCAGTTTTTCACGAAGCTGGTTGATAAAGATTACGATACAGTTAGACTTTCCGATCACTGCGGTCAATTTACGAAGTGCCTGAGACATCAGTCTCGCTTGAAGTCCCATATGGGCGTCTCCCATATCCCCGTCGATTTCAGCCTTCGGTACCAGTGCTGCTACAGAGTCTACGATCACGATATCCACTGCACCGGAACGCACCATCGTCTCTGTAATCTCCAGTGCCTGTTCTCCACAGTCCGGCTGTGAGATATAAAGGTTATCAATATCTACGCCGATATTTTTTGCATATGCCGGGTCCAGTGCGTGCTCAGCATCGATAAATCCTGCAACGCCGCCTCTTTTCTGAACTTCCGCTACCATATGTAAAGCAACGGTCGTTTTACCGGAAGATTCCGGTCCGTAGATTTCAATAATACGCCCCTTCGGAACTCCGCCAAGTCCCAATGCGATATCCAGGCTTAAAGAGCCTGTCGGAACCGTCTCAACCTGCATATGGGAATGATCTCCCAGTTTCATAACAGCTCCTTTGCCGTACTGTTTCTCTATCTGTCCTAAAGCAGCTTCCAGTGCTTTTTGTCTGTCTTCTTTACTTGCCATCTTTTTTCTCCTTCAGCAAACATTTGTTCGTTCTTTGTTCATAGTATTACAAAACCAAAAATCTGTCAACCGATTTTCGAACAAATTTTCGTTTTTGTGCTTTTTCGAGAATTTGTGCACTGCACATTAAGAAAGTGATTACCAGTTTAAGATACCACATTTTCTGCTGCTTTTAAACCAGATATTCTTTATATTTTTGAAATACTGCAAGCTCGCAACGAACCTTCAGCAGCGTTCCTCCCTCCTCATAGGAGGTTTCCGCAACCTGACAGTTCTTCATAATCTCAGAAACAGCCCGGCCATCGGTATACGGCACCAAAAATTCCGCGTCCAGATAACCGGAATGCAGTTTTTTGAAGATCATGTCGATCAGCTGAGGCAGACCCTCCCCTGTTTTAGCAGACATGTAGATTCTGTCTTCCCCGTAAATTACCGGAAGGGGTTCTTCCATGTACCGGTCTGCTTTATTGTAAATATAGATCATCGGGATATCTCCCGCATTCAGGTCTTTTAAGGTTTCTTCCGTTACCTTGCGGTGCTGCTTATGATGAGGATCCGAAGCATCGATCACATTCAGGATCAGATCTGCTTCACAGGCTTCCTCCAGGGTTGAACGGAATGCTTTTACCAAACCATGAGGCAAATGATTGATAAATCCAACCGTATCCGATAAAAGGATCTGACGGTTCCGGTCAATCTTAATGTTTCGGACTGTTGTTTCCAGTGTTGCAAACAGCATATCCTTTTCCATGACCTTTTTTTCCTCCGGTCCGCCATAAGCCTGAAGCAGCCGGTTCATCATGGTCGATTTTCCCGCATTGGTATAGCCTACCAGTGCCACTCTCGGAATTCCGGAATTTGCCCTCTGTTTCCGCTGTGTCTGGCGATCCTTTGTCACTTCCTCCAATTCCCGGCGAAGCTGTGCCAGCCGGTGCTCGATTTTTCGTCTGTCAAGCTCCAGCTTCTTTTCTCCGGCACCCTTATTCGCAAGACCGCTTCCGCCTCCCTGGCGGCTGAGTGCTTCGTGCATTCCCACCAGTCGCGGCAGAATATACTGGAGATTTGCCACTTCAACCTGAAGTCTTGCTTCCCTGGTCTTTGCTCTTTTCGCAAAGATTTCCAGGATCAGATTGGTTCTGTCCATGACCGCAGTATCCAGTTCCTGCTGCAGATTGCGAAGCTGGGACGGCGTCAGTGTATCTCCGAAAATGACCACATCTGCTTCCAGATTCTGTACATATTCCCTTACCTCTGCAACCTTTCCGGTTCCGATATAGAGGGAATGGTGGAGTGCCGGCATTTTCTGGGTAACAATGCAGACCACCTCCATATTACAGGCTTCTGCCAACGCTTCCAGTTCCTCCATGGATTCGGCAAAATCTTCGTCTGTTCCCAGATCCACCCCAACAATGATTGCCCGTTCTTTATGTTCTTCTAAAGTTTCTTTCAATTCCGACACGTTTTATTTCTCCCATTTGTCACACAGCAGATCAATCTCTGCCGTAAATTTTTTCATATCTTTATTAGCCAGGCCCCTGCTTTTTTCCGCCAGTGCCATAAGCCTTTTTGCTGCCCGGAGAAGGTTTTCAAAAATTCCCGAAATCTTTTTCCCTTTTCCGCCGGCTTCCGTTTTATGGATCCGAACATGGTTGCCTTCTTCCAGGCAGACACCACTGATCAGATCGTACACTGCCCCATTATACGGTGCCAGCGCACAAAAGCCAAGCTCATTTTTGATAGTTTCCGCAAATTCATCGCAAACCTGATCCTCTCCATGGTTCACAAATATCTGAGATGGTGCTTCTTTTAAATTTCCCAGCCAGTCTAATAAAATTCCAAGATCCCCGTGACCGCTGATACCGTCCATTTTTTCGATATGAGCATTCACCTGAATCTCCTCTCCAAAAAGCTTTACCTTAGAAGCTCCGTTCAGCAGTTTTCTGCCCAGCGTTCCTTCCGACTGATAGCCTACAAACAAAATAGTGCTTTCACTTCTCCAGAGATTGTGCTTCAAATGATGACGGATTCGTCCCGCCTCACACATTCCGCTGGCTGAAATGATCACCTTCGGTGTTTTATCTGTATTCAATGCCATGGAATCTGCACTGGTCACTGATTTTTTCAAGCCCGGAAAGTTTAATATATCAATGCCTTTTTTAATATAGGCCATGGCTTCCTCATCATAATAGCCCATTACATTTCCGGAATAGATTTCGGTTGCCTCCACTGCCATCGGACTGTCTACCCATACCGGAAAATTCGGGTGATTTTTCACCAGTCCCTGATCCTTAATATGACGGATCAGATACAGCATTTCCTGCGTTCTTCCTACTGCAAAGGCCGGAATTACCAGATTTCCGCCCCGATCCAACGTTTCCTGGATCATTCTCGTTAACTGGGACACATAATCTGCTCTCGCGCCATGATAACGGTTTCCATAGGTTGATTCCACTACTACGATATCCGCATGTTCCGGCTTTTGCGGATCCTTGATCAACGGTCTGTCAACATTTCCCACATCTCCCGAAAACAGCAAAACCTTCGTCACATCATCTTCCGTTACCGTCAGTTCAATGCTTGCAGATCCAAGCAAATGCCCTGCATCGATAAACCGCAGCTTCACGTTCTCCAATATCTGATAACTTTTTTCATAATCACAGGAAACAAACAAAGGCATGGTCGCCTCCACATCCTGCATTGTATAAAGCGGTTCATACTTTGCTCCGCCGGAACGTTCCGCTTTTCGGTTTTTCCATTCTGCCTCAGATTCCTGGATATGTGCAGAATCCTTCAGCATCATATCGCATAAAACCCTCGTTGCTCCGGTACTGTACACCGGTCCGCAGAACCCTTGTGCCGTTAACATTGGAATTTTTCCTGAATGATCAATATGTGCATGTGTCAGCAAAACACAATCAATGTCCGCCGGTTTTACCGGAAGCTCACAGTTTTCATAGATATCCGCCCCCTGCTCCATTCCGCAGTCCACCAGAATCTTCACATTGCCTGTTTCAAGCAAAGTACAGGATCCTGTTACCTCATGAGCAGCGCCTAAAAACTTCAGTTTCATATGCCCGCCTCCTTCATGATTTTCTATTCTTTCCTTTCTTTTATTATACGACGAAAAAGCTTTCTTTTCCATGAAAAATGTGCTATCATCTTGAGAAAGCATCATTAGGGGGATAATCAAATGAAAAATAACGAGTCTGCCGAAAATTATCTGGAAACCATCTATATTCTGAGCAAAAGACTTCCGGTAGTTCGTTCCGTAGATATTGCAACCGAACTGAATTTCAAAAAACCAAGCGTCAGCGTTGCCATGAAGCATTTGCGCGAAAAAGAGCTGATCGTTGTCAGTGACGCCGGTTTTATCACATTAACTGACGAAGGAAAAGCTCAGGCCGAGGCAATTTACGAGCGTCATACCACGCTCGCGAAAATGTTTATGCTGCTTGGTGTTTCCGAAGAAACTGCATCAGAAGATGCCTGCCTGATCGAACACATCATCAGCGCAGAAAGCTTTGAAGCGATCAAACGCCACTTAAAAGAAAAATCACCACACTAAAAAAGGAATGACAGGTTCATTCCTTTTTTCATGCTCAGGATTCTCTGATCTGTAAAAAAGCTCCCAGATTTCCCCGTTTTCCGCCTGATGCTCTGTGGGAAAACAGATATCCCGGATTACAGCAGGTACAAAGATTGGTCGTAGAGAAATGTTCCGGCAAAATTCCGGCTTCCTCAAAGACCAGTTCATTGGCACGCCAGAGATTCAACTGATATTTCCCATTTTCCTTGGCATAAAACAGTTCCTGCCAAAAGCATTCCGCAAATGATTTTTTAAATTCATCGATCACATCTTCACTGACCTCATAGCAGGCCTGGCAGATGGAAGGTCCAATGGCAGCAAGCATCTCTTTGGGATCTGTTCCGTACTGTTCTGTCATTTTTTCTACTGTAGCCTTACCGATCTTTCCTACCGTTCCCCGCCAGCCGGAATGAGACAGGCCGATGGCCTTATGCACCGGATCCACAAACAGAAGAGGAACACAGTCCGCATAAAAAGTAGCCAGCGTAATCCCCGGTACATTGGTGATCAGACCATCCACATCTTTATAATCCCGTTCTTTTAAAAATCCTTTTCCACGATCTTTTTCTGTTACCACACGTACATTGGTAGTATGGGTCTGTTGAGAAAGTACCAGGGAATCCGTGCGAAATCCCATGGCTGCGCCCAAAAGCTCATAATTGGTACGCACCGCTTCTTCGGAGCTGTCTCTTTCAAAGCTCAGATTCATGGTCGCACAATCTCCGGTACTAACTCCTCCCATGCGGGTAGAGATTCCATGAATCACCATTCCCGTATTTTCCAGATGTTCAAAGGTCAGAAAAGGAACTTCATACCTTTCCCGCAGCGTGATCGTGCTTTCCTGTTCCTTTACTACCCAGTTCATTTCTTTCATTGCTTCTATCATTTTTATGATCCTTTCGGAATATATTCAAAGGCATTTTCATACACTTTAAATTCTTCTCCGTCAATCGCCGCCACGTCAAACCGGCAGGACGGTATCTTTTGGCAGTGTGTACGGATATAATAGTCCGCCACCCGACAGATATTCTGCTGCTTTTTCCGGTTAACTGCTTCCGCAGCATATCCTGATTTTGAATCCCGGCGGTATTTCACCTCTACAAATACCAGGCTTCCTTTGTGCAGAGCAACCAGATCAATCTCACCAATCCTGCATCGAAAATTTTTCTTAAGGATCCGATAGCCCAATTTTTCCAGTTCCAAAGCAGCCCGAGTCTCCTGTGCTTCCCCCACTTTTCTATTATTCTGCATAGTAAGACTCCCTTTTTTGTTTTCTATCATAACACAACAGGAGTGAAAAAGCTTCACTCCTGTCTAAATAATTTCCTATTTTTCATTTCCGCAAATGTTTTTAATAAAGGTTCTTCGATGTATCTCACATGGACCAATGGTCTTCAATGCCTCCATATGAACCTTTGTTCCATAGCCTTTATTCGATGCCAGATCATAGCCCGGGTAGAGCCGGTCATATTCCACCATCATACGGTCTCTGGTCACCTTGGCAATGATGCTTGCCGCCGCAATCGACACACTTTTCGCATCTCCCTTGATGATCGGAATCTGCGGGATCTCCACCTGAGGAATAGTCACCGCATCATTTAAAAGAACTGCCGGTTTTACCTTCAGAGCTCCAATGGCCTGACGCATGGCTTCATAGGTTGCCTGCAGAATATTGATCTCATCAATTCTCTGCGGAGTTGCCATACCGATTCCAACGGCAATGGCCTGCTCCATGATCACATCATACAGTTCTTCCCGCTTCTTTTCAGAAAGCTTTTTAGAATCATTCAGATACAATATCTGGCAATCCTTCGGCAAAATGACCGCACCTGCAACTACCGGACCGCAAAGAGGACCTCTGCCCACCTCATCAATCCCACAGATCCAGCCATGGCTTTCATATTCCTTTTCATAAACCTTCATTGCTTCAATGCGAAGACGTTCCTTTTCCAGCTTTGCCTGCCGTTTCAGTTCCTGTTCTTCCTTCTTTGTCATAACGTACCCTTACTGATGTTTTAAGATTCCAAACTTATTTAATGGCCAGATCCGTACAAATGCTTTTCCGATGATCTGATCCTTATGAACATTTCCCACACTTGGATCCCGGCTGTCTGAGCTGTTGTTCCGGTTATCTCCCAGCACAAAATATTCGTCCTCGGCAAGCTCGATCGACTCAGAGGCGATTCCTGCATATTCCATGACTTCTTTTCCATAGGACTCCGGAAGCATCTCTCCGTCAATATATACCATGCCGTCAATGATCTGCACTGTTTCTCCCGGCAGACCGATGATTCTCTTAATATAGTAGGTTTTCTCCTGATACCGGTATGGGAACACAATGATATCATAGCGTTCCGGATCCTTAAACCGATAACTGAGCTTATCTACGATCAGATTATCGCCGTCCTCCAGTGTCACATTCATCGAATCCCCGTTCACATGGGTTCTCTGACCAACAAACTTTACAAACAAAAAGGTCAGTGCAACTACCGCCAGAAGATAAAGAACCGTACTGAGGATTTCCCGCTTCCAGGAAAAATCCCTTTCCTCTACCTTTTTCTTGTCCAGATCAATCACACTCTCCCCGATTTCTTCCAGATCATCGATCTCATCTAAATCGATCACTTCTTCCAATTCGTTTTCCCTTTTCAACATATGGTTTCTCCCTAAAACTAAACATAGTTTTATCTTACTCAGTTACTTCCGGAAATTCAAGCGTTAATTTTCCGAGTCTGCCGCTTCTGAAATCATCCAGAAGAATATTGGCCGCTTTAGAGAGATCCAGTTCATTTCCTTTTAAAAGGCAGGCACGAACTCTTGCAATTTCTTCCAGAACCTTAATCGGCTCTTCCTGTTTCTCTATCTGATAACGTTCGCAGATCACTTCCGGGAAATGCACCTCCAGAAGCTTGATCAGTTCCAGTGCAAGTTCGTCAATGTTTAAGATTTCGTCATTGATCGATCCAAGCATAGCAAGCTTGACGCCTACTGCCTGATCCTCAAATTTTGGCCATAAGATTCCCGGTGTATCCAAAAGCTCCACCTGTTTGTTCAGACGGATCCACTGTGCACCTTTGGTCACCCCCGGCTTATTTCCTGTTTTTGCTGCTGCTCTGCCTGCAAAACTGTTAATAAACGTGGATTTTCCCACATTCGGGATTCCAACCACCATTGCACGGATCGGACGGTTTAAGATTCCTCTTCTTCTGTCACGCTCGATCTTCTCTTTGCAAGCCTCCAGGATTGTTGCCAGAATCTGTTTCATTCCCGCACCGCTTCTGGAATTGATCTTGACTACAAAATACCCTTTTTCTTCAAAATATTTTGTCCACATGGCATTGCCTTTTTCACTGGCAAGATCTGCCTTATTTAATAAGATCAATCGGAATTTGTTCTTAGCAAGATCATCAATGTCCGGATTTTTACTGGACAATGGTGCTCTCGCATCTACAAGCTCAATTACCAGATCGATCAATTTAATGTTTTCCTGCATCATACGTTTTGCCTTGGTCATATGACCAGGATACCACTGAACCTGCATTTTTCTCCTCCTGTTTATTCAATCTTTCCGAAGTTACTTCCCATCGTAATATCAAACCACGCCTTGGAAGTGATGTCCTGTTTTCTAATACTGCCAATCTCTGCATTTCTGCTGTCTTCACTGGCGTTTCGATTGTCTCCCAGCACGAAATATTCGTCATTTTCCAGTTTAACCGGATCTTCTGCTGTTCCTGCAAACTGAATCTTATCAAATTTAATTTCCTCTACAAGGACTTCTCCGTCAATGTAGATAAATCCATCAATAATCTGAACCGTTTCTCCCGGCAGACCGATTACCCGTTTGATGTAATAGTGAGAGCTTTCGTTTCCATTAGGCTTAAAAACGACCAGATCCCCACGTTTTGGTGAAGTCATGTGATAAATCAGCCGGTTGGTCAGCACCTTATCACCGCTGGATATGGTGGGCTCCATAGACTGCCCTACGTTACTGATGGCAACGCCGAAATTCATGACCAGAAGACAGGCGATCGCAAACGCAAGCACAAGCTCCATGATCCATACCACGATTTCTTTGACCATTGCGTAATTTATTCTTTTCTTTCTTTTTCGAAATGTTAAGCCCGCCATCTTTTCACCTCGCATAATTCCATCTTAGAACGAAAACGGGGACAGATGCGTATGCATTTGTCCCCAAAATCATTATCTTACTAATTCTTTTACCTTAGCAGCTTTACCTACGCGTTCTCTTAAGTAGTTAAGTTTCGCACGTCTTACTTTACCGTAACGAACAACTTCGATTTTTTCTACGTTTGGAGAGTGTAATGGCCAAGTTTTTTCTACACCAACACCGTTAGATGTTTTTCTAACTGTAAATGTTTCTCTAGCTCCGCCATTCTGTCTTTTTAAAACAACGCCTTCAAATACCTGAACACGTTCACGGTTACCTTCTTTGATTTTTCCGTATACCTTTACTGTATCACCTACATGGAATACTGGAACTTCTGCTTTTACCTGAGCTGCTTCGATGTTTTTAATAATGTTATTCATTGTGTGTTTCCTCCTTATTTTCGGATGTTCTTAATACTTCACTATAGTTTACGTTCGCAAACCGGTCTGCTTCATCATTCCTGCAGACACTTGTAACAGAGGACCATCTCTTTCTTCTACTCACAACGTATTATATACTACCATTTTCTCGTAATGATTGCAAGTATTTTTTATCATTTTTTGTAAGATTTGCATTCTCCAAAAGATCCGGTCTGCGTTCATAGGTTCTTTTCAGCGACTGCTCTCTTCTCCACTTCTCAATATTGACATGATGACCGGACAAAAGCACCTCCGGAACCTTTTTTCCATGCCATTCTTCCGGCCTTGTATACTGGGGATATTCTAAAAGATTATCATGGAAGGATTCAATCTCATGAGAAGCCTGTTTGTTCAAAACCCCTGGCACCAAACGGCTGATAGCATCGATCATGACCATAGACGGCAGTTCCCCTCCAGTCAGCACATAGTCACCAATGGACATATAATCTGTCACGATTTCCTCCAGCACCCTCTCATCAATTCCTTCATAATGACCGCAGAGAAAGATCAGATCTTCTTCTTTGGAAAATTCTTCTGCATAGCCTTGATGGAACACATTTCCCTGAGGAGTCAGATAGATTACACGAGGTCTTTTCCCGATTCGCTCACAGATTGATTCATATGCTCGATAGATCGGTGCCGCCTGCATCAAAAGCCCGGCTCCGCCGCCATAGGTATAATCGTCCACCTGTCCATGCTTATTCTGGGCAAAGTCACGAATATTGACCGCCTCGATGGATAACAGTCCATTTTTCACTGCACGCCCGATAATGCTGGTGTTGAGTCCATTCATGACCATTTCCGGAAACAAAGTTAAAATATAAAAATTCATATGTTTTCCTTCCTAATCCAACAGTCCCGGCATCAGATGTACCGTCATGATCTCCTCTGTCAGATCAACGTCCAAAATGCAGTCTCTAATTGCCGGAAGCAGGATTTCTTTTCCATCTTCTGTTTCAACCACATACACATCATTGGCTCCCGTTTCCATGACTTCCTTCAGATATCCTAGTTCCTGTCCCTCTTCAGTGACTACCTTCAGATCGATCAGATCTGCCACATAATTTTCATTTTCTCCCAGCGTCACCGCATCTTCTCTGTGAACCAGCAGATCTTTTCCTTTATATTTTTCAATATCGTTAATATTGTCAATGCCCTTGAACTTGAGGATTACCATATTTTTGAAGAATTTCACTCCGGAAACCTCCAATTCTACATATTCCCTTCCTGTATCCAGGACAACTTTTTTCAATTTTTTAAAACGATTCACATCGTCTGTTGTTGGATAAACCTTTACCTCGCCTCTGACACCATGAGTTGAGGAAATGACACCTACTCTTAATAACTGTTCCATAATTCTCCTGCCATTTACCAAATCCTGAAATAGAAAAACAAGGGGCTTATTCCTAAGCCCCTTATCCATTACTGCATAATATCCACTACAACTTTTTTTGTATAGTTTGAAGATGCTGCTTTTACCACTGAACGGATCGCTTTCGCAATTCTTCCTGACTTTCCGATCACTTTACCCATGTCGGACGGAGCCACACGAAGTTCTACCACGATTACTCTTTCCTTTTCAGTCTGTGTTACAACAACCTCATCCGGATTTTCCACGAGTGCTTTCGCAATCACTTCAACTAAATTTTTCATTACTTACCCTCCAAGTGGGCTGATACTTCATAAGCTGTTACTTATTTTTCGATACCAGCTAATTTGAAGATTTTTCCAACAACTTCTGTTGGCTGAGCACCGTTTGCTAACC
>CAZOJX010000058.1:0-11538 GCA_964580255.1 uncultured Lachnoclostridium sp. | reverse complement strand
CGACAATTACTGTATCAACATTCTGGATACACCGGGTCACCAGGACTTCTCGGAAGATACTTACCGTACACTGATGGCTGCAGATTCTGCAGTTATGGTTATCGACGGTTCTAAGGGTGTGGAAGCGCAGACCAGAAAGCTTTTCAAGGTTTGTGCCATGAGACATATTCCGATCTTTACCTTTATCAACAAAATGGACCGAGATGCCATGGATATTTTCGAGCTTTTGGACGATATTGAAAAAGAGCTTGGAATCGCAACCTGTCCGATCAACTGGCCGATCGGCTCCGGTAAGAATTTTAAAGGTGTTTATGACAGAGAGCATCAGCAGGTGCATGTTTTCTCTGATACAGAAAAAGGTACCAAAGAAGGCGAAGACACAATTCTTAGCATGGAACAGGCAGAAAGCTATGTGGGCGAAGAACTCTTTGCTCAGTTAAATGATGAAATCGAACTTTTAGACGGTGCCAGTGCAGAGTTTGACCAGGAACAGGTCGATCAGGGTTTACTTTCCCCTGTATTTTTCGGTTCTGCATTGACAAACTTTGGTGTGGAGATCTTTTTAAAGCATTTTCTTAAAATGACATCTTCTCCGCTGCCTAGAAAAGCAGATATCGGCGTGATCGATCCGATGGAAGAAGACTTTTCTGCATTTGTATTTAAGATTCAGGCAAATATGAATAAGGCACATCGTGACCGAATTGCATTTATGAGAATCTGTTCCGGAAAATTTGATGCCGGTATGGAAGTTTACCATGTGCAGGAAGGAAAGAAACAGAGACTTTCCCAGCCGCAGCAGCTGATGGCACAGGATCGAAAGATCGTGGAGGAAGCTTATGCCGGAGACATCATCGGTGTTTTTGATCCGGGCATTTATTCCATCGGAGATACTATCTGTATGCCGGGAAAAAAATTCGAATATGAAGGAATTCCGACGTTCGCACCGGAACATTTTGCCAGAGTACGTCAGATCGATACCATGAAGCGAAAACAGTTTGTTAAGGGAATTGAACAGATTGCTCAGGAAGGTGCGATTCAGATCTTCCAGGAATTTAACAGCGGTATGGAGGAAATCATTGTAGGCGTTGTAGGTGTCCTGCAGTTTGATGTGTTGAAATTCCGTCTGGAAAATGAGTACAATGTGGAAATCCGTCTGGAAGAACTTCCGTATGAACATATCCGCTGGATTGAAAATGAAGATATCGATGTTTCAAAGATCACCGGTACTTCAGATATGAAGCGAATCAAGGATATGAAGGGTAATCCGCTGCTCCTGTTCGTGAACAGCTGGAGCGTTGGAATGACTCTGGATCGTAATGAGGGCCTGATCCTTTCGGAATTCGGCAGAAACTAAAGAAAAGACTTTGCATTTTGCATCATAGTTGTTATAATATAACATAACGGAGGTTTTATATCATGGAAAGAGACGAATTGCGTAAAGGCTATACAATTTATGAAGATAAAGATGGGAATACCGTTCAGATCGCAGAAGATGTGATCGCATCAATCGCTGCAATGAGCATCAAAGACATCAAAGGTGTTTATGCAGTGGGAAGCGGCATGAAAAACGGGATCATGGAAAAGCTCGGCTGGGAAGATCTTGCGAAGGGCGTTTCCGTAGAAGTCTTAGAAGACGGTGTGATCGTAGATGTTGTGATCAACGTAAACTTAGACAAAAAGATTATGGAAGTTTCTAAGGAAATCCAGGATAAGATTCAGACAACGATCAAGGATATGACAGACATGGACGTTATCGCAGTAAACGTGCGTGTTGCCGGAGTGAACGAAGCACCGGAAGCATAGGCGTCAGACAGAATTTATGAGGGGTGTCAGTTTGACATCCCTATTTTAAAATAGAAAGAATCTTTGCAGATTCCGGATAACGACAAAAGGAGAACAGGATGAAACGTAGAGAACTTAGAGAGCACATTTTCGAGATCCTCTTTCGTATAGAGTTTATGAACGAAAATGACATGGAAGAACAGATGGAGTTGTTTTTTGACGATCTGACAGAAGCAAAACCGGAAGATGTTGCCTATATGAAAAACAAATATCAGGCAGTTCGTGAAAAAATGCCGATGATCGATGTGATGATCGATGAAAAATCCAAAGGCTGGAAAACAAGCCGTATGGGTAAGGTAGAACTTACGATCCTCAGACTGGCAGTTTATGAAATGTTATATGACGAGGACGTACCTGCAACCGTAGCGATCAACGAAGCGGTAGAGATCGCAAAGAAATTTGGCGGTGATGACACACCTGCATTTGTCAATGGTGTGCTTGCAAAGGTAATCGCCATCTAATTAAGGAAAGTATATGAGACAGAATGTTTACAGTGTAGGACAGGTAAATACGTATATTAAAAATATGTTTGGGCAGGATTATCTGCTGAACCGCCTTTATGTGAAGGGGGAAGTGTCCAACTGTAAATATCACACTTCCGGTCATCTCTATTTTTCATTGAAGGACGAGACCGGTGCCATTGCCTGTGTAATGTTCGCAGCGCAGAGAAGCAGCATGAAATTTCGGCTGGCTGAGGGACAGAAGGTGATCGTGCTCGGAAGTGTGAGAGTTTATGAAAGAGATGGAAAATATCAGCTTTATGCCAATGAGATCGTCTTAGACGGCATAGGGCTCCTTTATGAACGCTTTCAGGCTTTGAAACAGGAACTGGAAGAAATGGGTATGTTTGCCCCGGAATATAAAAAGCCAATCCCACTGTATTGTAAAAAAGTGGGTGTTGTCACTGCACCGACCGGTGCGGCAATCCGGGATATCATGAACATTTCAAAAAGAAGAAATCCCTTCGTTCAGCTGATCCTTTATCCGGCGCTGGTACAGGGAGAAATGGCTGCACCAAGCATTGTACGGGGCATAGAAACGCTGGATCAGATGGGATTGGACGTGATCATCGTGGGACGAGGCGGCGGTTCGATGGAGGATCTTTGGGCATTTAACGAAGAATCCGTTGCCAGAGCAATCTTTCAATGTCAGACACCGGTCATTTCGGCAGTAGGTCATGAAACGGATACGACCATTGCGGATTATGTTGCAGATCTTCGTGCGCCTACGCCTTCGGCAGCAGCGGAACTGGCAGTGTTCAGTATTCGAGAGGTGCTGGATAAGCAGGAAGCCTGCAAAAAGCGTATGGATCAGGCAATGACAAATAAGCTTCAGTTTCTCAGAAAGGAAATGGAAGCTTATATGTTGCGTTTAAAAGCAGGAAGCCCGGCACAGCAGTTGGCAGAAAAGCGTATGCTGGCAGCGAACCTGGCAGAACAACTGGAAGGAAGTATGAAAACAAATCTGCGGGAGAAACGTTTTTTGCTGCAGATGTATATAGAACGACTGGACGGCTTATCACCATTGAAAAAACTGAATCAGGGCTATTCCTTTGTGGCAGATTCTAAAGGAAAAGCAGTCACCTCGATTCAGGGAATTGAAGAAGGAGAGAAACTGACGATCCATGTAACAGATGGTGAAATCAGAGCAGCCGTTACGAAAACGAAAGGAATCCATCGGGTATGACACTGGAAAATGCATTTGAAGAACTGGAAGCGATCATTGAAAAAATGAATGATAGGGAAGTGTCCCTGGACGATTCCTTCGCCCTTTACAGTAAAGGGACAGAACTTTTGAAATATTGCAGCGAGCAGCTGGACATGGTTGAGAAAAAGATGCTCGTATTAAGTGAGGAAGGTGAGCTTCATGAGTTTTAAAGAAGAAATGACAGTCAGAGTTTCCGAGATTGAGAGAATCTTAAAGGCATATCTGCCAAAAGAAGAAGGTCCGCAAAAGAGGATCATGGAAGCGATGAATTATTCTGTAGAGGTTGGCGGAAAACGCCTGCGTCCAATGCTGATGCAGGAAACCTACCGTTTGTTCGGCGGAGAAGGTGATGCTATTGAACCTTTTATGGCAGCACAGGAAATGATCCATACCTACTCACTGGTACATGATGATCTTCCGGCCATGGACAATGATGAATACCGTCGGGGAAAAAAGACGACCTGGGTAACTTATGGAGAAGATATGGCGATCCTTGCAGGAGATGGTCTGTTAAATTATGCTTTTGAGACAGCATTATGTGCGTTTGAAAAGGCGGATCCGCTGAAAGTAGCGGAATGTTTAAAAATTTTAGCTGGAAAAGCGGGAATTCATGGCATGATCGGCGGTCAGGTGGTCGATGTTATGTCAGAAGAAAAGCAGATTGATATGGAAACTCTTCTTTTTATCCACCGCAATAAGACCAGCGCATTGATCCAAAGTTCCATGATGATCGGTGCTGTAATGGCGGGAGCATCAAAGGAAGAGGTAGAGAAAATCGAAAAGATTGGTGAAGACATCGGACTGGCATTCCAGATCCAGGATGATATCCTTGATGTGACCAGTTCTTTGGAAGTGCTGGGAAAACCGGTACACAGTGATGAAAAGAACGAAAAGACAACTTACCTTACATTAGAAGGTTTGGAAAAATCAAAAGAGGACGTAGAAAAGATTTCCCGTAGGGCGATTGAAGGCTTATGTTCCTTTGAGAGGGAAAATCAGTTTTTGAATGAACTGGTAGAGATGTTAATACATAGAGAGAAATAAGGTAGCTGCTATGGTATTAGAAAAAATCAATGAAGTAAATGATATTAAAAAATTGAGCTGGGAAGAACTGGAAGTGCTGTCAGAAGAAATCCGGGAGTTTCTGATTGAAAAGATCAGTATTACCGGGGGACATCTGGCTTCTAATTTAGGAGTTGTAGAGCTTACGATGGCGCTGCACTTAAGTTTTGATCTGCCAAAGGATAAGATCGTCTGGGACGTAGGTCATCAGGCGTATACCCATAAAATCCTGACCGGACGAAGAACCGGATTTGATGAGTTGCGCAAATACGGCGGCATGAGCGGATTTCCAAAGCGTAAAGAAAGTGAATGTGACAGCTTTGACACCGGTCACAGCTCAACTTCTATTTCGGCAGCCATGGGACTTGTTAATGCGAGAGATCTTCTGGGAGAAGATCATCATGTGATCGCAGTGATCGGTGATGGAGCCCTGACCGGTGGCATGGCTTATGAGGCATTGAACAATGCTTCCCATTTGAAAAAGAATTTTATCATTGTATTAAATGACAATAAAATGTCGATTTCAGAAAACCTGGGCGGCATGTCAAAATATTTGAATTCGATCAGAACTGCAGAGTTTTATACCGGATTAAAGAGCGGTGTGGAAAATACATTGATCCACATGGGCGGACAGAAGGTGGCAGAAGGCTTAAAACGGACAAAAGACGGCATCAAGCAGCTGTTTGTACCGGGAATGCTCTTTGAAAATATGGGTATCAAATATCTGGGACCGGTAGACGGGCATGATGTGGCAGCAATGCGCAGAGTTTTTGGTGAGGCAAAGCGTGTGAAAGGTGCCGTACTAGTGCATGTGCTGACAAAGAAGGGCTGCGGCTATGAACCGGCAGAGAAAAATCCTTCCAAGTTCCATGGAACTGATCCGTTTGTGATCGAAACTGGTCTGGTGAAGAAAAAGAAGGAAAAACCAAATTATACAGATGTATTTTCCGCAGCAATCTGCAAACTTGCAGAACGTGAGGAAAATGTGGTGGCCATTACTGCGGCGATGCCGGAAGGTACAGGTTTGAAAAAGTTTGCAAATCTCTATCCGAAACGCTTTTTTGACGTAGGGATTGCAGAGGAGCATGCAGTGACCTTTGCAGCAGGACTTGCAGCCGGAGGCATGGTTCCGGTGGTTGCAGTCTATTCTTCCTTCCTGCAAAGAGCCTATGACCAGATTGTGCATGATGTCTGCATTCAGAATCTGCATGTGGTATTTGCCATTGACAGAGCAGGGCTTGTAGGAAGTGACGGCGAGACGCATCAGGGTATTTTTGATCTGTCTTTCCTTGCAAATATTCCGAATCTCTGCATTATGGCGCCGAAAAACAAGCAGGAATTATATTCTATGCTGAAATTTGCTTTGAAATATGATGGACCGATCGCAATTCGTTATCCGAGAGGAGAGGCTTATGATGGTCTGGAAGGTTTCCGGGAGAAGATCGTTTACGGAAAAGCGGAGATGCTTTACAAAGAGCAGGACATTGCCCTGATGGCAGTGGGAAGCATGGTAAAGGTAGCAGAAGAAGTTCGGGAAAATCTGAAAGAAAAAGGTTATTCCTGTACACTGATCAATGCACGCTTTGTCAAGGAATTTGATAAGGAAATGATCTGTGAGCTGGCAAAAGATCATAAGATCTTAGTAACAATGGAAGAAAATGTGACGACAGGCGGTTTTGGAGAACGGGTGACCGATTATGTGGCAAGCCATGGAATCGATCTTTCAGTAGAAAAGATCGCATTGCCGGATATGTATGTAGAACACGGGAATGTCAACATTCTCTATAAAGATGCAAAAATAGATGCTGATTCTGTGACGGAACGAGTAATCGCAGCGGCAGAACAGCAGTAAGAGGAATCACATGAAAGAACGTTTAGATGTATTGCTGGTCGGCAGAGGACTGGCACAGTCAAGAGAAAAAGCAAAAGCCATCATTATGTCAGGAAATGTGTTTGTAGATGGACAGCGGGAAGACAAGGCTGGAACCTGTTTTCCGGATACAGTCAATATCGAGGTGAAGGGCTATGTGCAGAAATATGTCAGCAGAGGCGGTCTGAAGCTGGAAAAGGCCATGGATCATTTTGATGTGACACTGCAGGATAAGGTCTGCATGGACGTGGGTTCTTCTACCGGAGGTTTTACTGACTGTATGCTTCAGAATGGTGCATGCAAGGTGTATGCGGTTGATGTGGGACATGGTCAGCTGGACTGGAAGCTTCGTAATGATCCGAGAGTTGTCTGCATGGAACGTACTAATATCCGTTATGTGACACCGGAAGATTTGCAGGAGCCGCCGGCATTTGTGTCGATCGACGTGGCATTTATCTCCTTAACGAAGGTTTTGGAACCGGTAAAAAATGTTATGACTGATGACGGACAGGTAGTCTGTCTTATTAAGCCGCAGTTTGAAGCAGGACGGGAAAAAGTAGGAAAAAAGGGCGTTGTACGTGATAAGAGCGTTCATTTGGAAGTCATCGAGATGGTGATCGCCTATGCCCAGTCTATTGGATTTGAGATTAAAAATCTGGAATTCTCCCCGATTAAGGGACCGGAAGGGAATATTGAGTATTTGCTGCATTTGCAAAATAACAGCCAGGGCATTGCAGAGCATGTTGATCCTGCAGCTATCGTAGACGAGGCACATAAAACATTAAGCTAGAGGCACCTTATGAATAGTTTTTACATCATTACCAATCATCAGAAGGATGAAAATCTGGAGGTGACGAGGAAAATCCAGTCTTATCTGGAGAACCATGGAAAAAAATGCTGTATTCAGTGCGAGGCAAAGAACGAAACTGAAGGCAGAAACTATAAATTTACAAATACTGATGAGATTCCGGAAGACGTAGAGTGCGTACTGGTGCTCGGCGGAGACGGAACCCTGATCCAGGCAGCCCGGGATACGATGGGACGCAATCTTCCTCTTTTAGGCTTCAATTTTGGAACTCTGGGATTTTTGGCGGAGATCGAAAAGGAAAATATGTATGCTGCATTGGATAAGCTGATGAACGATGCCTATGATCTGGAATCCAGAATGATGCTGACAGGAACCGTTTACCGGGACGGAAAGCCGGTTATGACGGATATCGCATTAAATGACATTGTTTTGAACCGAAGCGGGGCATTGCGTACGATCAATTATGAGATCTACGTTAATGACGAATTTTTGTATTCCTGCCCTGCAGATGGAATCATTATTTCAACACCAACAGGATCGACCGGGTATAATTTATCTGCCAGAGGCCCGATCGTATCTCCGAGTTCCTCCATGATCCTGATCACACCGATCTGTCCCCACAGCCTGACCTCCAGCAGTATTGTTTTATCTGCAGAGGATAAGGTTGCAGTCAAAATGGGACCGGGCAGAAAAAATGCCAATGAAGCAGCGGTTGTAACCTTTGACGGTGCACAGTCTGTAAATCTGATCATCGGAGATTCTGTTGAGATCACACAGGCAAAAGAAACGACCAGGCTGGTAAAGATCAGTAAAAAAAGTTTCGTGGAAACTGTAAGAAAGAAAATGCAGTTTAATTAAAATGGAGGGAATATGAAAGCAAAGCGTCAGGAAGCAATATTAGAACTGGTGAAAAAATATGAGGTTGAAACCCAGGAAGAACTGGCGGAAAAGCTGAACAGCTCCGGTTTTACGGTAACTCAGGCAACCATTTCGAGAGATATCAGGGAACTGAAGCTGACGAAGATTCAGCGGGGAGAAAAGCAGGTATATGCTGCTCTTTCTGAAAATAAATATTCTGTCAATAATAAGTACATTGATATTTTAAAGCACAGCTTTGTTTCAGTAGACATGGCACAGAATATTCTTGTGATCAAAACGGCAGTCGGAACTGCAATGGCAGTGGCGACGGCGTTGGATTCCCTGCATTGGGACGAGATCGTAGGAAGCATTGCCGGTGATGATACGGTTATGTGTGCGATCCGTACAGTGGAAGATACGAAAAAACTGATGAAACGGCTTGAGGATATTTTAAGATAGGGTGATGAAATGCTCATTCATTTACACATTAAAAATTTGGCATTGATCGAAGAACTGGAAGTAGATTTTTCAGAAGGTCTGAATATTATGACCGGAGAGACCGGTGCCGGAAAATCGATCATCATTGGATCGATCGAGCTTGCGCTGGGAGGCAAGATCGACAGAGGATTTCTGCGGGAAGGCACAGAGGAATCCTTGGCAGAATTACTGTTTTCCGTTTCAGAAGAACAGGAAAAAGTATTGAAAAAGCAGGAAATCCCGGTAGAAGACGGTGAGGTGATCTTATCAAGAAAGATCACAGGAACACGTTCTGTTAACAAGATCAACGGAGAAACGGTTCCGGTATCAAAACTTCGTGAAGCAGCAGCCTATTTGATGGATATTCATGGTCAGCATGAACATCAGTCATTGCTTCAGAAAAAGAAACAGCTGGAGATTTTAGATGAGTTTGCGGCAAAAGAGCTGGAGAGTTTAAAGCAGCAGCTAAAACATTCTTATCAGGAATACGGACAGCTGAAAAAGGAACTGGAGGAAAGCTCCGGAGATGCAGAGGCGAGAGCGAGAGAACTTTCTTTTTTAAGCTTTGAAGTTGAGGAGATTACAGAGGCAGCCCTGGTATCCGGTGAGGATACAGAGCTGGAGGAAGAATATAAAAAGCTGCTCCATGGACAAAAAATTATGGAAGCGGTATCAGAAGTTCATGAACTTTGCAGTTATGAAACCTTTGACGGTGCAGGCGAACACATTGGAAAAGCTTTCCGTACGCTTTGCGGTGTGACTGCTTATGATGAACGGCTGAACGGATTGAGTGAACAGCTGGGAACCATTGACAGTCTTTTGAATGATTTTTCAAGGGATCTGTCAGAATATATGCAGGATTTCGACTTTTCAGAAGAACGGCTTGCACAGATTGAAGAACGTCTGAATCTGATCAATAAGCTGAAAATGAAGCATGGAAAAACGATCGATCAGATCCTGAAGGTTCAGGCGGAAAAAGAGGAACGTATAGAAAAGCTTCAGAATTATGATCTTTATCTGGAAAAGCTGCAGGAGGATTTAAGAAAATCGGAGCAGCAGGTAGATGCGTTGTGCTTCCGGATTTCCAAAGTCAGAGAAGCAGCGGCAAAAGAACTGAGTGAAAAAATCACAGAGCATTTGGCAGAACTGAATTTCCTTGATGTACGATTTGCAATCCAACTGGAACATCTGGCTGATTATACCGCAAATGGCTATGATGAGGCAGAATATATGATCGCAGTCAATGTGGGCGAGGAATTAAAACCGTTGGCAAAAGTTGCGTCCGGAGGTGAACTGTCTCGTGTAATGCTGGCATTGAAAACCGTTTTGGCAGATAAAGACGAGGTGGAAAGTATCATTTTTGATGAGATTGATACCGGAATCAGCGGCCGTACGGCACAGAAAGTGTCTGAAAAAATGGCACTGATCGGACGAAACCGCCAGGTAATCTGTATCACACACCTTCCTCAGATTGCCTCAATGGCAGATACCCATTTCTTGATCGAAAAGAATGTGAAGGATCAGATGACGACCACTGGAATCCGGAAACTGAACGATTCTGAGAAAATCGAGGAGCTGGCAAGAATGCTTGGCGGTGTAGAGATTACGGAAAAAGTATTGGAAAACGCCAGGGAAATGAAGAATCAGGCGCTTGCTTTAAAAACCAGAAACTGCCAGTAGAAAACAGGAAGAATATCACATACTAAGAGAGATGCGTTGGCATCTCTCTTTTTTGATAGGAAAGGTATGTGAATATGGCGGGATTTTGGTGTAAGGTTTGCAAAAAAATGTTTTTGATCTGGTGTATATGGAGCTGTTTTTTTGCCGGCTGCGAATGGATCCGTATGAGGATTCCGAAAACACTCTATTTGTACGAAGAAGAAGCAGCGGAGGTTTTATCCGGAACACAGAAAAAAATAGATCCTGAGGCACTTTATCTGGACTTTTCCGGAGATATTGAAATATCCCAAACATCGGAAAGCAGATTTCAGGCGGTGTGCAATCTGTTTGGCGTCATTCCAATGAAAACGATGGAAGTGGAGATCATATCAGATCAGGAAGTTATTCCGGGAGGAATCCCGGTGGGAATCTATGTGCAGACAGAGGGCGTGTTTGTGGTCGGTACAGGACAGATCGAGACAGCAAAGGGAACCGTGGAAAGTCCGGCGAAAAATATTCTAAAGACCGGAGATTACATTACTAGTGTGCAGGGAACAGAAATTTCCGGAAAAAAGGAGCTGATCGAGGAACTGGCCAGATTTCAGGGAGAAGAACTGATTCTGGGAATCCGTCGAAATCAGGAGGATCTGGAGGTAGCAATCAGACCTCAGATATCGGAGAACGGAGCGAAAATCGGCACCTGGGTAAGAGATGACACACAGGGAGTGGGAACCCTGACCTATGTTATGGCAGATGGCAGCTTTGGTGCACTGGGACATGGAATTTCTGATGCAGACAGTGAACTTTTGGTAGAGGTATCGGAAGGAAAGCTTTACGACTGCGAAATCTTTGAAATCACCAAAGGTCAGAAGGGAGCACCGGGAAAAATTTCCGGGAAAATTGTGTACAGCAAGAGTAATCTTTATGGAGAAGTTACCGGAAATCTAAGCGGCGGCATTTACGGAAAAGGAAATACACATTTGATGGAAAGTGTGGTTGCCAAGCCGCTGCCGATCGCTTTAAAGCAGGAAGTTCAGGAAGGAAAAGCAACGATTCTAAGTTCCGTCAGCGGTGAACTGAAGGAATATGAAATTGAGATCGAAAAAGCCTATCGGGGGGATAATGATGTCAATAAAGGAATGATCCTGACTGTGACAGATGAGGAACTGCTGGAATTGACTGGGGGGATTATTCAGGGAATGTCAGGTTCGCCCATTTTGCAGGACGGCAAGTTGATCGGAGCGGTGACCCATGT
>CAZOJX010000057.1:0-11684 GCA_964580255.1 uncultured Lachnoclostridium sp. | reverse complement strand
GGTACATTGGAATCTTATAATGCCAGCAAAAGCTATTTTGGGGAAGGTGTGCTGGAGCCGATCTATATTGAGGTCGATGACGGCATTCGACTGCAGAGAGCCCTGGACAGAGAGCGTTCTCAGGACAGACCAAAATATAAAGAAATGTGCCGCAGATACATTGCGGACAGTGATGATTTCTCTGAGGAAAAGATTGCAGAGGCCGGAATTACAAAACGTTTTGAAAATGATGTATTTGAGCAGTGTCTGGAGGAGATCATTGCACATATCCGGCAATTTATGATATACTAAAGTAATAGGTCGAAAGGGCGAAGGGAGGTCAGTGTATGTTTGGATTTCAGGACGTACTGGGACACGAACACCTCATTGAGCATTTACAGAGTGCCATAGCCATGGGAAAAGTGTCTCATGCATATATTTTAGATGGAGAAAAAGGTTCGGGAAAGAATTTCCTTGCGGATATTTTTGCAGCGGCGCTGCAGTGTGAGGAAAAAGGGACAAGTCCTTGTGGAAAATGTACCTCCTGCAGACAGGCAGAGGGGAAAAATCACCCGGATATTATCCGTATTACGCATGAGAAACCAAATACCATCAGCGTAGATGATATTCGCCAGCAGCTTTGCGGGGATATTATGATCAAGCCTTATAAAGGTCCTTATAAGATCTATATTGTTGATGAAGCGGAAAAATTAAATGTACAGGCACAGAACGCACTTTTAAAGACCATCGAGGAACCGCCGGCTTATGCAGTGATCCTGCTTTTGACGACCAATGCGGAAAGCTTTCTGCCGACGATCCTTTCTCGTTGTGTGACATTGCATTTAAAACCGGTCAAGGACAGTGTTGTCCGAAAATATCTGATGGAACAGGTACAGGTTCCGGATTATCAGGCAGATATCTGTGCTGCATTTGCACAGGGAAATATCGGCAAAGCCAAACGACTGGCAATGTCGGAAGAATTTGGACAGATGAAGGAGCATGCAGTTCATCTGGTAAAATATATTCAGGATATGGATATCTCTGAATTGATCAACAGCATGCATAAGATTGCGGAATTTAAGACAGATATTTCCGATTACCTGGATCTTTTGATGGTCTGGTATCGAGATGTCTTATTATATAAGGCAACGTGGAATCCATCTTCGATCGTATTCTCTGACGAACTTACGATCATTGAAAAGATGGCGTCCCGAAGCTCCTATGAAGGCATTGAATTGATCTTAAAAGCACTGGACAAGGCGAAGCTTCGTCTGAATGCTAATGTAAATTTTGATCTGACTATGGAGCTTTTGTTGCTGACCATGAAGGAGAATTGATCTATGGCAAAGGTAATAGGGGTGCGTTTTCGAAATGCCGGAAAGGTATACTATTTTGCACCCGGAAAATTAAAGATTGAACAGGGAGATCATGTAGTCGTAGAGACAGCCAGAGGTGTGGAATACGGATGGCGTCCCGAAGCTCCTATGAAGGCATTGAATTGATCTTAAAAGCACTGGACAAGGCGAAGCTTCGTCTGAATGCTAATGTAAATTTTGATCTGACTATGGAGCTTTTGTTGCTGACCATGAAGGAGAATTGATCTATGGCAAAGGTAATAGGGGTGCGTTTTCGAAATGCCGGAAAGGTATACTATTTTGCACCCGGAAAATTAAAGATTGAACAGGGAGATCATGTAGTCGTAGAAACAGCCAGAGGTGTGGAATACGGATATGTGGTGCTCGGCATCAAAGAAGTTGATGATGATAAGATCGTTCAGCCGCTGAAGTCAGTTATGCGAATTGCGACACCGGAGGACGATGAAAAGGCGATGAAGAATCGCGAAAAAGAAAAAGAAGCATACAGGATCTGTCTGGAAAAGATCCGCAAGCATGGACTGGAAATGAAGCTGATCGATGCAGAGTATACTTTTGGAAATAATAAGGTGCTTTTTTATTTCACTGCAGACGGAAGAATCGATTTCCGCGAGCTTGTTAAGGATCTGGCAGCAGTATTTAAAACAAGAATTGAGCTTCGTCAGATTGGAGTCAGAGACGAGACGAAAATCTTAGGAGGTATCGGCATCTGCGGAAGACCGCTGTGCTGTCATTCCTACCTGGCTGATTTCGTTCCGGTTTCCATTAAAATGGCAAAGGAACAGAATCTTTCTTTAAATCCGACAAAAATCTCCGGCGTATGTGGCCGTTTGATGTGCTGTCTGAAAAATGAACAGGAAACTTATGAGGAATTAAACAGCCGCCTGCCGAATGTGGGAGATTATGTGACAACCTTTGATGGTTTCAAGGGTGAGGTACAGTCCTTAAGCGTTCTGCGCCAGCTGGTAAAAGTTGTAGTGACATTGGAGAACGATGAAAAGGAAATCCGTGAATACAAAGTAAGCGAGCTTCGTTTCAAACCTCGAAAAAAGAAAGAAAAGAACAATGTGTCAAATGAAGAACTGAAGGCACTGGAAGCATTGGAAAGAAAAGAAGGAAAATCAAAGCTTGAAGACAATTAATCTGAATCCGGGGGAACGGATCGATGATCTCCAGAAAAACGGATACCGGATCATTCAGGATCCGGAGCGTTTCTGCTTTGGCATGGACGCAGTGCTGCTTTCAACTTTTGCAAAGGCAAAGCCGGGAGAGGCAGTGCTGGATCTCGGGTGCGGGAATGGTGTCATTCCGATCCTGATGGAAGCAAAAACGAAGGCTGAGAAGTTCTGTGGTCTGGAGATTCAGGAAAAAAGTGCAGATCTGGCGAGACGCAGCGTTTCCTTAAACGGACTGGAAGAAAAAATAAAGATTATTACAGGCGATATGAAAGAGGCAGTAGACATTTTCGGCGCTGCTTCTTTTCATGTAGTTACCATGAATCCCCCTTATATGACGGCGCAGCATGGACTTGTTAATCCGGCGGATGCAAAGGCAATCGCACGCCATGAGCTGACCTGCAGTCTGGAGGATATGATCTCCCAGGCATCAAAAGTATTGAAATCAAAGGGCAGATTTTATATGGTGCATCGTCCGTTTCGGCTGGCAGAGATTATGACGCTGATGGTGAAATATCACTTAGAGCCAAAACGTATGCGTCTGGTCTATCCATATGTGGATAAAGAGCCGAATATGGTGCTGATCGAGGGATTAAAGGGCGGAAATTCCAGAATTACAGTGGAAGCACCGTTGATCGTATATGAAAAACCGGGAATTTATACGGAAGAACTGAAACGTATGTATTACGAAGCATAGATCTGCAGAGGCGTGCAGGGAACCGTAAAAAGGAGAAAATATGCAGGGAAAATTATATTTATGTGCGACACCCATCGGAAATCTGGAGGATATCACTTATCGGGTGCTGCGTACCCTAAAGGAAGTGGATCTGATTGCAGCAGAGGATACAAGAAACAGTATCAAGCTTTTAAATCATTTTGATATCCATACGCCTATGACAAGCTATCATGAGTATAATAAGATTGAAAAAGCAGAGGTTCTGATCCGCAAAATGCAGGAGGGAACGCAGATTGCCCTGATCACCGATGCCGGGACACCGGGAATTTCCGATCCGGGAGAGGATCTGGTCCGCATGTGCTATGAGGCGGGGATTGAAGTAACCTCACTGCCGGGACCGGCGGCATGTATCACTGCATTGACCTTATCCGGACTTGGCACCAGAAGATTTGCTTTTGAAGCTTTTTTGCCGTCAGATAAGAAGGAACGCCAGGCAGTGTTGGCTGAGCTGGTCAATGAAACGCGCACCATTATTTTATATGAGGCACCGCATCGTCTGATCCGGACGTTAAATGAGCTGCGGGAGGTACTGGGAAATCGGAAAATGACCCTTTGCCGGGAACTTACCAAAAAGCATGAGACTGCATTTTTGTCAACCATCGAAGATATTTTGAAATTTTATGAAACCCAGGAGCCGAAGGGAGAATGTGTGCTGGTTATCGAAGGAAAAAGCCGGCAGGAGCTGGTCATGGAAGAACGGGCAAAGTTTGAAGAAATGACCATTGAAGAACACATGAATCAGTATCTGGCTCAGGGAATGGATAAAAAAGAAGCGATGAAGGCGGTTGCAAAGGATCGGGGAGTATCCAAACGGGATATTTACCAGGCATTGCTGTAAGCTATGAGAGAAAACACGAAAAAACTGGCGATGATGGGAATGTTTGCGGCACTGGCCATGATCTTTGGCTATGTGGAGGCACTTCTGCCATTATCTATCGGAATCCCGGGAGTTAAGCTGGGAATCGCAAATATCGTTGTGGTATTTGCACTTTATCGGCTGCGCCCTTCGGAAGCACTTTTGATCAATGTGATCAGGATCCTGCTGACAGGATTTCTTTTTGGAAATCTGTCAATGACGATCTACAGCCTGGCAGGAGCAATTTTCAGCTTTTTGGGGATGCTGCTTTTGAAAAACAGCGGAAAATTCAGCATTTATGGTGTCAGTGTGGCGGGCGGTGTCTGTCACAATCTGGGACAGCTGCTGGTTGCCATGTGGGTGCTGGAAACCTCAGCACTGATCTATTACGGACCGGTGCTTTTGGTCTGCGGACTGGTGACCGGAATTCTGATTGGAATCCTTGGAAATGAAGTATTAAAAAGAATCGGAACGTTTTAATGGTTCCGATTCTTTTTTTGTGCTTTTTTACGGTTAATGTGGCGGATTCCCCGGCAGAATAGGATTGCAGCCAGTGTATTGAGAAAGGTAGCAGCAATGGCAGGCCCGATGATGGCTGCCGGATCTGTGCTGCCGTATTGCCGCCGATAGGCAATTATGCTGATAGGAATCAGCTGGAGAGAGGAAATGTTCATGATCAAAAAGGTACACATTTCATCGGAAGCGATCCGGGGATTCCTTTTTCGCTCCAACTCCAGGGCGGCCAGATCCTCCATTGCCTTTAAGCCCGCAGGAGTCGCACCCCAGTTGAGACCCAGAAAATTTGCGATGAAATTCATGGAAATAGATTCTGCCGCCGGATGATCCTTTGGAAGCTCCGGGAATAAAAAGGAAATCAGGGGCGAGATCCATCTGACAGCAGAACGAATGAGTCCGGCAGAACGTGCTGCTTCCATAAGTCCGGTCCAGAGAGTCAGGACACCTGCGGTGGTCACACAAAGAGAGATGGCTTCTCCACCGGAGGAGAGGATTGCTTCACTAACTGCGAAAAGATTTCCTGTCACAGCACCGTAGAAAATACCGATCAGCAGCATACCTGCCCATAAATAATCCATAGGAGATCCTTCCGTTTTTTTCAGCTTATGAAAAAAAGGAAGCTTCTATGCCTGCATAGGCTGTCAAAAATCTGCATAGGATAAGAAAAAGCCCGGAGAAAGAGATGAGGTTTTTCAGTAGTCTGTCAGAATGGCTGATTCCCTGTTTGATCTTTTTTGTGATCCTTTGGGGAATTTGTGGGAAAAAGCAGGTCTATGAAGATTTTCGCAGAGGTGCAGAGGAAGGACTTAGAATGGTAGTGAAGATCATGCCAACCATGATCGCCATGCTGACGGCGGTCAATGTACTTCGAGCGTCGGGAATTTTGGAGTTTCTGGCCGGTATTTTAGAGCCTTTAGCCAGCCGGATTCATTTTCCGGCACCGCTGCTGCCGTTGGCGATCGTAAAAGTTTTTTCCAGTTCCGGAGCCACAGGGCTTTTGTTGGATCTCTATAAGGAATATGGGACAGATTCCTATGTAGGCAGAGCAGGTTCCCTGATGCTTTCCTGTACGGAAACGATCTTTTATACGGTATCCCTTTATTTTATGAGTGTAGGAATCCAAAAGACCAGATATACGTTAGTCGGTTGTTTGATCGCAGTTTTGGTGGGAATCCTTGCAAGTGTTTTTCTGGCTGTCATGATGGGATAAAAATATTTTACAAAAGGCTTGATTTTATGAAAGATGTGATGTAATATTACAACATCAACACATAGTAATCAATACTACATCACAAAAGCATAAATAGATATGAGGAGAAATGAAATGAATTTAAAGATTAAAGACCCAGGAAGCGCAATTACACATTTTATTGGAATGATGATGGCAATGTTTTCTTCTACGCCATTGCTGATCAAAGCGGCGAGACAGCCGGATCGGATTCATTTGATCGCTCTTGGTATTTTTATCGTCAGTATGATCCTGCTTTATGGAGCAAGCACTTTGTATCATACCTTTGATCTTTCGGAAAAGGTTAATAAGCGATTGAAAAAACTGGATCATATGATGATTTTTGTACTGATTGCAGGAACTTACACCCCAATCTGCATCATCGCTCTGCCACAGCCCTTGGGAATACAGCTGCTTGCACTGGTATGGTCCGTGGCACTTATAGGAATGCTGGTAAAACTGTTTTGGGTAACTTGTCCGAAATATTTTTCCTCTATATTATACATTGGAATGGGGTGGCTTTGTGTCCTGGCATTTACGCAGTTATTAAACAGTCTTTCCAAAGCAGCTTTTTGCTGGCTCCTGGCAGGAGGAATCATTTATACCATTGGCGGTGTAATCTATGCCTTAAAACTGCCGTTGTTTAATGCGAGACATCGATATTTCGGTTCCCATGAAATCTTTCATTTGTTTGTGATGGGAGGAAGTATCTGTCATTTTATTTTTATGTATGTATTTGTAGCAGGAATGCCATTGAACATAATCTTTTAAATAGAGTAAAAAAGAAAAACACCGTCCGGCGGACGGTGTTTTCTTTAGGAGAGATTAGGATTTTATGGTCAAGCAATTAAAATTGCCTATGAATCGAGGGAGTGGAGGGCATTTCACCCTCCAAGTGTTATGAATGAAATACTGATATGTATTTGCTACAGTTATAATATAGCAAGGATTTGTGACGAAAATATGTCGGCACTCTAAAGTAATTCTAAAAAAAATTAAGATTTTATTTAGATTTTCGATACTTTTTTGGATTTTGTCAATTTTGAGAAAAATAGAGAATCTTCTTGACAGCAGAAAAGAACTGTGATTATATTGATGTATGAACACATAATCATATGTTTAAATGTAAATGTGAAGGGAAGATGAATCCTATGAGTACGAAAATATACATGTTAGAAAATTTAGGCTGTGCCCATTGTGCAGCAAAAATGGAAGAAAAGATCCGAGAACTGGACGGAATTTCTGATGCAGTCATTGTGTTTGCCACAAAACAGCTCCGGGTGACGGCAGAAGATCCGGATCAGTATCTGGAGGAAATCCGAAAAATCTGCAGTTCAATTGAATCTCAGGTAACAGTAGAGCCTCGGGAAATAAAAGCAAAAGAAACAAATGGGGAAAAGAAGCAGGAGAAAAAAGAAATGGGAGAGCTTCCTCTCCTGGGAGTGGGTGCGCTGCTCTTCATTGCAGGAATCCTGCTGGAGCATTCTTCGATGGAAATGTGGTCGCTGCCGGTATTTGTGTTGGCTTACTTGATTTTAGGGGGAAAGATCCTTGTAGAGGCAGCCAAAAATATTTCTCATGGCCAGATCTTTGATGAGAATTTTCTGATGTGCATTGCGACCATTGGTGCATTTGCCATTCGGGAATACCCGGAAGCAGTGGGTGTCATGCTGTTTTACCGGATCGGAGAATATTTTGAAGAAAAAGCAGTGGAAAAAAGCCGGAGCCAGATCATGGAAGCAGTGGATCTTCGTCCGGAAACCGTACATTTTCTCATGGGTGAGGAAGTGCTGGAAATGGCAGCGGAGGAAGCAAAGATCGGTGACCATCTGCTGATCCGCCCGGGTGACCGGATTCCGTTAGACGGATCTGTGATTTCCGGTGAAAGCCGGCTGGATACTTCACCGATCACCGGAGAACCGGTGCCGGTGTCTGTAAAGGCAGGAAGCGCACTGACTTCCGGCTGTGTAAATCTGTCCGGACAGCTGATCATGAAGGTGGAAAAACCATTGTCAGAATCCATGGTCACAAGAATCCTGGATTCTGTTGAAAATGCAGCAGCAAGCAAGCCGAAGCTGGATCGTTTTATTACCAGATTTGCCAAGGTTTATACGCCGATCGTGATCTTTCTTGCAGCAGCAACTGCCATTCTTCCGTCTGTGGTAACCGGAAACTGGAACTACTGGGTTTATACAGCATTGACATTTCTCGTAATGAGCTGTCCATGCGCCCTTGTTTTAAGCGTGCCGCTGGCATTTTTCTCAGGAATCGGTGCCGGATCGAAAAAAGGAATCCTGTTTAAGGGCGGTGCATCTTTAGAGTTTTTAAGTAAGATCGGTGCCGTTGTAATGGACAAAACAGGTACGGTGACCCAGGGAAATTTCAAAGTGCAGGAAATTGCTTCTGTCTGGAAATATTCCGAAGAATCCCTGCTTGCAATCTGTGCCAGCTGTGAACAGCGCTCTACCCATCCGATTGCAGAAAGCATTGTGAAAGCGGCTGATGAAAAAGGACTTCGTCTGGAACGTCCGGTCATGTTAAAAGAGATTGCAGGACGTGGAATCAGTGCCTTTTTGCCGGAAGGTCGGGTATACTGCGGTAATCGAAAATTTTTAGAGGAAAATGAGATCCCGGTAACAAGAGAGCCGGAAGGTTTTCAGGGTTCTGTCGTATATGTAGGAATTGACGGAAGATTTGCCGGCTATCTTTTGATCGCGGATACGATCAAAGAAGATGCGGAATCTGCCATTGCACATTTAAAAGAAATGGGACTGGGCACAGTGATGCTGACCGGTGATGAAAAGGCCAGTGCAGATGCTGTTGCTAGAAAGGTCGGCATCGATCAGGTTTATGCAAAGCTGCTGCCTCAGGAAAAACTGGAAGTGCTGAAAAAGCTTAGAAAAGAATACGGATCTGTCATGTTTGTCGGAGACGGTATCAATGATGCTCCGGTACTGGCAGGAGCTGATGTAGGAGCTGCAATGGGAAGCGGAGCTGATGCAGCCATCGAAGCTGCTGATGCGGTATTTATGAATTCCAGTGTGGAGGCAATTCCGGAAGCGGTACGGATCGCAAAAGGAACTAACCGCATTGCCATTCAAAATGTGGTATTTGCCCTGACAGTGAAGATCTTAGTCATGATCTTAGGACTTGCAGGCCATGCCAATATGTGGATGGCGGTGTTTGCAGATACCGGTGTGGCGATGATCTGTGTTGTAAATTCCATTCGTGTACTATATAAAAAATAAGCGGACTGCAGAGATTTTTATCTTTGCTTGAACATTTTCGGGGAATCCATTAAAATAGAACTATTCACAGGAAGGAACAGTAGGATATGAGCGAAGAACCTAAGATTCATCATGATATCGATACCCTGTATAAGCTGGCTGATCTGTTTAAGATTTTTTCGGATTCTACCCGAATCCGTATTCTGGATATTTTGATCAAGGGTGAGCTTTGTGTACAGGAAATCGCAGATGCATTGGAAATGACACAAAGTGCCATTTCACATCAGCTGAGGGTGTTAAAACAGGCACATCTGGTCAAATCGAGAAGGGAAGGGAAGACCATCTACTATTCCCTGGCCGATGAGCATGTGATGACCATCATGGCACAGGGACTGGAGCATGTTTGGTGTAAATAAGGCATAAAAAAGCACATCGGATTCCGATGTGCTTTTCTAATGCTAATTAGTCTGTTGTATAGTTATCAAAGTAACCCTGGATCAAAATGATCGGAGTTCCTTTGTCTCCGGAACCGGAGGTAAGGTCACATAAAGAACCAAGAAGGTCTGTCAGCTGTCTTGGAGTTGTACCCTGAGAAGCCATGTTGCCGACTAAGTTGCCGTCTTTTTCTTTAATGCTCTTGGAAATTGCTTCTTTTAATTCTGCGCCGCTGAGGTTTGCAAAATCGTTATCAGCAAGATATTTTAATTTCAGTTCGTTCGGTGTACCGATCAGGCCATCTGTAAATGCCGGAGAAACAACCGGATCTGCAAGTTCCCAGATCTTACCCTGCGGATCTTTGAAAGCGCCATCGCCGTAAACCATTACTTCAATGAGCTTTCCTGTCTTTTCTAAGAGAGAAGACTGAATGTCTAATACCAGATCCTTGCATTCGTTCGGGAAAAGCTTGATCTTGTCTTCTGTTGCTTTGTTTGAGCCCAAAAGACCGTATTTGGAGTTGTAGCCGCTTCCGTCTACGGAAGAAGTTAAAATATCATCAAGACCGAGAACAACTTTTGCTCCGCCTTCTTTTAAGATACGTTTGGTACGTGCTCTTGTGTGGATATCACAGGTAATGATGCAGTCTGTGTAATCAAGGATTGTTTTTGCCTGATTAGCGAAGACGATCTCTACATCAGCACCAGCTTCTTTAATAATGTTTCCGTAGTAGTCTACATAGTCAACACCGGTAAATTCGTGAATGTTATCACCGAATAATTCACGATATCTTTCTAATGATAAAACATCGGAGTAAGGATTGATGCCTGCTGCGTCAATCTGATCATAGGTTAACAATGCGTTGCCGACTTCGTCGCTAGGATAGCTGAGCATAAGAACGACTTTCTTACAGCCCATAGCGATTCCCTTTAAGTTGATGGCGAAACGGTTTCTTGATGTGATTGGGAAAATAACACCAACGGTTTCACCGCCTGTTTTCGCTTTTACGTCTGCTGCGATTGCATCAACAGATGCATAATTGCCCTGTGCACGAGCTACGATGGATTCTGTAATACCGATCACATCACGGTTGCGAAGCTCAAATCCTTCACTTTCCGCTGCTTCTAATACACTATTTACAACGATATCTACAAGGTTATCACCCTCGCGGATAATTGGACAACGAACACCTCTGGATACAGTTCCGATTTTTCTTTCCATACATTTATCCCACCTTTGGTAAATTAAATACATACATACTATATCATATTTTCGCCAAAAATAAAGACATTATTCTTACTAAAAGCCGGTGTTTTTATAAAAAAACCTTATAAAATATCTTCTGTTTTGCTTTCAAGTGCAGTTTCCAGAACTGCCGGATTTTGTAAAATCCGGCGAAGCTTTCGCAAGGAAAGGGCAAAATAGAGCCCGTCACAGAAACGTTCATCAGAAACGAGACCAAATCCCATCTCTTTGCGGCCAATGAGCTGACCGTTTTGTACTGCAGGAACCTGCTTTTCCTTTCCCATGGCAAAGAACAGCCCTGTGGTACCGAAATTGTAGGTATGATGGAATACATGATTGATCCCCAGGGACTTTAAGTTTGTGATGAAAAAGGAGGTATGGAAAGGACTTAAGTCAATGATGGCTGCCGGAAGCATGTTGTGCCAGTCCAGCCACATGAGAAAATCGATTACAAGCTTCAGAAGGAATCCCGGAACTTTTGACATCAATGCCTGAAGAAACTGATCAGTGCTGTTTTCGCCCCGGTGATGGATTGTTTCATTGGCAATGGCTTCATCAATCTTTTCTGCAATCTGAAAAATGTTCTCCGTACCTTCAAAACACAGCTTAATGGTCGTTCCGGAGCCCTCCTCCCGCAGACTCGGGTGTACGACAAAACTTACCCAGATCTTTGGTCTTGCATAGATCTTTCCGTTCATACAAAAGCGGTTCAGCTGCGGACGTAAGGCAATGAGCCGAACGATGGAAGCAATGAGAATGTGCATGTAGCTAAGAAGAATACCTTCTGCCGCTTTTTCTTTAATATAGGTATCCATCGGTTCACACAGGAAGGTATCTTCGTACATATTCATGGAATCCGTACGTGTTTTCATGATATAGGGCATGATCCGCTGCATGGGATCGAGGTTTTGAAT
>CAZOJX010000056.1:0-11761 GCA_964580255.1 uncultured Lachnoclostridium sp. | reverse complement strand
ATCATAGAAGACCTTCCATATCATTATTTACAGAAAAAGTTTCACACTCTCGAGTGTGAAACCGCACGGATTCTTCTCTCCCAGCCTCTGGCATCTACCATTGCTTCTCCCTGAATCACCTCAAAGGATAAAGCTTCTTCGGTTTCCGTAATGACTGCTTCAGAATTGCTGTTCAGGTATACGCCATTCTTTTCGGCATTTGCCAGAGTCAATGCGGCACCATTTTTTGTGTACAAATGATCTTCCGGACGGATCATGGTTCCCTGAGTCACTTCATATGCAACCTCGCTTCGCTCGATCATGGCAATGCCAGTCTTTTCAGAAACGGTATACTCTGTAGCCTGTTCTCCTTTACCGTCAAACCAACCCTTTACAGAGCCTACTGCCATAATCCCGCAGATCACTGTGATCAGTATGGTCACTACCATACTGATGTTTAATAGTTGTTTTTTCTTCATGTCTCTCCTTCTCCTATATTTTATCTATGTAGAAACTGCATCTATGACACAAAAAAAGCCGCAACAGATCAACATCTGTCACGGCCATCACTTCGTGAACGCAAAAAGACAAAACCATACCCTGGTTTTTCATCTTTCTTTTTATTCTCAACATCATAGGTCTTCTGACTCGTGCAATGTGAGATCTAATGATCTCGCGCCTGCTCTCCAGCCTTCTCAGGTTTCCCCAATGACCAGCTCACGCTACGGAAAAAGCAGCCTCTTACACATACAGCATTTTGGCAATGTCCCGGATTCTCACCGGATTCCCTCATCTCCATGGCTGCTATAAGCAGTTCATGAAGTCACAATGCAGTGTATGAAATTTTAATCTTCCGATGAAATTTCGGAAAGATTTGTCCTTTAGAGAACATCTTTAGGTTACTACTTTGTTACATTCTTGTCAATATTTTTTATCTATTTTAATTGCTTTTCTGAATTGAATCAATTGTTTTAGCGAAAATTAGTGTAGACAAATCCATTTAATTATGTTAGTGTGTTAACAAGTTAATGAACGTGCAAGAAGTACAAGTTCCGAAAGGATTGATAGAGAAACCGGTGTAAGTCCGGTACGGTCCCGCCACTGTGTTAGGGAGTCTCAAGGCATTAGGTCACTGGATAAATGGAGCATCTGGGAAGGCGCTTTGAGATGACGATCTTAAGTCAGGAGAACTGCTTGTATGGATTTATAAAATGATTCTTACGATCGATAGGAAACATCCATATCATTTATTTTGTAAATCAGACAGTCTTATTTCTGCATATGAGATTGTTTTTTGCAAACTAAGTTAACGAAATTTATTGCCTCTATAGGAAAAGGAACCGTTTTCCCGCGGTTCCTTTTTTATGTCTTTTTTAGGATTTTTTTCTGCCCAGTGCCTTCAGCTGTTGTGTCAGGTATTTTGTATGCTGCTCTTGATTTTCTGTGATCAGCTCAAAATTCAAATATTCCGGATTGATCCTTTCTACCAGTTCTTTAACCCCTTTTCCCGTAAATGGCTGATGAAGATCCACCGCAAAGGCATGGAAAAACATCTGTACACATCGTTTTTCAAAGGTATCTTCCATTTTAGGCGGATTATTTTTCATTTTTTCGCAGTACTCTCCTGTCAGGGACTGGTTTAAATGAATTCCTCTCACTGCCTTCGCCAGATCCCCATGAGCGTCCAGCATTTGATGAATATAGGAAATGCCTTCCTCCTGGGTTTTTAATCCGGTATTCATATGAAGAAGATGCCCGGTATCCAGCATGATTCCTTTGTTTGGATATTCAATTTTTTCAAGCAGACGCCTCGTAAGCTCTGGCTCCGTAAAGGTTAGCCCAGGCTGCCACAGATTTTCCAAAAGAAGGACCAATTTGCCGTCTTCATCACGAAAAACTTCATTCAGAAGCCTTGCAGTCTCGTCGATCACCTCTTTTGCATCATAATGGTAGTTCCATGTAAAGGACTCTTCTATCGTACATTCAGAAACGTGAAATACCACATATTCCGCTTCATATCGATGGGCATAAGCCAGATCTTTTTGAAAATGCCGAACCAGTGTTTGAGGATCTCCGCCGCCGTAGTAGGACTCCCAGTTTTCTCTGGTGTCAAACTCCTGCAAAAGACGATGTTCATTTCCCTTCCAAAAATCCATCCAGAAAGGAAAATAGCTCATATGAAGGCCCACTACCTGATCTTTGGAAATTACCTTTCGCTGATCTTCTCCGCAGTACATCAGTTCCACCCCATCGAAATCCTTCAGCATCTCAGGAAGGCTTATCCCCTGTTCAAATCGCTGAAGATCTTCTTCACTGGTGGTCAGATTAAACAATGTTTTCATTCCGTTTCAACTCCTCATAAGTTCCATCTTTCACGATATAGCCGTATCCCGGTTTTGGCTGCCATTGATATCTGTTCTTTTTTTCCAGAGAGAACAGTTCTTCCATGATCGATGCGATCACTCCGCCATGGGTTACCAGTACAACCGGCTCTGTAAAGGAGCTTAATTCAGAGAAAGCTTCTATCACACGTGCTTTCATTTGAGCACCGCTTTCTCCCTTTGGCGGCACATTTTTTTCATTTTCTCCGGTAATCCATTGAAGATAGTCTTCCTGCTCTTTTAGTTCCTCATAGCTTTTCATTTCAAAAACGCCAAAATCAACTTCTCGAAAACGTGAATCGATCCTGTACGGCACTTCCCCAAACAAAAGCTTTAAGGTCTGCTCTGTTCGTTTCATTCCGCTGATAAAAAAAAGACTTTCTTCCGGTACCTGATAAGAAACGTTTTTCAGCTCCTCAGCTCCTGTCTTTGACAGCGGAAGGTCTGTGGAACCGCAGTACAGCTTCTTTTCATTGGCCTCTGTACGTCCGTGTCGAATTAAATAAATCGTTCCCATTGCAAAGCCTCTTTTAACAAAATGCCAGCACTGCTGCAGCGGCCAGCTCACTAATACAGATACAAAATCCGGAAATATCCCCGTTCATGCCCTCTAAAAGTCTATAAGCCTTTTTTAAGGCAAGTCCATAAGCCACAATTCCTGCCAAAAGTGCCAGTCCCTGTTGTTGCCAGAACACACAGGCTGTTAAAATACTTCCAAGGATCAGCAGCACTAAAAAAACACTATGCCATCTCGGATAATTGGTTGTATGTGCATACTGGCTTGTCTGCATCGGTTTTAAATGAATCACTGCCAGTGCTGAACAGCATCTGCTGACCATTGGGACAAGAAGAAGCACCCAGCTGTCCATGGTTTCCGGCATGGAAGAAAAGGCGGCAAATTCGCTCAGAATCAAAAAAACGGACCATACTACTGCGAAAGATCCCACATGGGAGTCTTTTAAGATTGCCCGGCGCTTTTCCAAATCTCTCCAGGAGCCGATCGCATCTGTAACATCCATAAACCCGTCCAAATGCATAAAGCCTGTCAGTAAGAATGGGATTGCACACATCAGGACGCCGTAAAGTGGCGAAGGCACAGAAATCCATCTAAGCAGCTGATCTGCCGCTATCCATAAGATACCGATCTCCAGACCCACCATCGGAAGAAACAGCATCATGTAAGGTCTGCATTTTTCGTCCCACGCCCGGCAGGGAAAGGGAAGGGAACAAAACATGGATTGTGTCATTTGAAATGCAGTCATATATTTTTTCATGGTATTTACCTCTCATTTTTTCTAAAGAAATTATAGCTGTATCATTTTTTCCTGTCAATCGTCAGGACACCGTATCCGGACAAAGCATTTGACAAAGCCTCCCCCAGGGCTTAGAATTTTAACCAGCGAACAAAGGAATTCTACTTAGGAGGAACATGATGAACCTTTCAAATCTGATCTCAGAAATCAAACCGGGAAATCAAAAGGCTTACGATGCCTGTATTACTCATTTTGATCATATTGCCAAGCCTGTCGGAAGTCTTGGCCGGCTGGAAACATTGCTTGCTTCTGTTGCCGCAGCTTCCGGTACCCCGCTGATAAATATTTCTAAAAAATGTGTTCTTGTTTTTTGTGCCGATAATGGTGTTTTGGCAAAAGGTGTTGCACAAAGTACTCATGAGGTGACTACTGCCATTGCCAATTCTTTAGTCCGTCACACCACAAGTGTCAATGCTATGGCAGCTGCCTGCGGTGCTGACGTTTACCCGATCGATATGGGAATGATCGATCAGGTGGAAGGCCTTCTTCCCCGCTCCCTCTCCAAAGGAACAAAGGATATCAGTGAGGAGGCTGCCATGACACGTGCTCAGGCAGAACAGGCAATTCTGACCGGAATGGAACTGGTCAGACAGAAAAAGGAGGAAGGTTACGGACTGATTGCTACCGGGGAAGCCGGAATCGGCAATACAACAACCTCCAGTGCTGTACTGGCTGCTCTTTTAAAGGTTCCGGTGGAACAGGTTTGCGGCAGAGGTTCCGGTCTTACTGACGAAGGACTGCTCCGTAAACAGCAGGCGATCCGTCAGGCACTGGAAGTAAATCAGCCGGATGCTTCTGATCCGATCGACGTACTTTCTAAGGTTGGCGGCTTTGATATTGCAGGCATGACCGGCGCTTTTTTGGGAGGTGCATGCTATGGTGTTCCGATCATTATGGACGGATTTATTTCCGGCGTTGCCGCACTCTGTGCGATCCGCCTTTGTCCTTCTGTAAAAGATTATATCTTACCCTCTCATATCAGCGCAGAACCTGCCGGCCAGCTTTTGATGGATTCCCTTGGTTTCTCCCCGATCATTCATGGAGAAATGCGCTTGGGAGAAGGTACCGGTGCGGTTGCTCTCATGCCTCTTTTGGATATGGCAGCTTCCGTTTACTACCATGCAGCAAGCTTTGATGATATTCATGTGGAGGCATACGAAAAATGGAAATCCAACTGATCATCGGACCAAATAACAGCGGAAAAAGTCTTCATGCCGAGACGCTGGCTGTGGAGCATCAAAATGCCCCGCTCTACTATCTGGCAACGATGGTACCGCAAAATGACGAAAATCTGCAGCGGATCGAAAAACACAAACGTCAGCGTGCCGGAAAAGGGTTTCATACCATTGAAGAACCATGGGATATCCAGAATCTGAAGATTCCTTCTGATTCCGTTGTCCTTTTGGAGGATGCTTCCAATCTTCTGGCAAACGGAATTTTTATCCATCATGCCGATGGCGAAGAATGTCTGCAGCGGATCTTGGCATTGGCAGAAAAATGTAAAACCCTCATCATCGTTTCCATCGCCGGATTGATCCCTGAATATGATGAAGAAACCAATCATTATATCCGGGAATTAAATTCTTTAAATCAGGCTTTGGAAAAAGCTGCTTCTCAATGTATTCGTTTCTAATCTATTTCAAAAAAGACGACCGAAATCACGGCCGTCTTTTTATTTGACTTATTTTCTCATTTAATTCCGATAACTGCTTCCCTCTGCAATCCTTAAGATACGCACGATTGGCAGGATCAGGATTCCACAGAAAAAGTTGCTGACTCCATGAACAAAGTCCCATGGCAGCCCTGCAACGATCCATGCAATGGTTCCTTCAAAATTCAGCCCGAAAAAAAGTGCCTGAGCCGGTGCATACAGCGTTCCGTACAGGAATCCATGCATGGCACATACGATCATATAGACGATTGGGCGGATCTTTTTCGGCATATTCTTCGGAAGGAGCATCGTTACTCCCCAAAGAATGGTCCATAAATAGAGATACGGGATCCACCAGGTGGCAAATCCTGCATATACCCCTGTCAAAAGGACAAACACATAGATCGGATATAATGCTTTTTTTCTATATACAATGGTAAATGCAATGACAAATACACCCAGAAGATGTACATTCGGTGCAATTTCCATGAGCATCTTTGATGCATACATGATTGCTCCCAGCATTGCAAACACTGCAACTTCTCTCGTTGTAAGCTTCACGATTATTCTACCTTAAATGCGTAGGAATCGCCATCAATGATGTCTGTTGTATCTACGCCTGTCATGCTGTATTCTCCGTTAATGTAGAATGCCCAGTATTTTCCGTCTGCATCATAATCTACAGTTTCACCATTAACAGTTTTTACGTAGAGACCGTATTCGCCGTCTTCTCCTGCGATCACACCATTATCTAAAAGTGCTTCTCCTACAGTTTCCTTATCTGTATGTACTTCAAAGGTTGCTTCTTCGCCGGCTGCATTTACAACGGTAAATTCAAATTCTTTGCTTCCTTCGCCGATCACAGCACCATCTTCATAAACAGTTACTTCTGCCGGTGCAGCTGCTTCTTTTTTGCCGCAGGCAACAGAACTGATGGATAATGTTAAGATCAGCATCATTGTTAAAATTCTTTTCATTTTTACTTCTCCTCTTTCTTGTTTTTAATGAGTACTTCATAAAAAAGGTAAAAAGGCATAAAAATAACCCCTTACCATACGAGTAAGGGGTCTCCAAAAACTGTTCCCAACAGGTTCGAAGTATAAAGCAAACCAATAACTCGTGGTCTAAGTGCTTTCTTATCCAGGCAGGTTTCCCGACTGATAGATCTTCGCTCCGGCCATCTTCCCAGTTTCCCAGTGATCTTTCGGCCTTCACTCCCTAATTACGGTGACGAGTTCGTGCAGGATTCTCACCTGCTTCCCTTTTCTCAGCGTTTCGCTGACACCTGATTCATGAAGTCTATGTCATAATAGCATGAGATATTCCGGATTGCAACCGGAAAATTCATTTTTCAGCAGATATTTTAAAATTCGTCTGCCAGTTCTTCCTCCAAAGATTCGTCCATGGCTTCCCGCAGATGTCCCCGCATACTGCGTTCCATGTCTTTTAACTCTTTGGAAAATCTGACCAGGCTCTTTTGAAGCTCATCTTTTTTAGCGTCCTCACTCTTATAGCAGATGCGGTGCTCCATGCTCGCCCAGAAATCCATGGACATGGTACGAATCTGGATCTCTACCGGAAAATATTCCATGCCGTCTACATGGTATACCGGAACCCCGTAAATAACATGATAGCTTTCGTAGCCGCTGTCCTTTGGATTTTGAATATAATCCCGCTCCCGGATAAAAATCAGATCCTGCTGCTGTTTCAGACGCTCTGCCACGGCATAAACATCTTCTTCAAAGTAGCAGATCACTCTGATTCCTGCAATGTCACGAATATGATCTGCCGCCGCTTCGACCGACACCGGAAGATCTTTTTTCTCCAGTTTCTTTTCCAGACTTGCCTTCTTTTTGATACGGGTCTGGATAAAATGGATCGGATAATTATTATTTTTCTTACGATAATCTTTATTTAAGATTTCCAAACGCATACGAACATTGTTCATAGCGTCTGTATATGGTCTGATCAGTTCCTGATAGTCTTCTTCAGGAATATGTAATAATTCATCACTCATGATTTTATTGTTTTCCCCATTAAATCATAATTTTTGCTTATAAATATTGTATCCTAGAACTAATATCTTTTCAACCGAATTGACAAAAAAATCACAAATTTTTAAGAAATGGAATTTTTTCTTAAGAAAATCTTCTACAGATCCCGACTGTCCAAAACGATGGTGAACGGGCCGTCATTCATCAGCGAAACGTGCATATGCGCCCCAAACACACCTTTTTCTACAACCGGAACCGATTTTTTACATTCTTCACAAATGTATTCATAAAGAGCGTTAGCCATATCCGGTTTTCCTGCTTCGATAAAGCTCGGACGGAAGCCCTTTTTGCAGTTGGCATATAAAGTAAACTGAGAGATCATCAAAAGCTCTCCTCCTACATCTGCCAATGAAAGATTCGTTTTTCCTTCTGCATCTTCAAAAATGCGAAGTCCTACCAGTTTTTTCACCAGTTTGTCAGCTATTTTTTCATCATCAGTGTCGGAAATGCCTACCAGCACCATGAATCCTTTATTGATCTTTCCTACAACCTGTCCTTCTACTGTTACAGAAGCCTCCGTAACTCTCTGTACTACAAATTTCATGCTTCAATTCCTCTCGTTGTCTTATTTCAGGAACCAGAACGGATCCTCACTATGGATAAAATTCATCAGAAGATAGCCTGCCATGACAGATAATTTCTCTGTCCTCAGGATTTCTTTTGCCTGTGCTCTGTCTGCCAGCACCACCTCAATGTCCTCTGTGTCCTCCAAAAATGCATTGGAAGGTACTCCTGCCGCTTCTCCGTAAACTGTTTTGCAGGACTCATCAGTCATTCCTACCGTCGTAAAAAACGGTGCACTATAGCAGTCCTCATAATCTATCGGAGTAAAACACAACCCGGTTTCTTCCTTCATTTCCCGAACTGCAGCTTCTTTCGCATTTTCTCCCGGATCGATCAGCCCTGCCGGCAGCTCATAAAGATAATCTCCGATGGAATATCGATATTGCCGGATCAGTACAAGCCTGTCTGTTTCCCCCTTATGCACCGCATAGATAATCACGCCGTCCGGTCTGTTTTCTCCTGTCACTGCTTTTAATGCCGTCTGATCTGCTGCTCTGGACGCCACATAGTAAGGATGCTGCTTCCCGGTACGGTCTTCTACCGTAAACTCAAACATATTTAAAAATCGCTGTTTTGTCTGCTGTGCGATTCTGATGATTTTCGGCATACCGTTCCTCCTTAAAAAAGGGCGGCAGCTGCCGCCCTGATCATTATAATTCTTCGATTGCGATGTCTTTTCCGTCTCTCCAGATTCTTTCCAGATTATAAAATAATCTGTTTTCTTCATCGAATACATGAACGATGATATCTGCATAATCCAGTAAGATCCAGCTTCCTGTCTGGTAGCCTTCTACCTGTTTTGCTTCTAATCCGGCTTTTTTGTACAGATCCTCCTGTACGCTGTCTACCATAGCCTGTACCTGGTTTCTGTTAGAACCGCTGGCAATGATAAAATAGTCTGCCAGTACAGAAACACCGGAAATATCGATGATCTTAATGTCGTTCGCTTTCTTTTCTTCCAGTGCGGCATAAGCAATCTTTGCCAGTTCCTTTGATGTTGCTGCCATAGGAATCCTCCTTATTTCTTTAATTTCTCTTGATAAAACTCATAACTGTTCCGTGTCATTGGATCGATCATTTCCGGACGTTTGCTCAAATATCCAAGCGTACCTTCCAGCACCTCATACAATGCTTCTTCAATATTTTCAAAACACAGCTTACGGATCTTTTTCAGATCCGGTGCCTTATCTCTGTTCGGCTCAATATAATCTGCCAGGTAAATGATCATGTCAAGTAATGACATCTCCGGTTTTCCGGTCGTATGCCACCGAATGGCACTTAAAATCTCCGGATCCTCTACTCCGTAGGTTTTCTCCGCCAGATATGCTCCCAGCTTTGCATGGAGAAGGGACGGATTTTTTTCTTCCATTGGGGTGATCTCAAGCCCATTCTTTTTACACATCTTGATTTTCTGTGTGTTCGGAATGCATTTTGCACAGTCATGAAGAAGGCCTGCAACGGCTGCTTTTGTCATATCCGCTCCGTAACACATGGCAAGGCTTTCTGCTGTATACATAACCCCAAGGGTATGTTCAAAGCGGTCCTCGCTCAATTCTTCCTTCATTTTTTTCTGTAATGCTTTCAAATCATATTCCACCATGGATACCCCTTTTTCTCCGGCACCGTAAAGCTTCTGCTGCTTCAAATAAGCAAAGACTTCTTCTCCCACATAGCAGGAAACATCTTTTCCTTCAGAAACCATCTGTCGAATCTCACTGCTCGCTGCATCAACCTTTGGGGAATTCATGATCAGACATTTTGCCTGATAGCGTTCCTCCAATTCCCGGATCTTTTGGCGAATCTCCAAAATACCAGCTTCGTCTCTGCATGCTACCAAAAGAGTACATAGTCCTGCAATGACCTCCGGCTTTCGCCAGGTAGGAAAATCCCACAGAGAATCTGCACCAATGATAAAGTAAAACTGATCTTCCGGATACAGTTCCTGAAATTCGCTTAAAGTCTGATAAGTAAAATGATAGGACGTTTCAGAGCTTTCATGCTCACAAAGCACCATATAAGGTACTTTATCGATGGCCCGACGGATCATTTCGCTTCGGATTTCCAAAGGAGTCTGTTGAATCTCCCTCTTATGAGGTGGATTTCCATTTGGCATGATCCATACTTCGTCCAGTGCGAACTGCTCATAAGCCGTCTTTGCCAGCATAAAATGTCCTTTATGAAAGGGATCAAAGGTACCTCCAAGAATCCCGATCTTTCTAGTCATTTTTCTTTGATGCTTTCGGAAGCTCGATTTTTTTGTTTTTATCTTTTCCTTCTTTGTAAAGAACGATTTTCTTTCCGATAACCTGAACAACCTGAGAACGGGTTCTTTCTGCGATCACTTCTGCGATTTCTCTCGGATCGTCTTCACAGTTCTGAAGCACACTGATCTTGATCAGTTCTCTTTTATCTAAAGCCTGTCTGATTGCGTCTACATTTTCTGTTGTAACGCTGTTTTTGCCCACCTGAAAAATTGGTTCCATGGTCATGGCAAGGCTCTTTAAATAAGCTCTCTGTTTGCTTGTCATAACTACCTCTGCCTTCCTAAGGACTGCTCCTTATTTGTAATAATCAAACACCAATCCATACATGCGGACGGTATCGCCTTCCTGAATGCCGGCTTCTTCCAGCTGTTCCAGGATTCCTGTTTCTTTTAAGAATTTCTGGAAGAATGCGAATCCTTTTTCTGATTCCAGATTTGTATAACCAAGCATCTTTTCGATACGCGGTCCTTCTACAATGTAGGTATTTTCTTCTTCCTCTGATTTTTCCACTGTAAACGGAAGATCTGCATCGAAACCAATTTCCAGTTCCGGGAAAAATTCCTGTTCAAATACAACTTCCTTCACAGGATTTGCATCAAGCATTTTCTTTGCTTCATAAAGAAGCTCCTTCACACCCTGTCCCGTTACTGCCGAGATTGGCATGACTTTATAACCTTTCGGCTCAAATTCTGCACGGAGACGATCTACCGGATTCTCGCTCTCGCCGTCATCATAGATTGCATCAACTTTATTTGCTGCAATGATCTGCGGACGCTTTGCGATTTCTTCATTATATTTTTCCAGTTCCTGATTGATGGCATAAATATCTTCGATCGGATCTCTGCCTTCTGTAGAAGCTGCATCAACAATATGGATCATACAGCGTGTTCTTTCAATGTGACGAAGGAAATCATGACCCAGTCCGACACCATCTGCTGCACCTTCGATCAATCCCGGTACGTCAGCAATGACAAATCCGCCACCATCTAAATCTACTACACCCAGATTTGGTGTCAATGTAGTGAAATGATAATTTGCAATCTTCGGACGGGCATTGGTCACACGAGATAAGAAAGTTGATTTTCCTACATTCGGGAATCCAACCAGTCCAACATCTGCGATCACCTTCAGCTCCAGCAGAACTTCAAGCTCCTGTGCCGGTTTTCCCGGTTTTGCATATTTTGGTGCCTGCATGGTTGCCGTGGCAAAGTGCATATTTCCAATACCGCCTTTACCGCCTTTTAACACTGTTACTTTTTTATTGTCACCGGACATATCCGCGATCACTCTGCCGCTGGCTGCGTCCTTGATCACAGTTCCTTCCGGAACCTTTAAAATGATGTCTTCACCATCTTTTCCGTGACATTTTCTTTTACCGCCTTCTTCACCGTCAGTTGCGGAAAATTTTCTGCGGTGTCTGAATTCGGATAATGTATTTAAACCTTCGTCCACAACAAAGATTACGTCACCGCCACAGCCGCCGTCTCCGCCGTCCGGACCGCCGTCCGGAACAAACAGTTCTCGACGAAAGGACACATGACCGTTTCCGCCTTTA
>CAZOJX010000055.1:0-12470 GCA_964580255.1 uncultured Lachnoclostridium sp. | reverse complement strand
TAGTCACCTACGTCAGATTTTGAGTCTGATGCGTCTGCCATTCCGCCACTCCTGCGTCTTTATTCTTTTGTGGTTGAATCAGCAACCGAAGATTATAATACCATATCGACCATCGGTTTGCAAGTATTTTTTCTTCTTTCAAAAAAAACTTTTCTTTTCCCTGTTTCTCCGGGGGATTAACTCCCCCGGAATCTGTCGATTGCATTTCACTTATTTTGTCAATTTATCAAATTCTTCAAAACAATCAAAGGTTGCAAAATAGTCCTTCGGTGTTTCCGCACGTCTGATCAGCTGCGTACTTCCGTCCTCTTTTAACAGAATTTCCGCAGATTTCAGTTTTCCGTTATAATTGTAGCCCATGGCAAATCCGTGTGCTCCCGTATCGTGGATCACCAGATAATCTCCCATGTCAATCTTCGGAAGCATTCTGTCAATGGCAAACTTATCATTGTTTTCACAAAGGGAACCTGTTACATCATATTTATGATCGCATGGCTCATTTTCTTTGCCGAGAACTGTGATGTGATGATATGCACCGTACATTGCCGGACGCATCAGATTGACTGCACAGGCATCTAAGCCAATGTATTCTTTATGGGTATGTTTTTCATGAATTGCTTTTGTCACAAGGCAGCCGTAAGGTCCCATCATATAACGGCCAAGCTCTGTATAAATGGCAACATCTCCCATTCCTGCCGGAATTAACACTTCTTCATAAGCCTTGCGAACACCTTCTCCGATCACATGAATGTCGTTCGCTTCCTGTTCCGGTCTGTATGGAATTCCGATTCCTCCGGATAAATTGATGAATTTCACATCTGCGCCGGTCTCCTGCTCTAACTGGACAGCCAGTTCAAAAAGGATTTTCGCAAGCATTGGATAATATTCATTTGTAACTGTGTTGCTGGCAAGGAATGCATGAATACCGAAGTTTTTTGCACCTTTGCTCTTTAAGATCTTAAAAGCTTCAAAGATCTGTTCCGTTGTCATACCGTACTTGGAATCCCCCGGATTATCCATGATATCATTACTGATCTTAAAAATGCCGCCCGGATTGAAACGGCAGCTGATGGTTTCCGGAATATGTCCCAATGTTTTTTCCAAAACATCAATATGTGTAATATCGTCCAGATTGATGATTGCTCCCAGCTGATCTGCATATGCAAATTCTTCTGCAGGTGTATCATTGGAAGAAAACATGATCTTTTCTCCGGTCACACCGATTGCTTCCGAAAGCATTAATTCTGTCATGGAAGAACAATCACAGCCACAGCCATATTCATTTAAAATTTTGATCAAATATGGATTCGGTGTTGCCTTTACAGCAAAATATTCTCTGAACCCCGGATTCCAGGCAAATGCTTCCTTTAATGCCTTTACATTTTCACGGATTCCCCTTTCATCGTATAAATGGAACGGTGTCGGATATTTAGCTGCAATTTCTTTTACCTGTTCCTTTGTAACAAATGTTTTTTTCATTTTTCTTCTCCTTCAAGCCAATATTACTCTCTATTATAGTAACGTGTTAAATTTCTGTCAATTTGCTTTTTGCAGCTTCCAAAAAATATCTACAATGTAAATCCCCAGCGCAAGCATTCCGGCAGTTGTCAGCGTATCCAAAAAGTTTTTTCCTGCCAAAGCCCGATCTCCCATAATGAGATAATATACTGTTCGGTAAATTCCCGCTCCCGGAACTGATGGAAATATCGCCGGGATCAAAAATACCGTCACCGGACAGCGCAGCTTTCTGGCAAAGATCTGGGACAATAATGCAATACAGAAAGAACTGACAAAAAATCCTCCTGACGGCATTGCCTGCTGGCAAAGCAGATACGCCGTCCAGCCAATCGTTCCTGCGATTCCTGCATAAAGCAGATATTTTTTCGGCACCTCCAAATAGATAGCAAAACCCACAACCCCAAGAAAGGCAGCGATCATTTGTGCGATCATACTTTTGCACCTCCTAACAGTATCAAACTAAGTCCTACTCCAAGAGCGATCGCCAAAGCCTTGATAAATGCCTCTAATGCCCTTGCAGCCCCAGATACATAATCCCCATTCAATGTATCCCGGATCGCATTGGTAATCGCCACTCCCGGAACCAATGGCATAATGCAGGAAATGATGAGTGCGTCCGGGTGTACCGGGAGTGGCAGGATCCGATCCAGCACGAGATAGGTTACGCCTGCAAAGAAAGCCACTGCAAGATCTTTTAAGAATGGGTGCAGTTTCAGTTTTCCTGCCCAGTAAATGCTTCGTGCTACAACAATACTCGCCAAAAAAGCAGCCACACAATCCTTCCAGTTTCCTCCTACCAGCAGAGGAAATGGTGTCACGATCAGCACACTTCCCAACATGGACATTCTGTCACTGTATTCCCAGCTGCATCCTTCCTTGATCAGTTCATAGGCTTCCTCCAGGCTGAGCGCACCGTCACAGTATTGTCTTGAGATCTCATTAGCATAGCAGATCTGTTTTAAATTGTTCCCATTGCTCCTTACACGCTTTGACATGGTGATCGTCTCAATGGACGGGTCTGCCAATGTTGCAAACATTCCGGTTGTGATCACAAATACTTCCGTTGTCTGCAGATTTGCAGTTTTTAAAATTCGATAAATGGCATCTTCCACCCGGTGGGCCTCTGCCCCATGACTTAGCATGACTTCTCCCACCTTAAGAGCCATTTCCATTAACATTTTATAGTTCATAATCTATCCACAATCTTTTTATCTATCGTCAAATCAAATTTTCTGGCAAAAAGTGCCTCTGATGCTTTTAAATCTTCGTAATCACTTTCCCGGAAAATGTAAGGATTATTATTGCTTCCTCTTTCCCAGTCAATGTACCTGGTATCCGGAACCTGAGGCATCGTATGATGGTTACATATCTTATCTGCAAAATCACTGCTGCGTGCTACCGTCTGTAAAAACAGCTCATCGCCACAGACAGATTTTCCGAAAACCTCTTGAATCCAGGCTTCTTTTTCAGTTACCAGCTTTGCCAGCCCATGAGTAATGCTGAACCAGTTACGGCCCTTCTGAAAGACAACATTTTCATATTTTTTTGTCCGATCCACATGCAGAAGCTGCTGCATTTTCACACAGACCGCTCCCAAAATATCCTGTACGCTGCCTGCTTTTCCGTAAAAGAAATGCGCATATTTTACTCTGGCAAGAACAGACTCACTGATCTTTTCCTGATCCTCATCAACAAATTCCAGTCCCTCATATTTTTCAAAAAATGCATGGATCTCCTCCTGTGATTTGATCGGCAGATCCATTCCGGAAAGCAAATGATAATACGCATGCTCCGTCTTTACTGCTTCTTTCAGCAGGATCATTTCGCACCGGATCTGAGAATAACTTCCCCACTTCACATCTGTTCTTTCTGTTATTACACAATGTGCATGTTTCAATCGGGAAACGATTTCCTGCACCGGGTAATCTTTTGCTTTACTGTCAATATGAAGATAAATATCGTTTCTTTCATCGTCCAGTTTTTTTAATAAAATTTCTAAAAGCTCCGGCTGCGTATGAGCCATGATCAAATAAGCATGCTTTTTCATGTATTTTCCTTCCGTTTCACTCCAATGCTCTTATTTTACCTCAACATACCTCTTGTTGCAATATTTGCCTGTGTCGAATTTCATCTCTTTTCATACACTAATATAGAGAAAAAGAAAGGAGAATTTTATGATGAATGAATGCAGACGCCCGGCCTCCGGTCGCGGAGGCTATTATTCTATGGACGCATTAGGTCAGTTTCCTCTTGCGATGGCCTATGTTCCTTGGCAGCGCTTTGGTCAGACTTACGATCCTTCCAAGGCTCTTTGCACCGGTACGATCTTCCCTGAGCTTGATAAACCATTCTGTGGAAAGCGAGGTGTATGTAAATGATGGATCATCGTCAAAATGCCTATTCAGCCTCCTGCCGTCCAAACATTGGCATGAATGCATCTGCTGCGGCAAACCGCACAGCTGCTCCTACAGCAAAACCATGTAAAAAAGAGTTGATGGATAAGATCAATCAGTACAGTTTTGCCATGAACGAGGCTAATCTTTTCTTAGACACGCACCCATTCGACACAGATGCACTGGCTTATTTTCAAAAATACCGCCAACTGCGGGTCGATGCCGTCAAAGAGTATGCAAACTATTATGCACCGCTTGCCATTGATTATGCAGTTTGCGACAAAACACCATGGAGCTGGGCAAACGAACCATGGCCTTGGGAAGGAGTTGATTGTTAGATTATGTGGAATTATGAAAAAAGACTGCAATATCCGGTAAAAATCTCCCAGCCAAACCCAAAGGCTGCGCAGATTATCATTTCGCAATTTGGTGGACCAGATGGTGAGCTCGCTGCCTCCATGCGCTATCTTTCCCAAAGATACACGATGCCTTACCGGGAGGTTACAGGAACCTTAACAGACATCGGCACCGAGGAATTAGCACATATGGAGATCATTTGTGCGATTATTTACCAGCTGACCAAAAACCTTTCCATGGAAGAAATCCAGGCCTCTGGTTTCGACAAATACTATGTCGATCATACTTTAGCATTATGGCCGCAGTCTGCCGGCGGCGTGCCTTTTACCTCGACCTTCTTCCAGTCAAAAGGCGATCCAATCACCGATCTTACGGAGGATCTTGCCGCAGAGCAAAAAGCCAGAACCACCTATGACAATATTCTTCGAACCATTCATGATCCGGAAATCTGTGATCCGATCCGTTTCTTAAGAGAGCGGGAAATCGTTCATTTCCAGCGATTCGGTGAAGCACTGCGCATCGTTCAGGATCATCTGGACAGCAAAAACTTCTATATTTCAAATCCGGAATTTGATACAGCTGTAAAATGCTGAGTAATTTGAGGGCAATCGAAAAGGCACCATTTCGGTGCCTTTTGATGCCTTCCGGCTTTTATGATTTTTTTACATGTTCATGGGTAAATAGATGATCCTGACAATATTCATAATTGCCGTCGCATCGTGAGCAATAACGAAATTCCAGATCCGGATCGTCTTTTTCTGTTCTTCCGCAGATTGCACATTTGTGACGAGGTCCCATTTTCGGAGCCTGCGCATGAGCCACCTTCTGCTCATAGGATTTCCTTCGATAGATTTCCTTCGGTGTCATTCTCTTGACGCTTCGGAAGGTCGCTGCATAAATTAAGAAGTTTAACAGAGAAACCAGTGCCATAACTGCGTAAGCTTTATTTGCAATAATGCCAAACTCATATAAGCGATAGATTACTTCGATCGGTAAATGATCGGAGAAAAATCCGGCTACGATGGTCACTGCAAAGTAGATACCGTCAATCCAGGCAAGCCATTTCATTTTGATTGGCAGAATCCACATAAATAGAACCTGCATATCCGGAAACATTGCAGCAAAAGCAAAAAACATGGATAAATTCAGATAATAGGTTCCCATTTCCAGTACCATTCCCCATACCAGATAGATAAAAATAGCTGCAATGGCGTGAAGCAATACGCCTGTAAAGAAATAAAGATTAAATCTGAATGTTCCCCATTGTCTTTCCAGCAGCGTTCCCACTGTATAATAAAAATATAAGGAAATCAAAATCGTGATCAGACTTCCTGACGGCGGATAAATAATGTAGGTAAAGATTCGCCAGATCTGTCCATGGAGAATTGCTGGCGCATTTAAGGAAAGCCACTGGCTGTAGATTTCCGGTTTTACCAGTAAGATCACAAATCCCAATGCATACAGCATAATAATATAATACATCAGATTTTTAATCGCATATTTCCCAAACCTTTTTTCAAGTTTATTTAATAATTTCATAAAGCATTCCTTTCCAAGTTCTTCAGTCACTGCTAATTATATGGTTTTCCCCGGCTTTTGTCCAGTTATTCCAAAAGCTTCATAGTTATTTTATAAATCTTTTACAAAAAATAATTTGATTTTTCCATGCAATAGGTCTACAATATCATTGGAAATTTCTATGTAGTTTTAAATACTACGTTACATTTCAAAGGAGATTTACATGAACGAACAAAAGATATACCGCCTGGGGATTGACATAGGTTCAACCACTGTAAAGATTGCGGTATTAAATGACGACAATAAAATTTTATTTTCAGACTATCAGAGACATTACGCAAACATTCAGGAAACTCTGGCATCGCTTTTGGAAAAAGCGGAAAACGCACTGGGTTCTTTAACCGTTTACCCGGTGATCACCGGATCTGGCGGTCTGACACTGGCAAACCATCTGGAAGTGCCTTTCGTTCAGGAAGTGATTGCTGTTGCAACAGCCTTAAACACCTATGAACCGAAAACAGATGTTGCTATCGAACTTGGCGGAGAAGATGCCAAGATTATTTATTTTGAAGGCGGAAACGTCGAACAGCGTATGAACGGAATCTGTGCCGGCGGTACCGGTTCTTTCATTGACCAGATGGCTTCTCTTTTACAAACTGATGCCTCCGGATTAAATACTCTGGCAAAAGATTACCATTCACTTTATACCATTGCAGCCCGCTGTGGTGTATTTGCAAAATCTGATATCCAGCCATTGATCAACGAAGGAGCCACCAGAGAAGACCTGGCTGCCTCTATTTTTCAGGCTGTCGTAAATCAGACCATTTCAGGACTTGCCTGCGGTAAACCGATTCGCGGACATGTTGCATTCCTTGGCGGTCCTCTGCACTTTTTATCAGAGCTGAAACAGGCATTTATCCGCACACTGGCACTGGATGAGGAACATGCCATCACACCGGAACATTCCCACCTGTTTGCAGCTGCCGGTTCTGCAATGAACAGTAAATGCGAAACACCGGTTTCCGTTTCTCATATGAGAAAACGTTTGGAAGCACATATTCACTTAGATTTCGAAGTTGACCGAATGGAACCGCTGTTCGCCTCTGAAAAGGCTTATGAAGGCTTTTCCGCACGTCATGCACAGCATAAGGTACAGACTCGGGAACTTGCTTCCTACGAAGGAAACTGCTACCTTGGCATTGATGCGGGATCCACCACTACAAAAGTTGCACTTGTTGCTGAGGACGGATCTTTACTCTATTCCTTCTATCACAGCAATAACGGAAGCCCGCTTTATACAACGATCCGCGCCATGAAGGAAATTTATGAAATTCTTCCGAAAAAGGCAAAGATCGCCTACTCCTGCTCCACCGGTTACGGTGAAGCCTTGATCAAATCTGCCCTGCAGTTGGACGAAGGAGAGGTTGAAACAGTCTCCCACTACTATGCAGCCGCATTTTTCAATCCAAAAGTAGACTGTATCTTAGATATCGGCGGTCAGGACATGAAATGTATCCGTATCAAAGATCACACCATTGACAATGTTCAGTTAAATGAAGCCTGTTCCTCAGGCTGCGGTTCATTCATTGAAACCTTTGCAAAATCACTGAACTATTCCGTACAGGATTTTGCCAAAGCAGCACTTTTTGCAGAACATCCGATCGATCTTGGTACCCGCTGTACGGTATTTATGAACTCTAAAGTAAAACAGGCTCAGAAAGAAGGGGCAAGCGTTGCAGATATTTCTGCCGGTCTTGCATATTCTGTTATCAAAAATGCCCTTTTTAAAGTAATCAAGGTTTCTGATGCTTCAGAGCTGGGAGAAAATATCGTTGTTCAAGGTGGTACCTTCTACAATGATGCGGTACTTCGAAGCTTTGAAAAAATTGCGAACTGCGAAGCAGTTCGTCCGGACATTGCCGGAATCATGGGTGCTTTTGGTGCTGCCCTCATTGCAAGGGAGCGTCACGAAGGAAAAGAATCCACCATGCTGTCCATGAAGGAAATCCTGAATCTGCAGTTTACAACTAAAATGACTAAATGCCGCGGCTGTACCAACAACTGCCGACTGACCATCAACAAATTTACCGGCGGACGTTCCTATGTTTCCGGAAACCGCTGTGAACGAGGACTTGGAAAAGAAAAGAATGCGAACCATGTTCCAAACCTTTTTGAATACAAACGGGAACGTCTTTTTGGATATGAATCCTTATCTGAAGAAAACGCAGTCAGAGGAACCGTCGGAATCCCTCGTGTTTTAAATATGTACGAGAACTATCCGTTCTGGCATACATTCTTCACGAAGCTTGGATTCCGTGTTGTACTCTCTCCGGCTTCCACAAGAAAGATTTACGAAATGGGAATTGAATCCATTCCAAGCGAATCTGAATGTTATCCGGCAAAACTGGCTCATGGTCACATTGAATGGCTCTTAAAAGAAGGTGTCAAATTCATTTTTTACCCGAGCGTTGCCTTTGAACGAAAGGAATTCCCGGAAGCAGGAAATCATTACAACTGCCCGATCGTTACTTCCTACTCAGAAAACATCAAAAACAACGTAGAGGGATTAAATCAGCCGGACATTACTTTTATGAATCCGTTCCTCTCCTTTGAAAATGAAGAAATCATTTCCAACCGTTTAGTGCAGGAATTTGCAAATGAAAAATTCCAGCTGACGGCTGCCGAAGTTTCTGAAGCAGCCAAAGAAGCATGGCTGGAAATGGCAAATGAGCGTGAAGATATCCGCCGCAAGGGAGAAGAAACTTTAAAATATATGGAAGAAAATCATATCCGTGGAATCGTCCTTGCCGGACGTCCATATCACCTTGATGAAGAAATCAATCATGGTATTCCGGAGCTGATCAATTCCTATAATATCGCAGTCTTAACAGAGGACTCCGTTTCCCATCTGCATGAAGTAGAACGGCCGCTTCTGGTTATGGACCAGTGGATGTACCATTCCAGACTTTATGCAGCAGCAAACTTTGTAAAGACCAGAGATGATCTGGATCTGATCCAGTTAAACTCTTTCGGCTGTGGTCTCGATGCCGTTACCACCGATCAGGTAAATGATATTTTAAGCGGTTCCGGCAAAATCTATACTTGTCTGAAAATTGATGAGGTAAATAACCTGGGAGCTGCAAGAATCCGTATTCGATCTCTCATCGCAGCCATTAAGGTACGAGAAAAACAAAAAACACAGCGTACACTTCATTCTTCTGCATTTGAACGTGTTGTTTTCACAGAAGAAATGAGAAAAAATTATACGATCCTTTGTCCAAACATGAGCCCGATCCATTTCGAGATTCTGGAGCCTGCATTCCGGGCTGCCGGATACGATCTGGTCGTTCTTCCGGACAGCAAAAAAGAATCTCTGGATATGGGATTAAAATATGTAAACAATGATGCATGCTATCCGTCTCTGATCGTTGTCGGACAGCTTATGAATGCATTATTATCCGGAAAATATGATATTTCCAGAACTGCACTTTTGATTTCTCAAACCGGCGGCGGCTGTCGTGCAACAAACTACATTGCATTTATCCGTCGTGCCCTTGAAAAAGCAGGACACCCGGAAGTTCCGGTAATCTCTATTAACTTAAGCGGTCTGGAAAAGAACCCTGGATTTAAGATCAACCTTTCCCTGGCTGTTCGTGGAGTGTTTGGTGCCGTGTTCGGTGACATTTTTATGCGTGTCCTTTATGCGACCAGACCTTATGAAGCAGTTCCGGGATCTGCAAACGCACTTCATGAAAAGTGGAAACGCCGATGCATTGAATTTTGCTCTAAAGGATTCCCGAATCCATTGAAATTCAAAAAAATGTGTCAGGAAATCATTCGTGAATTTGATGAGCTTCCGAGAACTAATGTAAAGAAACCGAAGGTTGGTATCGTTGGAGAAATCCTTGTAAAATTCTCTCCGGTTGCAAACAATAACCTGGTTGATCTTCTGGAAGCGGAAGGTGCTGAAGCTGTTATGCCTGACCTTTTGGATTTCATGCTCTACTGCTTCAAAAACGGGGAATACAAAGTTGATAAATTCGGTAAAAAGAAATCCACAAAAACAGCCGGACGTATCGGTATCTGGTTTATCGAAGCCCTTAGAAAACCGGCCCGCAAGGCATTGGAAAAGAGCGTTCATTTCCAGCCGCAGGGAGACATCGATCATATGGCTCATCTTGCAGATGAATTTGTTTCCCAAGGAAATCAGACCGGTGAAGGCTGGTTCCTCACAGGAGAAATGCTGGAATTAATTGAATCCGGAACTCCAAATATCGTTTGTACCCAGCCATTCGGCTGTCTGCCAAACCATATTGTTGGAAAAGGTGTTATCAAATCCTTACGTGCTAAATATCCGGAAGCAAACATTGTAGCCATCGACTATGATCCGGGTGCAAGTGAAGTTAACCAGTTAAACAGAATCAAACTGATGCTTTCTACAGCATTCAAAAACCTCGAGTCCTAGGACTCGAGGTTTTCAATTTGCCAGTCAATCGGCGCTAATCCATTTTCAATTAAAAATTCATTTGTCTTGCTGAAATGCTGACAGCCAAAAAATCCGCGATAAGCAGATAACGGACTCGGATGTGGTGCCTCTAAAATCAGGTGCTTTGGATTATTCAGCATACTTTTTTTCATTTGTGCCGGCTTTCCCCAAAGAAGATATACGATTGGGCGATCCTGTTCATTCAGTACCCGGATTGCTGCGTCTGTAAACTGTTCCCAGCCAATTCCTCTATGTGAATTTGCCTGATGCGCGCGTACAGTCAGTACCGTATTTAACAGCAGCACTCCCTGTTTTGCCCATTTGGTCAAATATCCATTATTCGGAATATAACAGCCCAAATCCGTACTCAGTTCTTTATAAATATTTACCAGTGATGGTGGTGTCTCGATATCTGGTTTCACAGAAAAACAGAGGCCATGGGCCTGACCGTCTCCATGATAAGGATCCTGTCCAATGATGACTACCTTTACTTCAGACAAAGGCGTCAGCTCAAAGGCTGTAAAAATTTCCTCTGCCGGAGGAAAAATCTGCTGTGTGCTGTATTCTTCCTTAATTTTTTTATACAACGCTGCATAATACGGCTTTTTGAATTCCGGCGTAAGCGGCTCCAGCCAATCATTTTGAATTGCGCCCATTTTTATTCCTCCGTAAACAGATTCCGCGGATCTGCCAAAACCGCAGTTCCTCTCTCTGCTATTTCTGCCGTTACCTGTGGCAAACTCGGGTGTACTCGATACATTTTCGACTTTTGATTCAGAAAAACTGTCTTTTCAAATGGAAAGCGGATCACCATCGGATTTGCAAACCCTACACCAAGCTCTAAAACAAGGAGATGTCTGTTTAATGTAAAACTCAGCCATTTCATATAATCTGACCAGTTTTCTTCTTCCTCCGGAAAGAGGAATGGGGCTGCCACATGTTTTTTATCAAATCCGCACTGAAAGATCAGATCATCTTCCGCCTGTGTTAAGATATAATAATCCTTTGCACCGAGCGCCTCCTTCAGGTTTTTATAAAATTGAATATATTTCAGCTCGTCTTCCGGATCTTTTACGTTAAACATCTCTCCCAGACCAACCAAAACGCACTTTGACTCCTTTAAATCTGCTAAAAGGGACTGAAACATTTTTAATTCTCCTACTTCTTCCTTATTTTTCTACTGTTTCTGTAAATGTACGATAAATCTGCCGGAACCACCGCTCTTTCCTCGACAGGTTGACAGGGTGACCGTATTTTTATTTACATCATAATCCGCACAATCATAGTTACATCGCTTGACTACGCTCTGCAGCCATGATTCATAAGCTTCCTGAGACTCAAATCCGATCTGCCAGGAGGTCAGATCTGTATCCACTGTTTCATAACAGGAAATAATCTCATAGTTTTCGAACCCATTTCCCATATCAATACAGAAAATATGATGTCTCCAAAAATATTCCTTATCCGTCAGGTTATTTAACGCGCGGAACATAGAACCATTTTTCATGTTATGTCCATAAATAATAACATTTTGATCAGTGAAATCTTTGGCACAGTACATATCCAAAAAGATTGCTCCGGAATTTGCCGTCTGCCCTTCAAAGGTTGTTGTCAAATATTCCACATTATCTTTTGATGCTACAATCGGATAATTAACCCGGCTGTCCGGAAGAATGATCCAGCCAACAGTATCTTCGTTAACTGCTTTTGCTGCTGAAAGGTTCACCTCATAAGACGGAACCTCATAATCATAAGGCTGATCCAGAATACCGGTATCTTTTTCAGATTCTTCTTCCTCTGTTTTTTCTTCAATTCTTTCTTCTGTAACCATCACCTCTGCTAGATTTTCATATTCATCAGAGGCCTTTTTATAATCGGTAAATATCGAGTACAGTTGAATTGCTGCATAGATAAAGATCATTGCGCACAATACCTGCAGTAATAAAAACAGCAGATTACTCATTTTCTTTGTTTTTTTACTCATGACTGATACCTCATATCTATATTTCTTTCTATTATACCAAACTTTTACTTAGAAAGCAAAAAAGAGATGGTATTTTCTACCATCTCTCATTCATATACCTTCAAAACTTCATATTAAATTCTACACAATCTTCAAACATCTCTTTAAGGATAATTCCTCTTATCTCTAACCAGCCTCTTGGTTAAGCCCTCGACCTATTAGTGACAGTCAGCTG
>CAZOJX010000054.1:0-12529 GCA_964580255.1 uncultured Lachnoclostridium sp. | reverse complement strand
AAGAAAAAGCTGCACATTAGTGCGGCTTTTTCATTTGATACAACGTCCAGAAATTTGTCAGAACCGTAGCAAACGCAAAGAAAGCTCCGGTGTAAGAACGGATCACCAGATAATAGAAGATCCAAGGGATAAAAGTCAGGGTTACCAGAAGCTTAAAATGGATCGGATCCTTCATTTCCATAAGAAGAACGTAGATCGTACACACGACAAATGGCAGATAGCCTAAAAGTCCCTGATTGTTAAATGCAATGGTCAGGATACCGGAAAGCACGATCAGAAGGATCTTAACCGGCCAGGTGAAGATTTCACGGTAGCAGAGGTAATTTCGGATACAGGAAAGAATGTTGCTGATAGCACCCGGAATGGCTCCTAAAAGAAACATGCTGACTGTCTGCATTCCCAGCTGCAGAATCTGAAATAATAAAATCTTTTCACGATCCTTAATGCGTCCGGAAGCTACCTGAACCAAAGAGGCAAAAAGATCGATCATATTTGCAAGAATGACTGTAATCATAAAAATCTCCTTTTCTATGGAATCATTGACATATGTTTCTGATTATACAACAGTTTTCGACAGAATGGGAAAAAATATTTTCTACTTTAAAAGAATGTGATACAATAAGCCAAAGAAGCGGGAGTGAGCCCATAGGAGAAGAAAAAAATTGAGCAGGGATACAGTGGAAGACAAGAGAGTGTTGGATCTGGCAATGAAAGCGGGACAGATCCTTTTGGAAAATGGAGCAGAGATATCCAGAGTAAGTGAGACGATGAATCATATCTGTCGGGCATTTGGTGTTGCCACGGCAGATAATTTTGTGCTCAGCAACGGAATTATCATGACAGGTGGGCTGAACAGCGGTTATTATGCGAATGTCCGTCACATTCCGGTGGGAGGTATTTATCTGGAAAAGATTGTGGCAGTCAATGAAATGTCACGAAAGATCGATCTGGGGGAATTGACACTGGAAATGGCAGAACAGCGGTTGGAGGAGATCAATGCCATGTCTGAGGGAAAGACAAAGTGGAAAGTTTTATCCTCTGCCATCGGAAGTGCCGCTTTTTGCTACTTTTTCGGTGGAACATTTGCAGACAGTCTTGTAGCTTTTTTTGCAGGTGCGGCCTGTGGTCTGACAGCCTTTTGTTTGCTGTCACCGAGCCTTTCCAAAATTACCAAAAATATCATTGGGGGGCTGGTGCTGACGGTAGTATGCGCCTTGGGATATCTTATGGGAATCGGGAAACATTTGAATTATATGATCATCGGATCTGTCATGCCGCTGATTCCGGGGGTTGCTTTTATCAATGCGATCCGGGAACTTGCATCAGGAGATTATATTTCGGGTGCGGTGCGTATGCTGGATACGCTGCTGATCTTTTTCTGCATTGCTATTGGAGTAGGACTTGGAATTTTATTTTTTCATCAATTTCTGGGAGGAATGGGATTATGAATACGATATTTGTAATCGCAGCAGTGTTTATCGGAACGATAGCATTTTCACAATTATATGGTGTGCCTCGTTCATGCTATCTTAGCTGTGCGGCAGCCGGCTGTATCTGCTGGATCAGCTACAGCATTTTGCTGAATCCCTGGGGAGAAGTCGCTGCTTGCTTTGGTGCCACGCTGTTGGTGGCACTTCTTGCGAGATGGCTGGCTGTAAGGAAAAAGTGTCCGGTGCTCGTGTTTTTGATTCCGGGAATCTTTCCGATGATTCCGGGAGCTGGAATTTATTGGACTGCCTATTATCTAGTCATGGATCAGGTAACACAGGCATTAAGCACCGGGTATGATGCGGTAAAATGTGCGGTTGCGCTGGTGCTTGGAATTGTTTTGGCTTTTGAAGTTCCTCAAAGATTTTTTGCTTTAGGATACAAACGAGAAAAACATGACCACTCTTGATTCTTTGGAATTAACGTGCAATAATATTTGCAAAATATAAAATTCGACTTGTAATTTTCTTGAAAGGATGACCAGGATGCCAGAACAGTTTTACAAAGATGCATTGAAACTTGCACAAAAGGAAAAAAGACAGAGAATCAGCCGGGGACAATACCCGTATCTTCCGGTGCTGGACGATCTCATGTCCAAGGAACGCTTAAATGGCGGATCAAAGCTTGGAATCATGCAGATTCCGGCAGAGTTTATTGTCGGAACGAAAACTGAGGGAAGAACCAATGCATTTGCGGCGAATTTCATGCCTCTTTTAGAGGAAAAAACAGAATTTGCAGAAAAATGGAAGATTCTGTGTAAAGCCCATTTGGAAGAAGGAATCCGTGAGCCAATCAAGGTTTATGAATATATGAATCGCTTCTATGTAGAGGAAGGAAATAAAAGAGTCAGTGTACTGAAGTTTTTCGGTGCAATATCCATTCCTGCGCAGGTAACCAGAATCCTGCCGCCAAAAGGTGATGCACCGGAATTAAGGAGATATTACGAATTTCTTGATTTCTATAAATGCACGAAGATTAATTACATTGAATTTTCCCAGGAGGGAGCCTATGCAAAGCTCCAGAAAATTTTAGGAAAATCTGCGGAAGAAATTTGGAGTGAGGAAGAAGTCAGTACATTTCGTGCAAATTATTACTATTTCTGCCAGATGCTGAAAGGGCTGGGAAATCATGAACTGAGCTGTCCATTTGGAGATGTATTTTTAAGATATATCAGTATTTACGGTTACACTTCATTTAAAGAAAAGAGCGGAGATCAGATTAAGCAGGAAATTGGAAAAATCTGGGAGGAAATCGAACTTTTACAGAAAGAAGAAACGATCGATCTGAAACTTCATCCGGAACAGGAACGAAAAAAAACATTTTTAGAGAAGCTGTTCTCTGACGAAGAAAAAACAGCAAAAGTGGCCTTCGTATATGATAAAACACCGAAGGAGTCCGGCTGGACCTATGGTCATGAGCTGGGACGCCAGCATGTGGAAAAGGTATTTGAAGGGAAAATTGAAACGACAGCCTATGAAAATGTAATGGGTGCACCGGAGGAAGTAATCGAATGTGCGGTGGAAGACGGAAATAAAGTGATCTTTACGACTTCACCAAGGTTCCTGAATGCAAGTCTGGCTTCGGCAGTAAAGCACCCGGATCGGCTGTTTTTAAACTGTTCTTTAAATAAATCTCACAGATATATCCGCACCTATTATGCGAGAATGTATGAGGCAAAATTTATTATCGGTGCCATTGCAGGAACCCTGACAGAAAAAAATCAGGTAGGATATCTTTGTGACTATCCGATCTACGGACAGATTGCCGGAATCAATGCATTCGCTTTAGGTGTTCAGATGGTGAACCCGAGAGCCAGGGTTTATCTGGAATGGTCTTGTGTGGATGGATCCCAGAATGCATTAAACCGCCTGAAGGAAAGGGGAATCAAATTGATCTCTTCCCATGATATGGAAAAGACCAGCGGTGATGATCGACGACCAATCGGATTGTTTAAATATGAGGAGGGCGGAAGGACCAATCTTGCCATGCCAGTATGGCATTGGGGCGTTTATTATGAAAAACTGATCCAGAGCATCTTAAACGGAACGATGCAGCTGGAATATGAAACCAGCAGTAAGGCATTAAACTATTACTGGGGAATGTCAGCGGGAGTGGTAGAACTAATCTACTCTAAAAATCTTCCGGAAGGAGTTAAAAAGCTTGCACAGCTTCTGGAAACAACGATCTGCAACGGAATCTATAATCCGTTTAATGGACCGTTTGAAACTCAGAAGGGAGAAGTCATTGATCCGGAAGGACAGGGACTTACGCTGGAGAGTATCATTACCATGGATTGGCTTGCGAAAAATATTGAAGGTACGATCCCGGAATATGAACAGCTGAGTGAAGACGGAAAAGCAACGGTTGAAAGTGCAGGAGCACCGATGCAGACCGATGAAATTTAGATGTGAAGCAGGACAGTTGTTGATTTTTAAACACAGGTGTTATAAACTAGAAAAAAAGCAAATCCTTTTCTAAGGAGAGAAAGGTTATGGAAAGACAGTCAGACGGAATTGATCTTCATATTCATACCACATGCTCAGATGGTACAAGAACGGTAGGAGAAACGGTTCGGGACGCATTAGAGGCGAAGCTTGCCACGATTGCGATTACGGATCATAATCAGTTTGCCATACGGGAACCTCTGTGCGTACAGGGAATGGAGGTGATTCCGGGGGCTGAATTTTCGACTGTTTACTATACCCGGAGCGGTCGGCTTCTGGAAGTTCATGTGGTCGGTCTGTTTTTTGACGGAGTACCGAAGAAACTGTGGGATATTTTTAAGAAGATTCCGCAGCAGAGAAAGCAGTATCTTGATGCGATCATTACAAAACTGAATCATTTGGGTATTTCTATTTCTTATGAAGAACTTCTGTGCGAGTTTCCGGATTCTAATCAGATTGGAAGGCGGCATATTGCAGAACTTCTCATAAAGAAGAATTATGCCGACAGTATTACAGATGCATTTGACCGTCTGATCGGCAACAGATCTCCTTACTGGGTGGATTCTACGAAATATATGAGATATATGCCGTTAAAGGATTGTGTTAGCAGAATCTGTGAAAACGGCGGTATGCCGATCCTGGCACACCCGTATCATTATCATTTGGAAAATGGAGAAGTTCTTGATCTGATCAGGGATTTTAAAGGATTTACAAAAAATGCACCGGCAGGTATGGAAGTTTATTATGCAAAATATGACGAAAACTGTCGAAAAAAGCTTTATGAGATTGCAGAAGAAGTCTGCCTGTTTCCAAGTGCAGCCAGTGACAGACATACTGTAAACGACCGGTTTGAGCGTGGCGATGTGCGGCTTTTACAGGCAATGAAGGAAGCTTGTCGGGCAAGGAAGATAGACAAATGATACAATTATCTGTTTTAAAAAAATATCATGAAAAGTTAACATGTAAGGAAGCGGCAGGCATGGTCATTCCATATATCAAAGGACAGCTGTGTGATCGGGAACTGCGAAGTTTTGTGAGGCATGTGAAAGAGTGCAGGGACTGCAGGGAAGAACTGGAAACGTACTATATTGTTTACAAAGGTCTGATGCAGCTGGAGAAAAACGAAGAACTTCCGATGAATATTGTAGAGGCATTGAATGAGGATCTGCATGGGACAGAGCAGCATTTGAAAAACATGTCTCTTTTTTATATGCTCAGCGAACTTGTTAAGTGGCTGGTTAACATCTTGAGTACGCTTTTGATGGCGGAAATCATTAGAAATTGGATTATGGGAGTATAAAAAATGAGTGAAAAGATCGTTCTCATTGATGGACATAGTATTATTAACCGGGCATTTTACGGAGTGCCTGATCTGACAAACAAGGATGGACTGCATACCAACGGTATTTTTGGGTTTGTAAATATCCTGTTTAAGATTTTGGAAGAAGAAAAACCGGATTATGTGACAGTGGCATTTGACGTAAAGCATCCGACTTTCCGGCATGAAATGTTTATAGAATACAAAGGAACCAGAAAAGGCATGCCTCAGGAGCTTCATGAACAGGTTCCTGTGCTGAAAGAACTGCTGACTGCGATGGGAATTAAGATCATGGAACTGCCGGGGTATGAAGCAGATGATCTTTTGGGAACCGTAGCAAAGCGAAGTGAAGCAAAGGGTCTGGACGTGCTGGTGGTATCCGGTGACAGGGATCTTCTGCAGATCGTAACGGATAAAATTCGTGTCTGTATTCCGAAGACCAAAAGAGGGACAACGGAATATGAGATGTATTATACAAAAGATGTACAGGAAAAATATGGTCTGCTTCCATTACAGATTATTGAATTAAAGGCATTGATGGGAGATTCCTCTGATAATATTCCGGGAGTTCCCGGAATCGGAGAGAAGACAGCGACCGCAATCCTGCAGCAGTTTGAAAATGTGGAAAATGCGCATGCTCATCTTGCAGAGATCAAGCCGAAAAGGGCAAAAGAGAATCTGGAAGCCCATTACGATATGGCGATCATGAGTAAAAAGCTTGCAACCATTGAAATCAATGCGCCGTATGATTATGACTGGGAAAGTGCCCGGATCGGAAATATTTTTACAAAAGAAGCATATGAGCTCTGCAAAGCTTTGGAACTAAAGAAACTGATGTCTAAATTTGATCTGACAGAGGTTTCAGAGGAAGAAACAGAAGAAGCAGTGGTGATTACTGATTTTGCGGAAGCAGAGGAAATTTTTGCGCAGGCGGAAAAAGCAGAACTGACTACGCTTGCCCTTCAAAGAACAGCAGAAGGATTTCAGGGAGCAGCGATTACTTTTGATGGCACTCTTTATGAGATTTCCTGTCAGGGATTTCTCACAGAGGATTATCTGAAGGATCATGTAAAAAGACTTCTTTCTGGAAAAGGCTGTGTAGCAGTTTCCGGATTAAAAGAACTTTTAAAAGAGCTTCCGGTAGAGGAAAGAGAAGGCTTGTATGACATTGACATTGCCAATTATCTCATTAATCCGGTGGTTTCCGTAAAACCGGGTGAAATTTCTGTTTTAGAGGTCTGGAAAACATTTCCGGCTGCAAAGGCTCAGCTGATGGAACTTGGCATGTGGGAACTTTATACGGAAATGGAAATGCCGTTGGTATTTGTCCTTGCCGGAATGGAGCGTGCCGGTGTGAAACTGAATACAGAGGCTTTACGGGAATATGGTGAAGCTTTGGCAGTGAAGATTAAAGAACTGGAAGAACGGATCTACGAACAGGCAGGAGAAACATTCAATATCAACTCTCCTAAACAGCTGGGTGTGATCCTCTTTGAAAAAATGCAGCTGCCGGGCAGCAAAAAGACGAAAACAGGCTATTCTACCAGTGCGGATGTTTTGGAAAAGCTTGCACCGGAGCAGCCGATCATCAGGGATATTTTAGAATATCGTACCCTGGCAAAATTGAAATCCACCTATGCAGACGGACTTTTGACCTGCGTAGATGAGGATGGAAGGGTCAGAAGCACCTTCCAACAGACTGTAACTGCAACAGGACGTCTCAGCAGCACCGACCCAAATCTCCAGAACATTCCGATCCGTATGGAACTGGGAAGATTGATCCGAAAGGTATTTGTTCCGCAGGACGGCTATGTTTTTGTGGACGCAGACTATTCTCAGATAGAACTGCGTTTGCTGGCTCACATGTCCGGAGACGAGGTGCTGATCAATGCGTACAATGAAGCACAGGATATTCATCGTCTGACGGCATCGCAGGTATTCCACATTCCGTTCGAGGAAGTTACGGAACTTCAGAGACGAAATGCAAAAGCGGTGAATTTTGGAATTGTTTATGGAATCAGCTCCTATGGACTGAGTGAGGATTTAAGCATCAGTCCGAAGGAAGCGAAGAAATATATTGATCACTATTTTGAAACTTATCCAAAGATTAAAGATTTTTTGGACGGAACCGTTGCCAGGGCAAAGGAAGAAGGCTGTGTCAGAACCCTTTATCACCGCAGAAGACCGGTGCCGGAGCTTGCTTCCTCTAACTTTATGCAAAGATCCTTTGGGGAACGAATTGCCATGAATTCTCCAATCCAGGGAACTGCCGCAGATATCATGAAGCTTGCCATGATTCGGGTAGACCGACGTCTGCGCCCGATGAAATCCAGGATCCTTCTGCAGGTGCACGATGAACTTCTGATCGAAACAGCACCGGAGGAATTGGAGGCTGTAAAAGAAATCTTACAGGAAGAAATGGCCGGTGCAGCAAATCTTTCAGTGAAACTGGAAATTGATGTTCATGACGGAAAAAATTGGTATGAGGCAAAATAGGTAAAATCGGGAGAAACAGACAAATGAAGGTAATTGGGATCACAGGCGGTGTGGGAGCCGGAAAAAGTGAGATTTTGAAATATTTAAAGGAAGCTTACGGTGCGATCGTCATTGAAGCGGATAAGGTGGGGCATCTTTTAATGGAGCCGGGCGGTGCCTGCTATTACAGCATTGTTGAAAAATTCGGCAGCAGCATTTTAAACGGCGATCAGACCATTGACCGGGGAAAGCTTGGCAGGATCGTATTTGCAGAGGAAGCGTTATTAAAGGAATTAAATAAGATCATTCATCCAAGGGTAAAGAGTCATATCGTCTCTGAAATTGCAAAGGAACGGGCATATCATCGGACAAACTATTTTATCGTAGAGGCAGCCCTTCTTTTGGAAGATCATTATGATGTGGTTTGTGATGAGCTGTGGTACATTCATACAGCGGAAGATGTTCGTGCTAAACGCCTGAAAGAGACCAGAGGCTATGATGATGAGAAGATTTTAAGCATATGTGCAAATCAGAAATCACCGGAAGAATTTCGTGCCGGCTGTCAGGTAGTGATCGACAACAGCGGAGCGTTCTCCGAAACGAAAAAACAAATAGATGAACAGTTAGGAAGATAAAAATTGATGAATTTATGCAGCATCGCCAGCGGAAGCAGCGGAAACTGTATTTACACAGGAACAGAAAAAACAGGGATATTGATCGATGCGGGCATTAGTGCCAAAAGGATTGAACAGGGACTCGCCCAGATTGATCGTGATATTAAAGAAATTCAAGGGATTTTTGTATCCCATGAGCACTCCGATCATATTAAAGGGATCGGTGTGCTGGCAAGAAAGCATGGGATTCCAATCTATGGAACCCAAGGAACGATTGAAGCCATAAAAGGGACAGCCAGTTTGGGCACAATAGAGGAAAGTCTTTTTCATGTAATCCGGGCAGACGAGGAAATTTGCATGGAGGATCTGGTGATCAAACCATTTTCCATTTCTCATGATGCAGCAGAACCTGTGGCATACCGTATGGAATGCGGTACCAGTGCAGCAGCCGTTGCCACTGACCTTGGAGTGTACGATCAGGGGATTGTTGATCGCCTGAAAAATCTGGACGTTTTATTGCTGGAATCTAATCACGATACGCATATGCTTCAGGTGGGAAGCTATCCTTACCCTTTGAAACAGCGTATTTTGGGTGATCGGGGGCATTTATCCAATGAGGCGGCAGGAAAGCTTCTTTGTCAGCTTCTGCATGATGATCTGAAAGCTGTTTTTCTGGGACATCTGAGCAAGGAAAATAATTATGAAGAGCTTGCATTTGAAACGGTAAAACTGGAAATATCATTAGGCAGTGAAAAATATCGGCCGGAGGACTTCTTCATTGAAGTTGCTAAAAGGGATTCGGTCTCCAAAATGATGGAGTTTTAAATAGAGCAAAAAAGGAGAATGAAAATGAAAAAAGCGATTATTACAGTAGTAGGAAAAGACACCGTAGGAATCATCGCCAAAGTGTGTGTTTATCTGGCGGAAAATCAGGTGAATATTTTGGACATCAGTCAGACGATTGTAGATGGTTATTTTAACATGATGATGATCGTAGATATGACGAATGCGAAATTCGATGAGGTTTCTGAAGGACTTGCGAAGACAGGGGAAGAAATCGGTGTCAGCATTCGCTGCCAGAGAGAAGATATTTTTCAGAAAATGCACAGAATTTAAGGGGAAGCCATGATAAATTTTTATGAAGTCAATGAAACCAATGAAATGATCGAACATGAAAATCTGGATGTGCGTACCATTACCATGGGAATCAGCCTTCTGGACTGTATCGATGCAGACATTGAGAAAGTCAATGATAAAATTTACAAAAAGATTACAAGCTATGCAGCCAATCTGGTGGAGACGGGAGAACAGATTTCCAAAGAATTTGGGATTCCGGTGGTAAATAAACGTATTTCCGTAACACCGATCGCACTGGTGGGCGGAGCAGCCTGCAAAACAATCGATGATTATGTTTCAATCGCAAAAACCTTAGACCGGGCAGCGGTAGAGGTTGGAGTGAACTTTATCGGCGGATTTTCCGCTCTGGTAAACAAGGGAATGACACCAAGCGATGAGCTTTTAATCCGTTCCATTCCGAAGGCACTGGCATGCACCGAGCGTGTCTGCAGTTCGGTCAATGTAGGAGCTACAAAGACCGGCATCAATATGGACGCTGTCCGTCTGATCGGCGAAATGATCAAAGAAACGGCAGAGCTTACGAAGGAAAATGATTCCTTAGGCTGTGCAAAATTTGTCGTATTTTGTAATGCACCGGATGACAATCCGTTCATGGCAGGTGCATTCCATGGGGTGACAGAGGCAGATGCCATTATCAATGTGGGTGTCAGCGGTCCGGGAGTTGTGCGTACCGCACTTTCCAAGGTTCGCGGAGAAAGCTTTGAAGTGCTTTGCGAAACCATTAAGAAAACAGCTTTTAAGGTAACTCGCGTAGGACAGCTGGTGGCCCAGGAAGCCAGCAGACGTTTGGGCGTACCGTTTGGTATTGTAGACCTTTCTTTAGCACCGACACCGGCCATCGGGGACAGTGTTGCAGATGTTCTTTGTGAGATCGGTTTAGAATATGCCGGCGCACCGGGAACGACAGCTGCTCTGGCACTTTTGAATGATCAGGTGAAAAAAGGCGGTGTTATGGCCTCCTCTTATGTGGGCGGTTTAAGCGGTGCTTTTATTCCGGTCAGTGAAGATCAGGGAATGATCGATGCGGTTCAGGCAGGAGCTTTAACCATTGAAAAACTAGAAGCAATGACCTGTGTATGTTCTGTAGGTCTTGATATGATCGCAATTCCGGGAGACACCAAAGCAACAACCATCTCAGGCATCATTGCAGATGAAATGGCCATCGGAATGGTAAATCAGAAAACAACAGCCGTTCGTGTGATCCCGGTCGTAGGAAAAGGAGTAGGAGAAATCGTCGAATTTGGCGGACTTTTGGGCTATGCCCCGATCATGCCGGTCAATCAGTTCTCCTGTGACGCATTTGTAAACCGCAAAGGAAGAATCCCTGCCCCGATCCATAGCTTTAAAAACTAAATTCATGAGTAAAAGAAATGCTGGTCAAACAACCAGCATTTTTCTTTGATATTCATTCTGAAATGGCGTGCCGTACTTCGCACCGGCGCACATCTGATAGATCTTATCCGCCCGAATATCTGTTTCACAAAGGATCGGAGCATCGGAAAGATTCGTGATCAGCGGGATTTCCGGAAGATCACAAAAACTTTTAAGAAGCCCGGCGGATTCTTTGCGAAAGCCTAAAACACGAATATAGTCTACGCAGCCCCGCTTGGTAACCTCCTGCACATCGGAAGTCTTGATATCCAGCAAAATGTGTAAGAGTGCCCGGTTGATGGCGGTTCTTGTCATATTTTTTGTTTTCAAAAGCTCTGCAAAGCCGGAAAAGCTTTCAAACTCAGGCAGATGCCTATAGATCCGATTGGATAATTCTTTGGTAACACCAAAATATTCTGTTAAATGAGCCCGATTTTCTGAGATCAGCTTATACTGCAGGAGCAGGGATAAATCGTCTTCTGATAAAAGGGAAGTTCCGAATCGGGATTTTAACAGTTCATAGGAAACCGGCGAAAGCTGTTTCTTTAAAATCATCTCATTTTCCAGAGAAGACTGTTTCATCAGATTTCGGAGTCCGGTAGCAGAAGCAAAGCCACTATCGGTTTCCTTGGAATGATAATCCTGTCCCTGACGTTTGATGGTATGCGCTTTCATGGAGCTTTTCAGCTTTAACAATGCTTTGCAGTATTCCACACCCAGGATATTGTTAGGTGTTTCTAAAATATCTGCAAGTTCCGGGTGGGAGATTCTGACCGCATAAGCTCTTGCAGCGGGATAGGAAAGACCATTTTTTAAAGCTTCTTTTAAGGGAATCTTCATTTCTTCCGGTTCATTTAATAAAAGCAGAGCTGCTTCCATAAATTTGTCTGCCTGTCCGTATTCACTGCCGAAGCTTAAATAATCTACACAGCCCAGTGCGTTTGCTAAGGCCACGCCGCCCATGGCAAAGTATTCTGCACTGGCAGTAGCGTAGATCGTCGGAAGCTCTAAAACCAGATCTATACCGGAGCGAAGGGCAGCTTCTGCCCGGGCATATTTATCCAGGATTGCCGGTGTGCCCCGCTGGACAAAATTTCCGCTCATGATGGCAATCAGATAATCGGCATTGGTTTCTTTTTTTGCAGTTTCGATATGATATAAATGACCCTGATGTAACGGGTTGTATTCGGATATGATTGCAGTAACGTTCATAACTTCCTCCTTTAGCCATCTTATCATGTTTTTGGAAGCAAGACTATATTTTTTCGGATTTTTGTGGTATCATTCATACTGTTCTTATGGCGTGAGCCGGAACGATATGTAGAACAGGAGTATTTATGGGAAAATCTTTGTTTATTGCGGAAAAACCGAGTGTTGCGCAGGAATTCGCAAAAGCATTAAAAATCAATACAAAAAAACATGACGGATATCTGGAGGGAGAAACTGCGGTGGTCACCTGGTGCGTCGGCCATCTGGTCACCATGAGCTATCCGGAAAAATATGATGCAAAATATAAAAAATGGAGTCTGGAAACCTTGCCGTTTCTGCCGGAAACCTTTCTTTATGAGGTGATTCCGGGAGTGTCAAAGCAGTTTCAGATCGTATCGAATCTTTTGAACCGTCCTGATGTGGATACAATTTATGTCTGTACGGACTCCGGGCGGGAAGGAGAGTATATTTAC
>CAZOJX010000053.1:0-12864 GCA_964580255.1 uncultured Lachnoclostridium sp. | reverse complement strand
CTTAGGAGGCGCTTGTTATATCCATTTAACTATGAGAACAAAACAACACTTGATATTATAACACTCCATCTTCTATAAAATCAAGTGTTCCACTTTCGCTTACAGATTACACATGATCCTTAAAGCCTTCTCCTCTTACTTCATTACTTTCCATCGTAATCAGAAAAGCTTCCCGATCCACTTTTTTCACTGCTTCCTGGACAAGGTGCATCTGCTTATTGTTGCAGGCACACATTACCACATCTTTATCCTGATTGGTGTAGCTTCCCTTCGCTTTCAGCAGCGTGGAACCGCGCTCTGTCAGATCACTGATCTTTTCAGCAACTTCCATCCCATGTTCGGTTACAATAAAAGTAACTTTACCGGAATCCAGACCATACATATACTTATCAATAACCATCGAAACGATATAGGTCAGGATAAAACCGTAAATGATACTTTCTACCTCACCAAGCAGAAGCCCACCGATTCCAACCACCGTAATATCCGTAAAAAGTGTGATTTTTCCAATGGACATATACGGCTTCAGTTTTCGAATGGTCATGATCACAAAATCCATACCGCCGGTTGAAGTATCCATAGAGTAGATCATACCGAAACCAAGTCCCTGGAGAACTCCGGCACAGATTGCAGCCAAAAGGCGATCTCCTTCGTAAACAGGAAACAATGGGGCCACATAATCCAAAAGGAGCGAAGATATGATCATCGTTTTCAGCGACCGCAGAAAGAAATCCTTTCCGAGGAATTTGAAACAAAAAAGAATAATCGGAATATTTAAGGCAATGGTTACAGCACCCATCGGCAGACCGGTCAAATTGTAAATAATCAGTGCGACACCGGAAATTCCGGCAACCGGAAAGCCGGCACTGGAAGCAAAATTGTAAACGGCAAATGCCAGCAACAGACCTCCGACAATGTCGATCACAATCTCTTTTGCATACCTTTTTAATTTTTTCTGGATCATATTTCCGTTTCCTCGAAATTCAGTCTTCCCTGCAGCCAGATGTTTGCCTTCAGTCGTCTGCCCACCTCCGGCTCACCTAAAAGATCTTCTGCATTGATGCAGACATCAAATTCCAAACTGTTACATTCCACCGTAAGAACATATACCGTTTCCTTGGTCAGGGAATTTTCCCGTTTTTCATATTTTAGGATTTCTCCTAAAATACTGTACTGGTCGCATTCCAGACCACATGGCATAAAATAGGTAGACACGATAGAAAGGACATCTTCCGTTTCAATTCTTTGGGAAATCATGGAGTAAGTATCCATTTCCTGCATGGTCAGGCTTTCAATGGCACTTTCGTCTCCGGATTTTGCCTCCTTGATCAGTCTGCTCTGTCTTCGGAGAGATTCTTCCTTTTCCATAAAATCCTGCTTTTCCTTCAATACCGGAAGAAGGATTTTCCCTTCGCAGGCTAACCCTGACAGGGTCAGTGATGCAGATTCCTTGTGAAACGGGTGATATTTCAATTCACTTAAATACTCTACTGCATTCTGCAGATAAAAAATGATGGTAATGCCAATCCCGGAATATTCACAGGCACCTGCATAAGAGTTTTTGGAGCTGTGACGTTCTATGGCAATATCTTCAAACTGTTTTGCACCTTTTCCGAGAAAGAACGGCACATAATGTTCTCTTTCGTAATGATCCTCCGGATCATAGCTTCCGCAGACCATCAGGCCGATATCTTTTGCAAAATGCTTCACACGCTCAGTCAATTCCACCTGTTCATTCACCTTGACTGTTTTTTCTACCTGAAAATTCGTCTCGGTAAACTCCAGAAGTTTATTTAATTGAGCCTTCGATGCAATGTGTTTCAATCCGATCGCACTTAAATATTTATGCACAGCGTTACCCCTTTAATTAATTCTTCGGCACCATTACTTCCATGCCGCCCATATATGGACGAAGCACTTCCGGAATTTTTACAGAACCGTCTGCCTGTAAATTGTTTTCCAGGAATGCGATCAGCATACGAGGCGGTGCAACTACTGTATTATTTAATGTATGCGCAAAGTATTTTCCATTTTCTCCATTAACACGGATTTTCAGTCTTCTTGCCTGTGCATCTCCTAAGTTAGAGCAGCTTCCGACTTCAAAATATTTTTTCTGTCTTGGAGACCATGCTTCTACGTCGAAGGATTTTACCTTCAGATCTGCAAGGTCACCGGAGCAGCATTCTAAAGTTCTTACCGGAATATCCATAGAACGGAACAGATCTACGGTATTCTGCCATAATTTATCGAACCACATTGCACTTTCTTCCGGTTTACATACAACGATCATTTCCTGTTTTTCAAACTGGTGGATTCTGTATACACCACGTTCTTCCAGACCATGAGCACCTTTTTCTTTTCTGAAACATGGAGAATAGCTTGTCAATGTATATGGAAGTTCTGCTTCCGGAACGATCTGATCGATAAATTTACCGATCATGGAATGTTCGCTGGTTCCGATCAGATAAAGGTCTTCTCCTTCAATCTTATACATCATAGCGTCCATTTCTGCGAAGCTCATAACGCCGGTTACAACGTTGCTGCGGATCATAAAAGGTGGTACACAGTAAGTAAATCCACGATTGATCATGAAATCTCTTGCATAAGAAATCACTGCAGAATGAAGTCTTGCAATGTCTCCCATTAAATAATAGAAACCGTTTCCGGCTACGCGTCTTGCAGCGTCTAAATCGATTCCGTTGAATCTTTCCATAATATCTGTATGATACGGAACTTCAAAATCAGGAACTACCGGTTCACCATATTTTGTTACTTCTACATTTTCTGTATCATCTTTACCAATTGGTACGGATGGATCGATGATATTTGGGATTGTCATCATGATCTTTGTTACTTTTTCATCCAATTCTTTTTCAAGAACAGAAAGTTCTTCCAGCTTTTTGGAATCTGCAGCAACCTGTGCTTTGACTGCTTCTGCTTCTTCCTTTTTTCCCTGTGCCATCAGTGCACCGATCTGCTTAGAAATCTTATTTTTTTCTGCACGAAGGGCATCAGCTTCCTGCTGCGCTTCACGTCTTTTTGCATCAAGCTCGATTACTTCATCAACTAATGGAAGCTTTGCGTCCTGAAATTTTTTTCTGATGTTTTCTTTTACCACTTCCGGGTTTTCTCTTAAAAATCTAATATCTAACATGTTTTCTCTCCTAACATAAATAATGGATTACCTGCATAAAACTAGTATTTGATTATATCACATTTTCTTACTGATTAACAGCCTGTTTTAATGCTTCTGTTTCTTCTTCCGACAAATTGATGTCACATACGCCGTCTTTCACGTCCTTTGCATAAGTATAACAGCCTTCTCTGCTGTACATGGAGCTGATCAAAACTCCATTATTTTCCTTATCCAGCAACGCCAGTGAATAACTGAGTGCACCACTCATTTCCCGGAATGCATCATATTTCACCAGACCTTTTTTCTGGTAGGTCTTTTTCAAATTATCCTTGATTGCACTTAGTGCCGTTCTTGTAATTTCTTCTCCTTCTTCCAGATTTTCGATTCGTTCAAAGAAATTCACCAGGACATCTTCCAAAGACTCCGTATCTTTTCCTCTGGTCAGAGCATCAATGCGTCTTTTCTGATTTTTAAGTTTACATAAAACAATAATCAGTAAAATGATACTTATGAGACAAAGAACTCCCATTCCGATCATCAGATACAGCATCATAACCATTGTCATTTGATTTTCCTCCTATCTGGTACTCATAAACAGATCAATAATTCGCTCCAACTCCTCGCCGGAATAATACTCGATCTCAATTTTTCCTTTTTCCTGGGTTTTTGGTAAAATCTGCACTTTGGTTCCCATGATCTGTTTTAACTTTTCTGACATATCATCATAGACAGCCTGATTGATCTCCGGTTTTTTGATCTCTTTTTTCGGTGTATTCAGGGATTTTACTAATTTTTCAACCTCACGAACACTTAAGCTTTCATCAAACACCTTACATGCGGTTTGATACTGCAGTTCCGGATCATCAATTCCTAAAAGTGCTCTTGCATGTCCGGTAGACAATTTTTCATCAATAACCATTTCCTGGATTCGCTCATCAAGCTTTAATAATCGCATGGAGTTTGTAACTGCCGTTCTGCTCTTTGAAACTCTTTGAGCCACATCGTCCTGTTTTAAATTAAATTCTGTCAGAAGTCTTTTATATGCAATCGCTTCTTCAATCGGATTCAGATTTTCTCTCTGAATATTTTCAATCAGTGAAATTTCCACGATTTCCTGTTCGCTGAATTTTTTTATAATAACCGGAACCTCTTTCAAACCTGCAAGCTTTGCAGCACGCCAACGACGTTCCCCAGCAATGATCTCATAATATCCTTTTCGTTCCTGCACAAGGATTGGCTGAAGCACTCCATGCTGTTTGATAGATTCCGAAAGCTCATATAATGCATCTTCATCAAAATTTTTTCGCGGCTGTTCCTTGTTCGGCTCGATCTTTGAAATCTTCACCTTCACTTCCACCGGTTTTTCGACAACTTTCTCGACTACCTTCTCTACAACCTTTGTTTTTACTTCCGCTTTCGGTGCCGAGGTTTCCCCGGCATTCATATTCGGAATCAGACTGTCCAAACCTTTTCCAAGTCCGCCTCTTTTTACTGCCATTCTTCTTCTCCTCTATGAATCACTTCTTCTGCCAACAATCGATAACTTTCTGCACCTGTAGATTTTGAATCATAAATATTGATTGGCAACCCATGGCTTGGTGCTTCTGCCAGTCGAATATTTCTCGGAATGATTGTTTTATAAATTGTCTGATGCAGATTGCTTTTTACATTTTCCACCACCTGAAGGGAAAGATTGGTTCTGGCATCATACATGGTAAATACTACACCTTCCATTTCCAGGTTCGGATTCAATCGTTCTTTTACCAGATTTACGGTGTGAAGAAGCTGACTCAATCCTTCCAATGCATAATATTCACACTGGATTGGAACAAGTACTGTATCTGCTGTTGTCATCGCATTGATCGTCAACATGTTTAAAGATGGAGGACAGTCAATGATTACAAAATCATATCGGTCTCTCACCTGTTCTACTGCTTTTTTCAGGATATATTCCTTTTCAGAAATACCAATCAACTCAATTTCCGCTGCAGCCAGATCTACATTTGAAGCAATGACTGATAAATTATCAAATTCTGTTTGAAAAATCACATCTTCAATTTCTGCTTCGCCAAGAATCAGTTCATAGATAGTATTCTCCACTCCATTTTTATCTATTCCAAGACCGCTGGTGGTATTTCCCTGGGGATCTATATCAATGGTCAAAACCTTTTGGCCCGCTTCTGCCAAACATGCCGACAGATTGATGGCAGTGGTAGTTTTTCCAACGCCACCCTTTTGATTTGCAATGGCAATGATTCTTCCCATAGTATATTCTTCCTTTCTTCTTATAGTTGTTTCACGTGAAACATTTCTAGTACAAAGTATACCACAACTATGTTTCACGTGAAACATTATTTTGAAAATAATCTGTTTATTTTTTTAATGTTTCACGTGAAACATTTGATTTTTACTATTTTTCAAAAAGGCGTTTATTTTAATTTCAAAATGGAGTATACTAAGATTATACAATTAACGAGAGGTGAATTTCTATGAGCAAACATCAAACGCTGAAAAAGCTGGCCGTTACTACTGTTGTTCTTGGCACCGCAATGTATGCAGCAAATGAATATATGAATCAGATTGCTACATCAAAAAATCTACTAAAAAAAGAGAATGGAACCTACTATTCTTTTAAATACGGCAATCTTTTTTACAAGGTTTCCGGAGAAGGAAAACCTGTAATTCTTATTCATGACATCAATGAATGTAGTTCCGGAATGGAATGGTTTTATTTAGAGAAAAAGCTTTCAAAAAAGCAGAAGGTTTATACTATTGACCTGATTGGCTGCGGACGTTCCGACAAACCACTGATGAATTACAATGCATTTGTATATGTACAAATGATTTCTGATTTCATCAAAGATGTGGTAAAAGAACCGGCAGATATCATTGCTACAGGAAAATCTGCTGCACCTGTGATTATGGCTGCAAAATTAAATGCCGAACTGATTGACCGGATTCTGCTGATCAATCCTGCAGATCTTCATGAATTAGAAAAATCACCAAATCGATTTTCCAGAGCAAAACGTAATGTGCTCCTTTGTCCAATTTTAGGAACCTTTATCTATCAGATGCTCCATACCAATGATCGGGTCTTTAACAGATTTGTAAACGACTATTTCAGTGATGCCACTGCTGATTTTTCAGAAATTTTGGAATACTACTATGAATCCGCTCATCGGGACAAATCCGGCAGTAAATATCTCTATGCAAGTCTCCAAGGAAGATTTGTCAATCTGAACATTGCTCATGGATTGAAATCTTTAGAAAATGATATTATTATTATTTCCGGAGAAGATTATGAAGAAGCTGCATATGTACCGGAGGCTTATGCAAAACTGAACGAAAACATTGAATGCATTTCTATTATGGACACTTCCTACCTACCACAGCTGGAAGCTCCTGCAAAAGTAATAGATATTATATCTGAATACTGGAAATAGCACTAAACCTTTAAATAAAAAAGGGTGGAGGATCTGAAATGATCTTCCACCCTTTTTTTTATTTAATTGGTTCTTTTGTCGCCATACCTGATTTTCTCGGATATTTTTTCGGCGTTGCAGATACCTTGCGAATCTTGATCAGACTTCTGGATATATCAGAATCCGGAAGGTCAAATTTAACCTCCTCTTCAATCTTTCCGCCTAATAAAAAGACCGCTTTTTTTGCTTCTGCTAATTCCTCATCAACTTTACCGGACTTATAAGGAACAAAACAGCCCCCAAGTTTAACATATGGCAGACAATACTCAGACAGAGAGCTTAAATTTGCCACTGCTCTGGAAACGCAGACATCATAAGACTCCCGCTTCATGGAAGGCTTCGCAAAATCTTCCGCACGACCATGGATTGTTTCTACATTTTCTAATCCCAACTGATTTACCACTTCATCTAAGAATTTGATTCTTTTCTGTAAGGAATCTAAAAGAGTCACCTGAAGGTGAGGATATGCGATTTTTAAAGGAATCCCCGGGAACCCGGCGCCGGTTCCTACATCGATCAGAGACTCAATCTGATCCACATCGATTGCCTTACTAAGTACCAGACTATCTACAAAATGTTTCTGCACAACTTCTTCATATTCTGTAATTCCGGTCAGGTTCATGAAGGAATTCCATTCTACAAGGATTTCATAATATTTTATAAACTGTGCGATCTGTGTATCATTTAATTCAACACCGATTGATGCTGCACTGTTTCTTAACAATTCTTCTTTCTTCAAATCAAGCCTCCACTGTCTTCGGTGAATGTTTTCTCTGTTCCAGATAAACCAAAATCACTGAAATATCTGCCGGAGATACTCCCGAAATACGGGAAGCCTGTCCGATGGAAAGCGGTCGGTATGCTTCCAATTTCTGTACTGCTTCCGCACGCAGAGAACCGATCTCCTGATAATTCAAATCTAATGGAATTTTTTTATTTTCCAGTTTTTTAAACTGCTCTACCTGTTTTAACTGACGTTTAATATATCCGTCATATTTCAAATTGATTTCAACCTGCTCCGTCACTTCTTTTGAAAGCACTGGACGATCCGGATCAATATCAGCTAAGGAATCATATTTGATTTCCGGACGTTTTAACAATTCAGCAAGAGAAGTACCGGACTTTAACTCTGTACTGTTGTAACGTCTTAAAACTTCCTGTACATTTTCAGAATTTCCTACATTTACAGATTCCAAACGCTGAACTTCTTCTTCTATCTGGCGTTCTTTTTCCAGTAAATGAGCATATCGTTCCTCAGAGATCAAACCTACCTCATATCCAATCCTTGTCAAACGCTGATCCGCATTATCCTGACGAAGAAGCAGACGATATTCACTTCTGGAAGTCATCATACGATATGGTTCATGATTATCCTTGGTTACAAGATCATCGATCAATACACCAATATATCCCTGAGAACGATCGATGACAATCTGTTCTTTTCCAAGGACTTCCATGGCCGCATTGATTCCTGCAACCAATCCCTGTGCTGCAGCTTCTTCATATCCTGAGCTGCCGTTAAACTGACCGCCGCTGAAAAGACCTTTAATATTTTTAAACTCCAATGTTGCATACAGCTGTCTCGGATTGATGCAGTCATATTCGATCGCATATGCATTTCGAACGATTTTCACATTTTCAAGTCCCGGTACACTGCGATACATCGCATGCTGTACATCCTCCGGCAGTGAACTGCTCATGCCGCCCACATACATTTCATTCGTATAGCGTCCTTCCGGTTCAATGAATACCTGGTGACGATCTTTATCAGAAAAACGTACCACCTTATCTTCGATTGATGGACAATATCTCGGACCGGTTCCCTCAATTACACCGGAATACAAAGGAGAACGATTCAAATTTCCGCGAATGATTTCATGGGTTTTTTCATTTGTATAAGTCAGCCAGCAGGAAGACTGCTCGATCTGAACATCTTTTGGATCTGTCAGGAAAGAAAACGGAACTACTTCCTTATCCCCAAACTGTTCCTCCATCTTTGAAAAATCAACACTTCGTTTATCGATTCTTGCAGGCGTACCGGTCTTAAACCGGAACATCTCTACACCAAGATTTTTCAGGGAATCTGTTAAATAATTTGCAGACTGGAGACCATTTGGGCCGGTATGATTCACCACATCACCATAAAGACATCTTGCCTTAAGATAGGTTCCTGTACAAAGCACCACTGCTTTGGCATGGTAGATACCGCCGGAAAATGTTTTCACACCGGTAACTTTTCCGTCTTCTGCCAGGATTTCTGTAACTTCCGCCTGAACGATGGACAAATGATCTGTGTTTTCCAGAACCATTCTCATGCTTCTGCTGTATTCTGCTTTATCGGCCTGGGCCCGCAGAGAATGAACCGCCGGACCCTTCGACACATTTAACATTTTTGACTGGATAAAGGTTTTGTCGATATTTTTTCCCATTTCTCCGCCCAGGGCATCAATTTCTCTTACCAAATGTCCTTTGGAGCTTCCTCCAATGTTCGGATTACATGGCATCAATGCAATACTGTCAACGCTGACAGTAAACATTACCGTTTCCAATCCAAGTCTTGCGCACGCCAGGGCGGCTTCACAGCCGGCATGACCTGCACCGACAACGACTACGTCTGCTCTTTCTTCTATTACTGGCATCTTTTATGCTCCTTATTTACCCATACAGAATTTACTGAAAATCTCATTTGCCAGATCATCACCGATTTCTTCTCCAATGACAACACCAAGACTGCTGTAGGCATTCATCAGATCAATGGAGAAAAAGTCTTCCGGCATACCATCTAAAATACTGCTTTCCACCAGCTGCATACTGTCATATGCATTCTGGATTGCTTCTTTATGACGCATATTGGTAATATAGATTTCATCATTAAAAGAAATCTCACCCTGGAAAAACATTTCCTTTAAAGTATCCTCTAATGTCTGGATTCCTGTTTCTTCTTTTGCTGAAACAGGGATCACCGGAAAATGAAATTTTTCTTCTAATTGTTCCTTCGTTATCATATTATCTAAATCTGACTTATTTAACAAGATGATAACCTTTTTATTTTCTAAGATCGGCCAGATTTCTTCATCGGATTCGTCCATTTTTCTGGTTCCGTCTACAACATAGAGAATCAGATCCGCCTTCTGTGCATGCTCTTTTGCTTTTGAAACACCGATATTTTCCACGATGTCACTAGTATTTCTGATTCCCGCCGTATCAATGATATTTAAAGAAATTCCATTTAAGGAAATATGTTCTTCGATGATATCTCTGGTCGTTCCGGCGATTTCTGTGACAATGGCACGTTCTTCACCTACCAGAACATTCATTAAAGAAGATTTTCCCGCATTCGGTTTTCCTACGATTACCGTTTTAATTCCTTCGGTTAAAATTCTTCCGTTATCACAGGAAGCCAGAAGTCTTTTCAATTCCCGATTGATTTTTTGAACCTTCGGAAGCAGTTCTTCCGGGTAATTATCCAGACTGATATGCTCCGGATCGTCCAGGGCAGATTCAATAAAAGCAATCTCATACAAAATTTCTTCTCTTAATGAAAGGATCTTTTTGTGTACAGAGCCTTTCAGCTGACTTACAGAACTTTTTAATGCCATCTCATTTTTTGCATTGATGATATCAATGACTGCTTCCGCCTGGGAAAGATCGATCCTTCCATTTAAAAAGGCTCTTTTTGTAAATTCTCCCGGTTCTGCTGATCTGGCACCATATTTGATTACAGTTTCAAGAATTTTCTTTACAACAAAAATTCCGCCATGACAGTCAATCTCAATGGTATCTTCTGCGGTGTAGCTTTTTGGTCCCCGCATTGCAAGCACCAGCACCTCATCAATCAATTCTTCTCCATCATGAATAAATCCATAATGCAGAGAATATCCCTTTTCATTAGAAATCTTCTTTCCTTCTTTCTTTGGCTGAAAGATCTGATCGATGATTGAAAAAGCGTCCGGACCACTGATACGGACAATCCCGATTCCTGAGGAAGACATGGCAGTTGCAATGGCAGCAATGGTATCTTTGATCATAGTTTTTTCCTCTTTTATAAATTGACACAAAAGGGAAACGCCTTAGCGTTCCCCTTTTTTCTGATAATTACGGTGATGATTGTCTTTTAATGTAACTACAACTCGTCTGTATGGTTCTTCACCTTCACTGTGGGTAGTAACATAACGGTCATTCTGAAGGGCAGAATGAATCACCCTTCTTTCATATGGATTCATCGGTTCTAAAGAAACGGTCTTTCTTGTTCTCTTTACTTTATAAGCAACGTTTCTTGCGAGATTTTCCAGAGTTTCTTTTCTTCTTTCACGATAGTTTTCTGTATCGATCTTTACACGAATGTATTCTTCGCTGTATTTGTTTACTACCAGACTTACAAGATACTGTAAGGAATCTAAGGTCTGTCCTCTCTTACCGATCAGAACACCCATTTCTTCTCCGGAAAGTTCAATATCCATGGTGTTTTCTTCTTTATTTTCTGTCACCTGGATTTCAACTTTCATATCCATTGCTTTGAAAACATCTTTTAAGAAATCTTCTGCAGAAATTTCTTTTCCGGAAACAGCTTTTGCTGCTTTTTCAACCTTTTCTTCTTTCACAGGTTCTGCTTTTTTTGTTTCCTTCTTTACTTCTTTTTTGATTTCTTTTTTAACTTCCGGTTTTGCTGTTTCTTTGACAGGCTCCGGTTTCTTTTCAGCGCTTGCGATTTCTTCATCAGTCAATGCTCTGGCTTTGATCACTGCAGCCTTTGCACCGAAACCTAAAAATCCGGCACTGCCTTTTTCAATTACTTCATATTCTAAATGTTCTCTTGTTGTAGCAAGCTTCATCGCAGCTTCTAATACAGCATCTTCTACTGTTTTTGCACTTACCTGAATGTAATCCATATCAATTCCTCCCCTTTACTTCTTCTCGTTCTTTTCATCAAACTTCTTAACCATGTTTGCCTTTGAAGCAAGACTTCCCGGCTTTGCATTATCATTATAATATGCAGTTGCCTTTTTAATGCTTTCTGCTGTTGCAGCTTTCTTTGCTGCTAATTTTGCTTCATCTACAGGTTTCGCCTGTGCTTCACGAATTGCTTTTTCATTCAGTCTCTGAGGCGGAAGTCCCTGTTTTGCACGTTTTTCGTTTAATTTATCAAGGTTCTTTTTGATCAGTTCATCCATATCGATCTTATCAAAATGCTTGTTTAAGATCAGCTGCTGAACGGTTCTTACCAATGCACTGGCAATCCAGTAGATACCCATACCTGATGGTAATGTAAAACAGAAAACTGCTGACATTAACGGCATCATGATGTTCATCTGTTTCATAGACTGAGACATTGCATCGTCTCCGCCTTCTGTTGTTGCTGCCTGCGGCATTAACTTTGTATTCAGCCACTGGGTTAATGCTGCCAGTGCCGGAATTGCGATTGCACCGATCATCAGTAAAACAGAACCTGTTTTTAAAAGAGTGGATGGTGAATATGCAATATTGATTCCGAGGAATGTATTCATATGATCGATATCAGCCTGTGTAGAAACAATGATATCTGATAATTCCGGATATTTTGCTGAAAGATCAGCCCAATGGGAAGACTGGAATTTATTTAACACATCAACGATGGTATTTGCTGCAGCAAAATCAAGTTTTTTGCTGATTCCAAGTCCTGTACCGATTTCGGTCATATATTCTACTGCACCATCGGTCATTAAAAGCTTTTCTACCAATGGCATAAATGTATTTTTCACACTAACGATGTATGCCGGAACATTTGCGATCACACGATATAACGCAAATAAAATCGGCATCTGAATGATCAGCTGTACACAGCTTCCTGAAGGAGAAACACCGTATTTTGCATAAATTGCTTTTGTTTCGTCCTGCATTGCAAGCATAGATGCCTGATCCTGTTTTCCTGCATATTTTTTCTGAACCGCTTTTAATTCCGGATTCATTTTTGCGGACATTTTTGAAAATTTCTGCTGCTTATAAGTCAATGGAAGCATGCACATATAAACAACGATCGTAAATAAGATAATACTTAAACCAACATTCTGAACATGAAACAATCCGTCCATCAGATTAAAGATTGCATTCATGATCCATCCCAATAATTTTGCAATCGGACCTAAAATAGCTCCGTTATACTGTGTTGCTGCTAAACCTAACAATTATTTTTCCTCCTTTAAGGTACCGGGTCATATCCTCCCTTTGAGAAAGGATTACAACGAATAATTCTCCATAAAGCTAAAATAC
>CAZOJX010000052.1:0-12924 GCA_964580255.1 uncultured Lachnoclostridium sp. | reverse complement strand
TTCCTATCATTACACAAGTAACGCCCATGACATTTTTACTGCCATGGGCGTTACTCATTTCTTCATTTTCGGTTGAAAGATCAGGCTTGCCAGATACCCGAAGATCAGAGCTGCACTGATTCCTGCTGCACTGGCCGTAAAACCGCCCCGAAAGATTCCTAAAAAGCCGTCCTGGTCGATGGCCTTTTGCATTCCCTTCCAGAGAGTGTTTCCAAACCCCAGCAGCGGAACCGTAGCACCGGCTCCTGCAAAGTCTGCAAAGGGCTGATAAACACCCAAAAAGCCCAAAACAGCTCCGGTGCATACCAAAAGTACCATGATCCTTCCCGGCAGCATCTTTGTTTTTTCCATCAGAATCTGTACCAGGGAGCAAAGAATCCCGCCAACGATAAATGCTTTTACATATTCCATACAAAAACTCCACATTCTCAGCGAAAGCATCTCGCTTTTTCTTTTAGAATGTGGAGTTTCTGCATTTATTATTCATTTTTCATGATTTTCTCATTACATGCTGACACGTTCTGCAATCTCAGCCATTTTTGCTTTATTAAGGCGTGTATCACCATGTACACGACTGTAGGAAAGATATCCGTTCATACGGTCGATCTTCGTCAGGTTTTTGGAACCGCATTTCGGGCAAACGTCCATCTCCAGTTCCTGATATCCGCAGTCATCACAATATGCCAGTGACAGGTTGACCCCTTCATAATAGCCCAGTTCCATGGCACGTCTGACCAGTGTACGGATCGCATCTTTGTTATATCCGATCGGATATCTGACATACTGGATCTTTCCGCCGTTGCATAATTCCCAAAAACGTCCTTCGCAGTCCTGTTTTTCGATCGGTGTCATATTTTCCGTTACATGACAGTGGAAGCTGTTGCTTACATATGGTCTGTCAGACACATCTTCAATGATTCCGTATTTTTTTCGGAACTGCTCGATCTGAAGCCCACATAAGCTTTCTGCCGGAGTTCCGTAGATCGCATAAAGATTTCCGTCTTCTTCTTTGTACTGATTGATCTTCTGATTAATATATTCCAGTACTTCTAATGCAAACTGTCCGTCTTCACGAATGGATTTGCCGTTATAAAGTTCCTGCAGTTCATTCAGTGCCGTGATTCCAAAGGAAGCGGTCGCTGAACGAAGAAGCGGTTTGATCTTATCCTGAGGATTCAGGTTTCCTTTATAGAATCCGCCCTCACAATATGCCAATGGATTGGTGGACGCACGCATTTCTCCCAGATACTCGTAGGTACGGATATGAAGGTGACGGATCATTTCCAGATAGTAGTCCAGCACCTCATAAAAATCCCGGTTCTCTGCACGGGATTTTGCCAGGATCATCGGAAGATGCAGGCTTACGGCACCGATATTGAAACGTCCTACAAATACCGGCACATCATTTTCATCGGCCGGGTGCATACCGCCTCTTTCATACCATGGGCTTAAGAATGCCCGGCAGCCCATCGGACTGATCACCTTTTTATACCGCTGATACATGCTCGCAATATAACCTTTTCCGCTCATGGAAAGCCAATCCGGATACATGGTCTTTGCAGAACAGTCAATCCCTTCTTCAAAAACATCTTCACAGCATTTTCCCGGTCCATGGATCTCCTCGTCATATAAAAATACGATCTTCGGGAACAATACCGGTTTTTTATTTCCGTCCTTGCCCTGTCCCTGTTTGTGAACCTGAAGCAGGGAAATATTACACATCTTTTCAAATGGCTTTGTTCCAAGTCCCAACGTCACTGTTACGAACGGATAATCCCCTCGTGAGGAACCTACCGTATTTAATTTGTATTCAATGCCCTGCCAGCCCTGATCAAAATCACGTCTGACCTTGCTTAAGGCATAATTTTCCGCCTTTTCTTCCACTCCCGGCCAGGCCGGATCTGCAAATTTCTGAAATTCTTCTTTATATTTCACATAGCTTTTTTCCGCATAAGGAGCAAGGATCTTGTCCACCTCAGGAACCGTAAAGCCTCCGTACTGCTGTGCAGCCGTACTTAAGACAATATCTCCCATAACGTCAAAAGCGGTGTCCAGTGTTTTCGGTTCATTATACCAGACATTTCCCATCTCAAAGCCGCCCTTGAGCACATTTCCCACATCAAAGAGACAGCAGTTCATGGTATCTAAACGTGCTGACTGATCGTGGATATAGATATAGCCGTCCCTGCATGCCTGCAGTTCATTTCGGTTCATAAAAAACTTACGGTACAGCTCTTTATTTAATTCGTTAAAGATCAGGCTGCGTTTAGTCGCCACCAGTGCACTGTCCGTATTTGCATTGCTTTTGTCTCCAATATAGCGGATCGACTGACTTTTTGTATAAACATCGTCCATCATATGAACGAAATCTTTTTTATAATTCCGGTAGTCCCGATAGCTTCTCGCCACCGCCGGGTTCACCTGTTCCAGTGCCCCTTCTACGATATTGTGCATGTCCTGAATATCAATGTTTTCTTTTCCCAAAGATTCCGCTTTTGTAAATGCAAAATCACAAATTGTGCGTTTTTCTTCCTCTGTGAAAGAATAAAGAATTCGGTTTGCTGATTTATTTACCGCATTGATGATCTTTTCTACATTAAATTTTTCTCTTGTACCGTCTTTTTTAATTACATAAATCATCTAATTCACCTGCCAAAATATTTTCAAAAATTACCCTTTTATTTCATAAACCGGTCAATCGCTTCTGTCAATTCTTCAATTGCCTGATGATCGCCTGACTCTACTGCATCAACCATACAATGTTCAATGTGATCCTTCAAAATGACTTTTCCGGTATTGTTGATGGCTGATTTCACAGCTGACAGCTGGATCAGAACCTCACTGCAGTCTCTGCCGTCCTCCACCATGCGTTTGATCGATTCCAAATGACCGATGGCTCTGGATAGACGGTTGAGCACCGCTTTCGTATTTGTATGCACATGGCCATGATCATGTCCGCTTTCATGGCTGTGCTCATGATCATGATGGGTATGTTCATAAACGGTTCCGTCTTCCGCAATATGTGTATGTTTTTCCTGTGCGCTCATGTCACTTCCACCTTCTGTTCTTTTCGTCTCTGCCTTCCCGCAGATGTGCATTAAATGAAGTATAGCATTTCTTTTCTTTTTCCACAATCCGTCACGGGGAGATTTTATAAAATGATTTTTCCATAGGAGATCTGATTCTGTTCAAGGATCCGAAGTTCTCTCTTGTGACAGGAAAAGAGGATCACCTGTCTGCCAAGCTCATTTAAATAGAGCAGCAGACGTTCCAGTCTTTTGTCATCAAAGTATACGAAAGCATCATCAAACAGCAGCGGAAGCGTTTCTTCCTGGAAAAACAGATCCTGAAGCCCAATCCGAAGTGCCAGATAAACCTGATCCGTACAGCCCGCACTGACTTGAAACAGACTCCGTTTACACCGACCGTCCCATACACAGGGTTCTTCATTTTCCTCCAGGATCAGTTTCTGGTATTTCCCTTTGGTCAGACGGCAAAGAATCTCTGAGGCTTTCATGAGCAGCTGCTCCATGACCTCCTCTTTCCGCAGCACAGAAATTTCACGAATCCTGTTCATGGCAAGCTCCAATGCCTGAAGTTCCTCCTCTTTGGACTGCTGATGAAATTTTTCAAAAATCCCTTCTCGTTCCAGAAGAAGTTCCTCACGGAAGCTTTCCTTTTCTCCTAAAAGTTCTCTTAAAACCGTCTTTTTTTCTTCCAGTTTTAAAATTTCCTCCCGTCGCTGCTGCTCCTCAAAACGCAGACGTTTTCGTCCAAAAAAGCTTTTCAGCCACCAGATCAGCCGTTTCCAAAAGCCTTTCGGCGCTGTTTTTTCCCGTGGCAAAAGACCTTCTCTTTGCAGTTCCAGCATTTCCAGCTGCCCTAAATATCCGGAAATTTCTTTTTCCACCACTTCAAGTCGGGCATCCGCTCTGGCAATCCCGGCATTCCATTCCTGCACCTGCTGTTTTTTCTTCTGCTCCAGCGCTTTCCTTTTTCCTTCCAGCACAGAAAGTGCTTTCATCACATCGATTCCCTGATTTCCAGCTTCCTGTACTCCGGCAATATAGTTTTTCAGATAGCTGTAAACAATGTCCTGGGGCTTCATTTTCAGCTGTCCAACTGCCGCTGTATTGTAAAAAACCTGTGCACTTGGATTTCCCAAAAGCATCTCCAGATCTCCTGCCTCCACCGACAATTCTTCTCCATCGGTTAAGCAGAAAAGTCTTGCGGATTTCTCCTGGTGATAAAAATTCCGCTCCAGATAGAACCGTTTTCCGCCCGCTTCAAACTGCAGACTGCCTTCATACCAGGTTTTATTTTCCCATGGCTGATAGGTGCTATAGGTATCATTTTTCGCCCCCCGGCCTCTTTGTTTTTCCAATCCAAACAGCATTCCGCAGAGGGCATGATACATAGTCGTTTTTCCGGTTTCATTCATTCCATAAACCACATTGATCCCATCTTCAAAAGAAAAACGGGCTCCGGAAAATTTACCAAAATTTTTCAGTTCCAGTTCTTTGATCTTCATTGTGCCATCGCCTCCAAAATCGCTTCTGTGCCGTACACAAGTGCTTTCTTTTCCGCTTCCGTTTCACAGCCTGCAAAAGAAGAAATGTACTTCTGCAGTAAACGCCCTTCGTATTCTCTGCACAATGCCTCATAATCATAAAACTTCTCTGTCTCGTCCGTGATCAGGCGAATATTTCCCGCCCGTTTCATTTTTTCCTCCATCAGCTCCAATGATGCATGACGTTTTCCTTTTACGATCACATCATAGATGTTTTTCGCTCCCAGTTCTGTAACTTTCTCACAAAGCCGGTCAAAGATACTCGTCATCGTATCCTCCGGCGTTACCTGAAGTTCCAGTTCACGATACTGTCGTTTCGCAAACGGGATCAGAGCTATTTCATTTTTATTATCTTTTACCTCTACCCGCACGAATCCATGCACTCCCAGACAGGTATGATCCGTCGGCTCCAGACTTCCTGCCATAACCGCCTGTCCCGGCAGAATCAGCCCCGGTTTATGAATGTGTCCGAATGCAATATAATCAAACCCGCTTTTGGCGAGTTTCTCTTTAGTATATGGAATATGTTTTTCGTCTCCTCCATGAGCCAGCAAAATATGATAGTATCCATTATCCTCCGGCACAATCTCATCATAAAGACGTTCCCGGATTTCTTTCTGCATGTAGCTGAAGCCGTAAACCTCCGCATGAAGCTTTGGAAAACGAATCGATTCCATCGTTCCCGTTCCGAAAAAATGCACATTTTCTGCCCATGCAAAATTTGTATAAAAGGAATTTTTTCCGATCATGTCATGATTTCCAGCCATCAAAACCACCTGTGTTTCGGTCAGTGAAGCAAATGCGGCATTCACCTCTCTTAATTCCCGAAGAAGGGGCGGTCTGTGAAAAAGATCACCGGCAATCAGCAAAAGATCTGCTTTCTGATGCTCCGCCGCTGCAATCAGACGGTCAAAGCTGTCCCACAATTCCTGTTTTCTATTTTTTCCCCAAGGCTCTCCCGCATCCGGACTGGCACCCAGATGGAGATCTGCCGTATGAAATATCAACATAAAAATACACCTCATGGTCAGTTTACCATAAGGTGTATTTATTTGCAAACATTTGTTCGGTGTCTGGTTTTATTTTTCCGACCACCTTTCCAGTACAAACGTACTGCCGTCGCTTTTGATCGTCAATGCCCCCTCCTCCAGGGTTGTTTCCACCAGACTTCCCACCTTAGAAAGACGCTCCAGAAGTTCTGGGCTTGGATGACCATAACTGTTTCGTCCTACGGAGATCAGGCTCAGCTGGGGATCGATCGTTTCCAAAAATTCCTCGCTGCCGGAATATTTGGAGCCATGATGGGAAACCTTCCAGACATCGGTTCTTTGGAGACTTCCCCTCTCCAAAAGATCCTGTTCTCCTGCAAATCCCATGTCTCCGGTGAACAGCATGGAAAAGGCGCCATAACTAAGGCGCAGAACTGTAGAAGAATTATTTTTGTCCTCGCTGTAGGCATTTTGAAAGGGATAAAGGCATTCGATCCGAAAGTCTTCCCCAAAAAGCTGATCTCCTTCCCCGACTGTTCCAACCTCAATTCCTTTTTCCTGTGCCAGATCCCACAATTCCAAATAGGCTTCGTCCGGGTTTTGGATCGCCGGAAATAAAAGTCTGTGGATCTTTACACCGTCCAAGGTACCCTGCTGTTCCACCAGTTCCCGGATCCCATTGATATGGTCGTTGTCCAGATGGGTTAAAAATACATAATCCAGCTGACCGGTACCGCAGTATTTCAGATACGGAAGGATCCGGTACTGCCCTACCTTTTTCTCCGATGTACTTCCCCCGTCAACCAGGCAGGTGGTTTGATCCGGCAGCCGCACATAAAGACAGTCCCCCTGTCCTACGGAAAGTGCAGTGATCTGCAGGGGCGGATAAAACCTTAAACTCACCATTATCACTGCTGCCGGCAAAAAGAGCAGATAAATTCTTCTCCGCCCATACCACAAAAGAAAGAGCAACAGGCATAAAAGAACATAATAGAGGATCAGCTGCCATTTTGCTTCCCTGCCAAGACAGAGCACTGCATTCGGCCAGGTAACGATCCATTCCCCCAGAAATTCATAAAAGGACAGCGTCCAATGTGCCGGAAGTCCCAAAAGCCCCCCTGCCTTTTGAAAGAAACAACCCAAAAACATTCCGGCGCCGCCAAAGCCCATGACCAGGGGCATACAGGGGATCACGATGAAATTAAGGAGCATGGAATATAAAGAATATTCATAAAAGAAATGGACGCTGACAGGATAAGTGACCAGCATCAGAGAAGCACTGACCAGGACGGTCTGCTGCCACTTTTTTTCTGTCCCCAGAACAGACTGCAGTACCGGAGATACCACACAGATTCCCGCAACGGCACCGAAGGACAATAAGAATCCGGCCTGATATGCCTGAAGAGGATTTCTAAGCAAAAGGATCAGGGCTGCCAAAGCCATGGCACTGGCCATATCATAGGTTCTCCCTAAAATATCTCCAAAAATCAGAACGAGAAACATACAGACTGCCCGCACAGTTGATACTCCAAATCCGGTCATACAGCCATAAAGCAGTAAAAGAATGCCGCTGGGAATCCCCGCCTCCAAAAAATTCAGGCAGCATTTTCGCAGAAATCGGTAAAGACTGATTCCGATCATGGAAATGTGAAGCCCTGAAATGGCCAAAAGATGGGAAATCCCATTTTTTTGATATAAAAGCTCATCCTCCTCCCGCAAAGAGGATTTATCCCCCAAAAGCACTGCCTTTAAGATTCCTGCATCCCGTTCTTCATAAATTTCCAAAAGCCGTTCCCCTAAATACTCCCGCAGCGAGGCAATGCCTTCCAAAAGCTTTGACTCTCCCTGACAGGAAAGGACTGCTTCTGTCTGAAATGTATATAGGATACCCTGACTTTGATAATAAGACCTGGCATCAAACTGCCCCGGATTTTCCCCTTCTTTTAATTGATAAATGGTTCCATAAAGTGATATTTCAGATCCGATCGGATATGAATCGCCCTTTTGTGTGTAGGCTAACACAGAAAATTCAGAATGTTCCCTGTCTGTGAAACAGTTCTTCAGATAATATGCCTGCTTTTCTTCCGTTTGCTCCCGTTTCGTCACCGTTCCGGTGATAGTCAGCTGTTCTCCGGAAGGAATCTCCGGCACTTCGTACCAGAGATCCTTCGGTAAAATCCACAGAACAAGCAGGAGAAGAACTGCTGCAAGGCATAACGGCCTTTTACGCATTCGGTTCTCCTTTCTCTATGATTTCCAGATTTTTCTGGAAAATGGTTTCTAAACTGATATTGTCTTTATAGGTAAGGTTGGTCTCTCCATTGACCAGAATCTGGACGCTGTTGATTCCCGGAAGATCCGTCAGGGAATTCACGATAGAATAGATCGTCACCATACCCAGTACATTGTAGCCCTGGGCGGTAAATCCGGTATCCAGATTTACATAGCAGACGCCGTCCTTAGTCGTTACACTGACCACCTTGGTATCCTTCGGGACCGTCGCATAAAAGCCTTCCTCCGTCGGTCCTGCGATGAGCTGCTCTACCACAACCTTTTCAATGGCCAGGTTGGCATTGTACTCCAGAACACTGGATTGATTTTTCAGCTTGTCCCCCTTTTCATTGGCAAAATACAGGCTGAGAATCACGATCTTTGTGGCATTTTCCTCACTTCCCATATTGTCTAAAAAGGTATTTTCATTCATGAGACCAATGACATTTCCTTTAGTGTCTTTGATCGGTTCTCCCGCAGCACGGATCCCGATAAAGCTGACTTTCTCAATCTGGGACATGGTCTTGACGATCGCTGCCCGGACCAGCACCTCCGTCGCTTTATCCATGTTCAGATATTCCAAACTAAAATCCAGATACAGCTGTCTTCCGTCCAAAGTATAATTTAAAAGCTTCACATTTTCCGGAATCGTTCTCCTAAGATCCACTGATTCCGGGATTTCCTCCAGCTTTGCCAAAAATTCCTCTACCTTGATCTCAGCTCCGTCTCCGGTGATCTTACAGTCTACCGGAACGATCGAAGTGACGTCTTTGTTCAAATAGTAAACCACCGTTTCTGCTTCCTCCGGCGCTTCCTTTTTTTGACAGCCTGCCGCCAGAAAGACCAGAAAACTCATCATCAGGAGCAGGAATATTTTACTTTTTTTCATATTCGTCTCCCTTCTATGCAATGTAGTTCAGCGGAATCCGTACCGTAATGGTCGTTCCTTCGTCTACTACACTGGAAATTTCAATGATTCCTTTATGCATCAGAACCACATTTTTTGCAATGGCAAGTCCAAGTCCCGTGCCGCCGATTTCTCTGGAATGAGATTTATCTACCCGATAAAAACGTTCAAAGATATGTTCCTGGGATTCCTCCGGAATTCCACAGCCGGAATCCGTCACCTTCACAAAGAAATATTTATGGTTGGCGTCCAAAGACACATGTACCCAGCCGTTTTCCTTATTGTATTTGATGGCATTTTCCACAAAATTTGTCAATGCCAGCGTCAATTTTACTTCATCAACCTCTGCCGTCACTTCACGAAAGCTTTCAAACACCATCTCAATGTTCTGTTTCTGGGCGATCGGACGCAGTCTTTTTAAGATCAGTTCCAGGATTTCATTGATGCTGTGAGGCTGAATGTTCATTTCTGCCTGGGTTTTATCCAGTTTAACCATCGTCAGCAGATCGGCAATGATCGCATTTTCCCTGTCAATCTCTGCGGAAATATCTTCCATAAACTCCCGGTAATATTCCACCGGAGCATCCGGCATCTGAACAAGGGAATCTGCCAGTACCTTCATGGAAGTCAGCGGTGTTTTCAGCTCATGAGACACGTTGGATACAAATTCCTGACGGGATTCGTCCAAAAGCTTGATCTTACCAAGCAGCTGGTTAAAGGCAGCTGCGATCTGTTCCGTTTCTGTATAGGAATCCTCTTTGATGTCATCCTCAATATGCTCTGCTGTTACCGCATTGATCTTCTGTGTCAGACGTTTAAAGGGATAGACGAACCAGGAAGAAAGTACGACCGTAAGCAGAAGCATCATAACCAGCACAATGGTCAGGATCAGCCCTACAGAATCCTGCAAAACCTCCCGATTATCTATAATGGCGTCCAAAGAAGCACTGACCAGAATCACACCCAGTGTTTCTGTCGTTCCCTTTTCTTCATTTAAGACCCTCTGGATCGGCACCGCAACCTCGATAAATCGTCCGCTGACCACATGAACACTGTTTCCGGTCTTAAAGCAGCGGAGCACTTCCTCTACGATCATGGTCTTTGAGGCTTCCAGATTGTAGGTATCTGTGATCACCTTCAGATCCTGGTCAATGATCATGATTCGTCCGTCATACAAAGACGAGATCAGGGACAGTTCGCCGGAGATCGCATCAGATTTGTTGCTGGTCAGATAATCACTGGATACGATCTGATTGGAAATGATCTTACACTGATTCTGTACATCGGTCGTCCGCACTGCAATGGCACGCTCATAATAAGCATTCAGAAAAACATTGGACACGATCAGCGCCGGTACCCAGCCTAAGATCAAAAAAGTGACAAAAAGCCTGAAATTCAGGCTTTTAAATAGTTTTTTGATTGCTGTCAACAGCTTATTCTCCTTTAAAATAGTAACCCACTCCCCACTTGGTATGTACGTATTTCGGTTCGCTCGGATTGGTTTCAATCTTTTCTCTCAGACGACGGATATGTACGTCTACTGTACGGACATCTCCCGGATACTGACTTCCCCAGACCAGTCCCAGCAGCTTTTCTCTGCTGTAAACTTTATCCGGATTTCTTACCAAAAGTTCCAGTACGTCGAACTCTTTGGAAGTCAGATTGACTTCTTTTCCTGCAATGCGCAGCCGTTTGCTGTCAGTATCCAGTGTCATATCCAGCACCTTCAGGATCGATGCATCTTTTTTCTCCTGAGCAGCTTTATTAGTTCTTCTGGTAATCGCCTTAATACGGGCTTTCACCTCGAGAATGTTAAACGGCTTTGTAATATAGTCGTCTGCGCCGTATTCCAGACCGAGGATCTTATCCATATCGTCTCCCTTGGCTGTCAGCATCAGGATTGGAACATCGGAAAATTCTCTGACCTGCTGACATACCTGAAATCCGTCCAGCTTCGGAAGCATAATATCCAAAAGAATGATATCATATTCTTTGGACCTGATCTTTTCCAGGGCTTCTTCCCCGTCATAAGCACAATCCACTTCCATGCCATCCTGTTCCAGACTGAAGCGCACTCCCTTCACGATTAACTTTTCGTCATCAACGACTAAAACTTTTCTACTCATTTTCTCCTCATTTCACGCAAATTCGATTGTTTATTTTACTGAATACTCCGGTTTTGATCCCCTTCACATTCATAATGTCCTCGATTGTCTCAAAATTGCCTTCCTGCTGTCGGTAGGCAATGATCGCCTCTGCCCGTACCTGGCCGATGCCCGGCAGCGTCATCAGTTCTTCCAGTCCGGCAGTATTGATATTCACGATCTGTTCTTTCGTCTCATTTTTCTTTGTCTGCTGTTTCACAGAAGAACTCTGTGTTTCAGAATCCGTCTCCGCAGCGTCCTGCACTTTGACACTCTGCACGACTTTATTTCCTGCTGTAAACGCTGCTTTTTCCCGGCCGCAGGCAGTACATAAAAAAAGACAAACAAGCAGGAAAGATAATTTCCCTGCTTTGTATATCATTTGACTGTTCGGCATTCCTCTACCTTTCCCAGATAGCCCCTCTATGCCTTTTTTATTGTAACCAATTATTTTTCATCTGACAAGTGCGAATCTACTCACTGACCTGAATATTCATCTGACTGACCACATTGCTGATCTCACTGACGATATCCGCACCATTCCAGATATTTGCAAAAGCAATCTCCATTAGGATCCAGTAATTGCTCATTTCAATGATCTTCGGAATTTCCACAGAACCTGCATACTGCACCATAATGCGTTCCCAGTCTTTGTCACCGGCAGTCACACTTTTACACACAGATACCTTGCCTGTCTCTTCATAAAGTTCTCCGGCTCTTTCATAAGAAAGATAATGGGCGAAATCATTGGCATAGGTACGGTTTTTGCTGTAATTATTTACAACGATGGAGTTCGTTACGGAAAGTCCTCTGGTGATCAGTTCATCACTCAGGTTCGGGATATCTCCCACGCCGTAGAACCGTTCGATCTCTCTTGCCGGAATCTCATTACCTTCCTCGTCTCTTTCCGTTTCCAACTGATATTCCGGAACCTTTCCTTCTGCGATTGCCTGCTCAATTCTTGCAATCGCATCTGTTTTGGCAATGGTGAAAACGATTTTTCCGTCAATAAATTCCTGCAGTACGTCCTCGGAATGTACGGTTTCTTCATCGATGGCGAAAAACTCATTTAACGCCTGGTAGTATTCCAGACATTCAATGGTCTTACCTTCGGAAAGGCTTAACTGCGATTTATCATCACCGTAGGTTCCGCCCAGTCCTACATAATTTCCCACAAAGAAATAGTTATAGAAAATATCGGATACATCCCACTTAAAAATACTCTGCACCTTTTCTGTGGTACCGGTATTTTCAAAATTGTCGGCATACTCTAAGATCTCATCGATCGTGCCAGGCCAATCCTCTGCGTAATACTGATTGTAAAGAAGGAAGCAGCTCTCAAAATAGAACGGATAACCGATCAGTTTTCCGTCACAGGTTGCTGCATCAAATGCCTTCTGGGGAATGTTGTCACTTTCTGCCTCTGAATAGGCCACCTGATCATCGACCAGACCGGCGTACAAAGCTTTCTGCAAAAGATCGCTTCCTGCTACAAAAAGATCCGGTCCGTTTTCTTCTACCAGCGTAGCTTCACTAATGGTCTCAATGTAATCAACTGCAGAGATCAGCTGCACATTGACCTCAATTCCGGTTTCCTGTTCATAATCCTCTGCTGCTTCCAGCATAAAATCATTCAGTTTCGCATCTGTATACCAGATGGTAAGGGAAACGTCCTCTCCTGTGCTCTGCACATGATCCCGGGCACTGTTGTAGCGGGAGATTCCCACAGTCAGCATCTGTCCCAAGATCAAGACAACGATCAATACAGCAATTATTCTCTGTCCAAGTGACTTCATTCTACTACCTTTCTATTCTCCGAAGCTCATTTTCAGCTTCTCGATCATTTCATCTACATGTTCTTTTTCGATCACGAGCGGAGGCAGCATACGAAGAACGTTATTTCCGGCAGATATGATCACCAGGCCGTTTTCCAGAGCCCGATTGATGATTTCTCCTACAGGTCTTCCGGAAACCTCCAGTCCCTGCATGAGTCCTTTTCCGCGGCGTTCCTTCAGAAAATCATATTCTTCTACCAATGCTTCC
>CAZOJX010000051.1:0-13080 GCA_964580255.1 uncultured Lachnoclostridium sp. | reverse complement strand
GTCTATGTATTCTTCAATTTCTTCAATAATCTGTTCGATTCTGCTTGTCATGACCGATTATCCTTTCTGCTTATTTTTGTTTTCCCAGACTCTGTTATATACCCGGTCAATGATTGCCGGTGGTACAAACCCGGTAATATCTCCGTTGAAATATGCAACTTCTTTTACTGTTGTGGAGCTAAGATAAGCATATTCCAGACTGGTTGTCAAAAACATGGTATCTGCCTCTGCATAAAGCTTCCGGTTAGTCTGTGCCATCTGAAGCTCATAATCAAAGTCAGAGATCGCTCTCAGGCCTCGAATGATCACATTGGCCTGTTTTTTCTTTACAAATTCAACAGACAGACCTGTAAAAGCTTCCACCGTTACATTTGGATATTCTTTTGTCAGTTCAATCAGCATTTCCACACGTTCTTCTACGGTAAACATCGGATTTTTTGTATTGTTATTCAACACTCCAATGATCAGCTCGTCTACTTTTTCTGCAGAACGCTTGATAATGTCTAAATGTCCTAATGTGACCGGGTCAAAGCTACCCGGATAAATTGCTCTGATCATACTGTATCTCCCTTATACACTGAAAAAAACATGCTGATTGGTCTTATATTTTTTCTGACGGACGATCTGATAACCTAAATCCTCTGCATAGGAAAAATCCTCATGAAGATCCGCCTCCACAATGATCGTAGTATATTCGTCCACCAGAGAGGATCCCTTCAATGCTTCTAAAACCTGTCGTTCCAGCTGCTGACCGTACGGCGGATCCATAAAGATAAAATCAGCCGGTTCACTGCCGCTCAGACGGTAAATTGCGGTTACCGCATCTGTGGCTAAAACTTCCGCATCTTCTTCCAGTTTTGTTTTCTTCAAGTTTTCTTTAATACATTCCACCGCTTTGGGTGCTTTTTCTACAAAGACCGCTTTTCTGGCTCCCCGGCTCAAAGCTTCAATCCCAATGCCGCCGCTGCCGCTGAAAAGGTCAATGAACAGGCAGTCTGCCAGTTCACCGTGCAGCATATTAAAAAGGGTTTCCTTGATTCGGTCCGTTGTCGGTCTTGTATCCTGTCCTTCCACTGTCTTCAGCGGAATGCTTCTTGCTTTTCCTGCGATTACTCTCATATGTTTATTATACGTTTCCTGTTACTTTCTTGTCAAATAATGATTCTGGTTTCTGTAATGATTTTCTCCGGCTGTCTGTCAAAGGTTTCATAAGGAACCTCCTCAAACACCTGAAATTCAAAGGCAAAAGCAATCTTTTTCATTTGCGGGTGCTCTTCTAGATAACGGTCATAAAAACCGCCGCCATAGCCGACTCTGTGACGATGCACATCAAAGGCAACTCCCGGAAGGATCATCAGAGCGTCTTCCGCTTCGATCTCCTCCAGTTCCTCATACTTCGGCTCCGGAATTCCAAAATATCCTTCCTCCAGATCCTCGTAAGAACGGATCACATAATATTTCATGATTTCTCCGAACACCTTCGGCACCGCAACAGTCTTCCCGTCCGCCCAGCATTGTTCTATCACCTTTTTAGTTTCCACTTCATTTTTACAGTCCATATAGGCGAACACCACTGCTGCTTCCTGATATTCCGGAAGTTTCAGAAAGCTTTCACAGATTCTGTCACTGTCTTTCCGGATTTTCTCCGGATCTGCTTCCCGACGATGCTTTTTTACTTCAGCTCTAATTTCCTTTTTTGTTCTTACTTCCATATTTTTCACCTAAATTTACAATGGATCCATCAGCTTCTTTAATGTCGATGTTATCCAGCTGGCTTTTTAAGTTTCTGCGGAAAGCTTCCACAAATTCCTTACGAAGGATCGTCTGTTCCCGAAGTTCTGCATCTGTCAGCCCTTCTGCTTCTGATTTTCTATATAATTCATTAATTCTCTCAATTTTCTTATCGTCCATTTTGTTTCTCCATCATTCTTCTGTTTTATAGTACAATATGCCGCCACTTCCGTCAACTCATGCAGCTTTCCAAAAATTCAAAGACTTCTTTCAGGTCTTCAAATACCATGCCGTTTTCCAGCTGCAGAAAATCTTTTTCCTGAAACTGAAGACTTTCCGCATTCATGGAATCATAAACACTTTTCTCCGGCATTTTGTAGACCAGAAGCATTTCCTGCTCGATCTTTGCCAGATAATATTCCTGTTCGTTACCCTTTTGAACTTCCTGTTCCGTACCTTTACTCTTTAAAAGCGTCATTGGTTCCTCAAGCACCACTTTTGGGTGACTGCCCACATATAATCGGTAAGCACTGTAATAAGATGCTGTTCCCAAAAGGATCAGACCAAGCAAAAATAAAAGCTTCGTTCTCATAAAAAACCTCCTTTTCAGGAGTTTTCCCAAAATCAGAGGTTTTATACGATTGATCCGGTTTATAGTTTAAAGTGAAGCTTTTTGGCAATTTCAACCAGCACATATCCCTTTGGAAATGCACGAAGCTCCCGTTCTTTCAGTCCTCTCATCGCAAGCAAGGCTACAAAATAAAGAAGTACCGCAAAGATCACTGCCACAGCAAGACTGATCAGCATTGCAAGCTTCCCTTCCCCTAAGGCTGAGAATAATACCGAATAAAGAAGCTTTGAGCCCACGCCCATCACTGCTGATGCACCAATCGGAATCACAAAGGTTCTTAAGATTTCCTGTCGATATTTTAAATATTTGCGGATTGCCAGATTATTTAAAATACACATGATCACGCCGAAGAAGATATAGGACCAGACGATCGCCATACCACCCAGATCCAGCACCGCAACCATTATATATAACAGTCCCACATGCAGAACCAGAGAAACAGCTGCATGGATCACCGGAAGGCGCATCTGATCGATCCCCTGCAAAATACCATTGGTCAGCGTTGATAAGCTGTAAAATACCACCGCACTGGATCCATAGATCATCATTTGTGTACCGATTTCCGGCGTGTTTGGCCATAAAACTTCAATGATTTCTTTTCCGAAAATTCCAAGTCCGACTGCACATGGAATACTGATGACCATTGTAAAACGGATCACATCTCCCACACTTCTTCGGATCGCTTTCCGGTTTCCCTGCATTTTGGAAAGATTCGGAATCGTTGAAGACGCCATCGCCGAAGCTAAAGCGATCGGAACATTACACAATAATTTATATTTTCCGGAATAAACACCCCAGATTACATCAATGTCTTCTTTCTCTTTTCCGGAACCCAGCATCAGTGCCTTAAACATTCCCTGATCGATAATTCCATTGATATTATAAATAGCTGTACTTAAGATAACCGGAAGAATGGTCATCACGAGTACAACCAGGATTTCCCGATAGCTTTCCTGGGGACAGTTTTTAAAACTGCGTTTCTTTTCTCTCTTTAAAAAGAGCATCAAAAGGAAGCTGACAAATAAAAGCGCTGCAAGAGCACCTAATGTCGTACCCAAAGTGCTTCCTGAAGCACCGTAAGCCGGAGCTGCCGTCTCTGTTCCCAGCACTGCATCGATCTTCTGTCCGTAATCAAACAGAACCCAAGCTGCCGCAACAGCGACCACTGCATTGACGATCTGCTCAATGATCTGAGAGACTGCCGTTGGAATCATCGTTCCCAGGCCCTGGAAATAACCTCGTATTACCCCGAGCACTGCTACGATCAGAATACATGGTGCCAGCACCCGAAGGCAGATTGCTCCCTCCGGTGTATTTAACAGAGTGCCTGTAAGGAAATCCGCACCAAAATAAGCCACCAAAGCTCCCAGAATTCCCACAACCGCCCCAAATCCAAGGGCACATTTTAAAATTCTTCCTACATTTCCTCTGGCACCGGTACCGATTCTTGCGGATACAATCTTAGAAACTGCCAGCGGAAGACTGTAGGAGGAAATAAGCAGGATCAGCGAATACACCTCAAATGCACAGGAATAATAGCTGTTGCCTACATCTCCGATGATCCTTCCCAAAGGGATCCTGTACAAAAGACCGATCATTCGTACGATGATCGATGCGGAAGCCAGGATCGCTCCCTGAAATATATAATTTGAATTGCTGCTTTTTTTCTTACTCAATGACTACATCATCCTCATAATCAAGCCAAATGATACAGATCCATGTTTTTCCCTGGTTTAAGATCACACGATCACCGTTTTCATCCAGATATTTCGCCGGAGCGCTGTTGGAACCATCTCTCCACCATGTACCTTCGATCATTTTACCTTCTGTAAACACGATTGATTTGTTGCTTTTCTCGCTTCCGAAGCATTCAAAGGCGAGGTAATCTTCTTTATCTCTTACTTCACCATAGCAATACTGGAAGATTACATTATCATATGCCAGCTGTTCTCCGGTCATATCATCAATGTGCTCTCCGCCATACTGATAACGGTAATATTTTCCGTCTTCTTCGTTATATTCAAAGTAAGCACCCACTTTAGAAAATCCGTTAGCCTTGTTTCGTTCTTTTCCGCCCGGATAGATTAAGGTTGCATCAGGATATTTGGAATAATCCAGATCTTCCCCATCTTTAACAAACTTGAATTTTCCGTAATATTCTCCATCATAACTTAAGCTGTACTGGAATTTTTCAATATCCTGCATCACGCCTTCTGCACTGACATAAACATTATGGGGAGCTTTTCTGTCATCGGTACGATAAAAAGCATCATTGGCCGGACGGTCAATTCCTGCAACCGCACCACTGATATTATCTACCAGATCACTGTTCAACATATCTCCCACATAAACCGTTGCCTGTCCGAAATGTACATAAATAGCATCAAATTCCAGAGCAAATGATACATAATAATCTCTGCAGCTTCTGACAGATCCAATCTTTTCCAGATCATGCCAGTTTTCGATCACACCCATCAGTCGGGTGATACGGCCTTCTACCGGCGCTTCATAAACCACATCTGCGCGGCTGATTCCGGTCTGTGGACAGCCTGCCTCAATATTATTAAACATCACAGCCAGCGGTCTCTGACGGCCAATGGCTTCGTCCACCTGTTTTCCTGTCAGATAACTGGTTACCATATTTCCTGTTTCAATGATCACTGATTCTGTCTGTTTCTCTGTTTCCGGCTGTGAAGATGCAGCTTCTTCTTTCTTTCCACACCCAAAAACCATGGCAGCCGCAAAAAGAGCCAGCAACAGTACCTTTGTTTTTTTCATATTTTACCTTCTTCCTATCTTGTAATGTTCAGACGATTTAAGATCTCGTCCTGTTTCAGCTCCATATTTTCTCTTTCCACTTCGTCCATATGGTCATAGCCGAACAAATGGAGCATACTGTGTGTGATCAGAAAAGCAAATTCCCGTTTTACACCATGGTTATACTTTTCTGCCTGTTCGATCACTTTATCAACAGAGATTACAATATCCCCTAAAATCAATTCTCCCGTATCCGGATCAAAGCTGTTCATATCATCTGCCTCCAGCACAGTAAAGTCTGAAGGATATGCATAAGCCACCATCGGGAAGGACAGCACATCTGTCGGTGCGTCCACGCCTCTCTGTTCCAGGTTGATCTGCTGAATTTCATCGTTGCTCGTTAAGATAATGTTTACCTGCACCTCATATGGGCAGTCTTCGTAATCCAAAGTCTCTGAAATCACCGCTTCTGCAACTTCCTGCTCACTAAAGGGTAATGGGATTTCAGATTCACGTTCTATTGTAACTGTCATTGTTTTCCTCTCTTTTCGTATTCTTCGTATGCCTGCACGATCTTCTGTACCAGCGGGTGTCTTACAACGTCCTTGCTGGTCAGCTTGCAAAAGGCAATGTCATCAACTTTTGATAATACTTTAAATGCCACATCTAATCCTGACTTTACATCTCTTGGCAAGTCCTTCTGGGTTTCATCCCCGGTAATAACCACCTTAGAGCCAAAACCGATACGTGTCAGGAACATTTTCATTTGGGCAGGGGTTGTATTCTGAGCTTCGTCCAGAATGATAAAGGCATTGTCCAAGGTACGTCCTCTCATGTAAGCCAGAGGTGCCACCTCGATCAGCCCTTTTTCCATATTTTTCACAAAACTGTCTGCACCCATGATCTGATATAATGCATCATACAGAGGACGCAGATAAGGATCCACCTTGCTTTGGAGATCTCCCGGAAGGAATCCGAGCTTTTCTCCTGCCTCAATGGCCGGACGAGTCAAAATGATCCGTCCTACTTCTTCTTTTTTAAACGCATCAATGGCCATTGCCATGGCAAGATAGGTTTTTCCGGTTCCTGCAGGACCGGTACCGAATACGATCATTTTATTACGGATCGCATCTACATATTTTTTCTGTCCCAGTGTCTTTGGCTTGATTGGTTTTCCAAAGATCGTGTGACAGATCAGGTCTTTGTCAATCTCTACCAGGGCATCGTCTTTATCCTCGTAGGAAAGTGCCAGAGCATAATTTACTTCCTGTTCTGTAATCTGGTTTCCCCGCTCAGACAATGCAAGCAGGTTTCCAATGATCTTTTCTGCTTTTTTGACATGGCTGCCGTTTCCCACGATTTTTAAGGTTCCGTCCCGAAAAACCAGGGTCACACCCAAATGTTTTTCCAGAATCTTCACATGAGAATCCAGCTTCCCGAAAATATTCCCTGCATGTGCTGCCGGGATTTCCATCGTCGATTCTATAATACTCAAATTATCTATTCTCCTTCTCCCGAGGACTCCGGCCGGAGCTCAGGTATGATAGCCGGCACCTTTTTCGTTACCGGGATCCGCAAAGTCACATACCCAGCCACTGTGCACAGTTTACCATTAGTGTCTATTTTAACATTTTTTTCTATAATTTGAACCCCTTTTTGCAAAATATTTTCGTATTTCTCCAAATACCTTGTTTTTGCCAGCGCATTTAACTCTTTTTCTGTGTAATTTTGCGTTTTTTCCATATATTCCGTATACCAAATCCGGGTAAACGAAAACGGAAGATAAAAATTTTCCGTAATATGAAATTCCTGGACGTTTTCTGTTTTTTCATATTTTTCAAAGGAAACTTTCGGAAGAAGTTCAATTTCCCACTCCATAATCTTCAGACAAATTCCGAAACGCCTTTTCCCCGTAGGCTCTTTTTTCTGATAGCTGATCAAAAAACGATCCTGATAATTTTCTGTCACCGTCAGAAAAATGTCTGCATCTGCCGAAACACCTTCATAGCGTACTACCTCACCTGCATCATTTTTCACGGTATAATAGCCTTCTACCAACGTCTGACCCGCTTCTACCAGATCTCCTGCCTTCACCACAGAGGTTCCCTGCCGTACGATCATCGATGCAATGGTTCCTGCATATTCCGTGACAATACTTTCTGCAGTTTCTTCTTTTATTTGCGGATCTGCAATGATATCCTGATCTGTATTTTCCCGAATCCTGATCAGAATCCTGGTACCCCGCATTTCCGCCGAAACCCAAAGCATATTCGGAAATTTTCTGCGAAGTCCGGTTTCAATCTGCTCACATACCACTTTTTTCTTCTGCATTCCATGAGTAATCCCGATCGTTTGAAGGTATTCCAAAACCTCCTCATTGCTCTGGGTAACATTTCCTTCTAAATGAATGTTCCATACAAACAATGACAGCAGATAGATTCCCAGAATGCAAAGCAAAAGTCCTGCAAAAAAAAGCTTTCTTTTACGAAATCGATGAAGAAAAAAAGGAAGCCCCTGCTTTTTCAAAAGAATCAGACGGGTGCCCGTTTTTTTTACAAAAGGGCGCATTTTCCGATAATCCCGGACACTTACATACAGTTCATAGGAAGCCCCTATTGTCTCCACTCCCCACAGAAGGATTCCATGTGCATTGCACAGATTTAAGAAACGTTCTGGCGCATACCCTTCCACCCGAAGTTTTACATATCCCCGCAAATATTTCAGCAATCTGATCAGCAATTTTTAACCGCCTCCTAAGAATAAGTAATAGATTCCACCTCCCCGGTGATCTTCATATCCGCATTGGTATAATAAATAATCTCCAGGTTTTTACCGACAAAATTGATCCGACACATTTTGGTCTGGATCCTGATGGTTTGCGGTCCGTATTCAATGATCCCTTTATAATTTTCTACATAAACCTCATTTTTACCGGTAACGGTTACGATTGGCAGTCCTTCTGCGATGTCTTCCGGAATATTCAATTTTTCAGCTATTTTTGATTTTACTGCAAACAAAAAAGATCGCCTCACTCTCTTTCAAGATATGAGGCGACCGGGATGTACTATGCAATTTTATCGATATAAGATCATACCAAACCACTGAACCGCAGTCATACTGTCTAAAAACGGGATTCCATACCGCTCCGCCAGCTCCGTCACTAAAATCCCCTGACTTTCAATGCAGGGAATCATATATTCCGGGTGTCTGCAAGGCTGTCCTTCACAGTAAGCACAGTTTTCGCAGATCGCACAGCTTTCAGAAGACAGCATCTGAATTTCCCGTCCTGCATCCCGGAAAAACGTTCCGATCTTTCGGGTGATTTCTTCATGGTCAAACCGGGTCTGTAATGTTTCTTCCAGATTTGCAATATCCGTCACTTCAGCAATGGTCGTAAACAAGAACACGCCCTCATAGCTCCGGCAGCGTTCCCGGCACTCCTCCACCGTACCAACCGCCGGCGGACAGGACCAGGATTTTCCATACATTGGACATTCCTGATGACAGATCTTGCGGACTTCTTCCTTGAAACTCAGTTCTGAAGGCGCAAGCCACTCGTACTGCATCAGCGGCAGATCTATAATCATTGATTCTATCTGTTCTTTGAATTCTTTTTGTTCCATTTTTTTATTTTAATGCAGCAAGGATCAGTTCATAAAAATCGTCTTCTCCATCCAGCATCGGCGCATTTTCTCCGCCTCCATTGGTGCTGCGTCTCATGGCAGCATAAGATTCTTCTCCGGCAATGATCACGTCCATAGGATAGATTTCATAGCCCTCCTGCTGACAGATCCTGCAAAATTCGTCCAGCGGATCCTCTGTTTTTTCTGTTTCCAGGATCCTGCAGCGCAATGTATCGTCCTTTTGCGCTTTATTCTGCAGTTCCTGCAGCATTTCAAAAACATTCATTTTCTTTCCCTGCCCGTCATTTTCCTATTCTTCTACTTTCAGTTTTTCTTTCAGTACCATACAGCAAGCAAGATCACCGATTACGTTAACACAGGTAGCTCCCATGTCACAAAGTGTATTAATGCTAATGTAAACACCCATAACTCCTGCCGGCAGTCCTGCCATGGTAGAAAGTGCCGCAAAAGATGCAATAGCACCGCCCGGAACGCCCGGAGTACCGATAGAAAGAAGGACGTTCGCCAAAAGTAAAATCACCATCATCGGTGTGCTCACTGAAATTCCGCATGCATTGGCAAAGAAAATGATCATAAAGGACATCAGGATCGAAACTGCGTCCATATTTACCGTTGCGCCCAGCGGAATGGCAATACTTGTAATCTTATTCGATACGCCCAGATCTTCTTCCATACATTTTTTGCTGATTGGAATCGTCGCTGAACTGGAACAGGTTCCAAATGCATTCAGTGCCGCTGGCATGATTGCTTTGAAAAACTTCCATGGACTTGTCTTTCCAAGAATTTTTACAGAAAGACCATATACAACGATTGCAAAACCGAAAAATGCAATATAGAGAATCAGCAGCTGGGTTGCCAGTGAAACGATCGTGCTGATTCCGTTTGCTTCAACCACCGGAACGATGGTACAAAAAACACCGATCGGCGTAAAATACATTACCACACTGATGATTTTCAGACAGACCTCATTTAATGCTTCAATCACTTTTGTCAGTGGATCTGCTTTCTCTCCTACAGAAATGATCGTAAAACCGATGATCGCTGAAAATACCAGTACCTGCAGCATATTTCCATTGGCAAATGCTGCCACCGGATTGGAAGGGATCAGATTCTTCACTGTATCTGCAATGCTGGAAAACTGGGTTGCCTGGATATCTGAGGTTGCCATCTCAAACTGAACACCCTGTCCCAGACGGATCAGTCTCGGAATCAAGATTCCCGCAAAGCTTGCAAGGGCTGTCGTTGAGATAAAGTAAAGCATGGAACCGCCCAAAACCTTTCCGGTAGTTTTAATGTTCCCAATGCTTGTGATTCCCAAAATGATCGAACAGCTGACCAGCGGAAAAATCATCATGTTCAATGCATTCATGTAAATGCCACCCAGCAAACCGGTTGCACTTAACAGAATCGGAAATCGATCTGCAAGAAAAAGTCCGGTCAGTACCCCCAGTACCAACCCAATAAAAATTGCCTGTGTGATATGTTTTTTATACCACGAATAGAATTGTGTCATACCTTTTTTCTCCTCTAAGTAAACTCTATCCAATAATTTACCATTTTACAGTTAAAAAAACAAGATACAGAACACACTATTTACAGGATCTATTTGTGATAAGGTTCATTGTTTCTGATACGGAAGCTTCGATAGATCTGTTCCAGCAGCACCACTCTCATCAGTTGATGAGGAAACGTCATTTTTGAAAAACTCAGTTTAAAATCTGCTCTGGAAAGCACTTTAGAAGCAAGACCTAAGGATCCGCCAATTACAAACACCAGATGGCTGATTCCGTTCACATTCCACTGTTCCATTTTATTTGCCAGTTCTTCTGAATCCAGCTGTTTTCCCTCGATCGCAAGAGCGATCACATATGCACTTTCCGGAATTTTGGAAAGAATTCGTTCTCCTTCCTTTTCCTTAATCTGATTTTCCAGACTTTCCGATGCGCCGTCCGGTGTTTTCTCGTCTGCAACCTCCACGATCTCCAGTTTGCAGTATCGGGAAAGGCGTTTTGAATATTCCGCGATGGCATCAGTAAAATATTTTTCTTTAATCTTGCCTACAGTAATTAGTGTAATTTTCATTGTAAGTCCTCATATTTTTTGCTATAGTTGATGTATGACGCTGGCCAAAGTGTTGGAAACATCCAGCGAATAAATCTATTATACACCAGGGAGACCAATGATGGCAAAAGAATATCAGGAACCACAAAAACGTTATGAGGATCACCGCTCTACGGGTATCCTTTTTCTTACCATGGGAGCAATCGGTACCGTCGGTACATTGCTTTGCTGGCTGGATCTGATCCGTTTTCCGCTGAACAGCTTCCAGCTGTTGATTCTGCTTGCAATGTTTGTCGCATTCCTCGTTTTTGGCGCTGTTTCACTAAAACGTGCCGCAGAAGTTTTTCAGACCATTGCTGATGAAAATGATCAGGTTGCTGCAATGAGAGCCTGGATCAGAGAAAATGCAGAAAATTTCTGTTCCAATGCTGCTGAAGAACTTCCTGAAAATGAGATCTATTTTCAAAGAGAACAGGAAATTCATGATGCGATCCTTGCTCAGTTTCCGGAAATCGAAGAAAGTCTGCTGGATCTTTTCGTAGAGGAAACCTATCAGTCGCTTTTTGAACAGTAAAAAATGCCCCTTCACTTCAATGAAGTGAAAGGGGCATTTTACAAGTACTCATTTTAATCTTATGCAAATTTTCTCATTGCAGCTTCTACAACGTGTCCTACAAGAACAGAAGTTGTAACACTTCCTACGCCGCCCGGTACCGGAGTGATGGCGTCTACAATCGGTTCTACTGCTGCATAATCGCAGTCTCCGCAAAGTTTTCCTTCTGCGTTTACATTGATACCTACGTCAATCACAGTCTGTCCTTCAGATACATATTCTGCACCTACAACACCTGCACGTCCTGCAGCAACGATCACGATATCTGCTTCTCTTGTTACAGAAGGCATATCAACAGTCTTTGTGTGACATACTGTCACTGTTGCATTTTTCTGAATCAGCATCATAGCAGCCGGTTTACCAACAACCAAAGAACGTCCGATCACAACTGCTTTTTTACCTGTACAATCGATTCCGTAGTGGTCTAAGATTTCCATACAAGCCTGTGGTGTACATGGTGGGAAACCAACCTTCTGTCCTGTAAATACGCCACCAAGGGAAGCGTCTGTCTGACAGTCAACGTCTTTTTCAGCAGCCAGTGCATTTTCTACAACCTTCTGGTTGATATGTTTTGGAAGCGGACGGAACATTAAGACACCATGAATGTTGTCATCGTTGTTCACTTCATCAATTACTTTTAAGAGTTCTTCCTGAGAAACATCTGCCGGAAGAAGGTATTTTTTGTATTCTACACCAAGTGTTTCACAACGTTTGGTTGCTCCCCTTTCATAAGAAAGATCGTCCGGTCTTTCACCAACACGAATGATTCCTAAAGTTGGTTTGATTCCTTTTTCATTTAATTTTGCAACATCTGCTTTGATTCTTTCATTTAAAGCAGCAGTTACTTCTTTTCCTAATAACTGTTTTGCCATTTGATGGTCTCCTATTTATCCGCGAAGTCTCGCATTTACTTTTTCGAAGATCTCGTCAGCTTTTTTGCCGTATTCTTCGATCATTTTATCTGCTTTTTCATTTAACTGTGCAGCATATTCTTTATCAGCCATAGATTTGGTATTGATAAATACGTTTAAGGATGCACCAAGCAATGCACCTTTACAAAATGCAACACCAACACCTGCATCAGAGATTGCAAGAGCGGAGCCTTTTGCTGCAAATTCTTCGATTACATCGATAGCTTCACAGCATTTTTCCATAATTTCCATCGGAACAGAGCAGGCATCTTTTAATACAATGGCCATAACGCGGGCTTTTTCTGCCTTTTCTTCTTCTGTTTCTTTTGGAAGTCCGTAAGCTTTTGCCAATGGTTCAAAAACTTCTGCATCTCTTTCTACAAGTCTTAAGAAATCTGCCTGAAGTGCAGTTGCTTTTTCTTTTAATGCAATGATATCTGCTTCCACGTCAGCATATTTTTTCTTTCCAACGGTTAAGCTTCCTACCATGTTGCCCAGTGCCATACCAACAGCACCAACCAGTGCAGATGCGCCGCCGCCGCCCGGTACCGGAGCCTTTGAGGCAAGCACTTCCACAAATTCTTCACACGTATTCTGTGTAAATCCCATAATGATGTTCTCCTTCTTCACGAAAAAAGCATACTGCTCCCCTCTTTTGAGGGGAAGCGGTATGTCTCTTTTTAATGTATTCTGATTTCAGATCCGTCGATCCTTTACTTCTTAGAATAAGCC
>CAZOJX010000050.1:0-13252 GCA_964580255.1 uncultured Lachnoclostridium sp. | reverse complement strand
AGTTTCTGCGTGCCGATATTAAAATACGCTGCTGCCTCCTCGATTGTCAGATTTGATTTTTCCCAAAACGGGATTTCCTTTCTCATAAAATTTTCTCCTTTCGTTGTTTTTTAATATCAACTATTGTACCGAAAAAAAAGAGACTTTACCGTTATTCAGTAAAGTCTCTAAAAAATCATATTTTGTTATAAGTTGTTATATCTTCTGTTCCACTCTGTGGTATACCATATGGTAAACTTTATTTTCCCGGTAAGTTATGACAACTTATGGAAAGATATAACAAGTTTTATTTGTCCAGGCTTTTCATCGTCGGGAACAACAACACATCACGAATCGCCGCGCTATCTGTAAACAGCATACACATTCTGTCAATTCCGTATCCGATACCGCCTGTCGGAGGCATACCGATTTCCAATGCATTCATGAAATCTTCATCGGTTGTATTTGCTTCTTCATTTCCCTGTGAAAGTTGTTCTTCCTGATCTTTGAAACGCGCTCTCTGGTCAATCGGGTCGTTAAGTTCTGAGTATGCGTTACACATTTCCCAACCATTCATGAACATTTCAAAACGTTCCACGTATTCCGGGTTCTCCGGTTTCTTCTTAGTCAATGGAGAAATTTCTATTGGATGATCCATAACAAACGTCGGCTGAATCAAATGTTCCTCTACAAATTCCTCAAAGAACAAGTTCAGAATATCACCTTTCTTATGGCGTGCTTCATATTCTACATGGTGCTCTTTTGCAACTGCTCTTGCTTCTTCCAAGGTGTGGATTTCATTCCAGTCCACGCCTGTGTATTTCTTCACGGCATCTACCATGGTAATTCTTTCAAACGGTTTTCCAAGATCCATCTCGATTCCGTTGTAAACGATGGTTGTTGTTCCAAGAACTTCTTGTGCTACATGGCGATACAGATTTTCTGTCAAATCCATCATGCCGTTGTAGTCTGTATATGCCTGGTATAATTCCATCAATGTAAATTCCGGATTGTGTCTTGTGTCACAGCCTTCATTACGGAATACTCGGCCGATCTCGTAAACTCTTTCCATACCGCCAACGATCAGACGTTTTAAGTAAAGTTCCAAAGAAATACGAAGTTTGAAATCTTCGTCCAATGCATTGGAATGTGTTACGAATGGTCTTGCAGAAGCTCCGCCTGCGTTTGCTACAAGCATTGGAGTTTCTACTTCCAGGAATCCCTGGCTGTCTAAGTAACGACGAATGCTGCTGATGATCTTAGAACGTTTGATAAAAGTGTCCTTTACTTCCGCATTCATGATCAAATCAACATATCTCTGACGATATCTTGTATCTGTGTTTGTCAGACCATGATATTTTTCCGGAAGGATCTGTAAGCTCTTGGATAAAAGTGTCACTTCTGTTGCATGGATTGAGATTTCGCCCATTTTTGTACGGAACACTTCACCTGTAATACCAACGATATCACCGATATCCATTTTCTTGAAATCTTTATAAGATTCTTCGCCTACATTGTCACGTGCAACGTAAGACTGGATATTTCCCTGAAGATCCTGGATTCCGCAGAAAGATGCTTTTCCCATAACACGTTTGGACATCATACGTCCTGCGATGGTTACTGTCTGACCTTCCATTGTGTCGAAGTTGTCTTTAATCTCCATGCTGTGATGAGTCTGGTTAAATTTTGTAATCTGGAACGGGTCTTTTCCGTTTGCCTGCAGATCTGCCAGCTTCTCTCTACGAACTTTTCTAAGCTGGTTTAAGTCCTGTGCCTGTACGTTCTTTTCTTCAGCCATTGTTTTCTCCTCTTAGTTTGCTCTCTGGATCTCCAGTACCTTATACTGAACGATTCCTGCCTGTGTTTCTACGTCTACCACTTCTCCAACTTTTGCACCGAGTAATGCTTTTCCTACCGGTGATTCATTAGAGATTTTTCCCTGTAAGCTGCTTGCTTCGGAAGAACCTACGATTCTGAATTCTTCTTCCTCATCATATTCTACATCAAGCACCTTTACTTTACAACCAATACTGATCTTGTTAAGATCCACTTCTGTTTCATCTACGACTTCCGCATTTTTCAGGATCTTTTCGATCTGTTCAATTCTTGCTTCAATGTCACGCTGCTCGTCTTTTGCTGCGTCGTATTCCGCATTTTCAGAGAGGTCGCCCTGTTCTCTGGCTTCCTTGATCTTCTGGGAAACTTCTTTTCTTTTTACAACTCTTAAATCTTCCAGTTCTTCTTCCAGTTTACGAAGTCCTTCGTAAGTTAAAATATTCTTCTTCTCTGCCATTTTAACACCTTCCTGTTTATATCAACAATTTTCAGTTATCTTCTTTTGCTGCAAGATGCACATTTTCAGAATAGAATCCCCCTGCGCATACAATTTGCATATTATACCAGTGAGCCCTTGAAATGTCAAGGTTTTTCAAGGTTTTGAACCCTTAATTTTACGCTCAGACCATGGCTTTTACACCAATGTTCCAGCTCCTTGCAGCGGCTTCCACGAAATGTAACCCTTTGGGGAACCAGCATGCTTTCTGCAAGGGCAGGCGAAAGGGTCTTTCCGCCGCATTCTGCACTTAAGAGAGAAACTGCCGTAATGTCCGGCACCATGTTTAAAAGTTCTCTGATCTTCCATTCCTTTTTATGAGGCAGAAAACAGAGGCTTCCTTTGGGATAACAGTCCGGCCTTTGAAGCTTTTCCGTAAAATCCCACACAAGATTCCCCTGAAGCTCCTTTTCTTCCCACGGTTCCCTAAGATCGATCAAAAGACCAAGTTCTTGAAATGCCCGTTCCTGCAGACCTTCAAAGTATTCCTTCCGGTTCGTCAGAATGGTCAATTCATTCAGTTCTTCCATAAATTCCTTCAAAAAATAGTCGATCCTGTAATCTCCGTCATCGATCAGCACCGGCCGGATCTGCTTTTTGGAAAGCTGCCCGTACCGTCGAAGATAGGACAGACACTCGTTACCGTAAATGTAAGGAAGATAAAAAGGAATCCTGTGTTCAGATTCCTTTTCATAATATTTCCATAAATATTCTGTCGTCTTTCCGTTTCCGAACAATTTGCTTTTCCAGCGGATCTTATATGGCAGCCGGGGCTTTGTCTCCGGTCTGGCGATTTCCAACAGCTTCTTCTGTTCCTGCTCCATCAGATACCCACATCTATTTTTTTACCAATCTATGCAGTTTTATCCTTGGACATTCCTTCCAGTTTCTTCTTCCAAAAGTCTTACTAATTCTTCATAAGATTCCACTTCATTGATCTTCGCACGAAGTCTTGCACTGTTCGGGTAGCCGGCTGTATACCAGCCTACATGTTTTCTCATTTCCCGGATTCCGATATATTCTCCTTTGCACTCCAGCTGCATTCTCGCATGGCGCAGCATAGTGTCCCGTACTTCTAAAAAGGTCGGTTTTTCCGGCAAAATCCCGGTTTCTAAATATTCCCGGATCTGTCGGAAGATCCATGGGTTTCCTCTGGCTGCCCGGCCGATCATGATTCCGTCCACTCCGGTTTCCTGAATCATTTTTTTTGCTGATTCCGGTCCGGTCACATCACCGTTTCCGATCACCGGAATCGTCAATGCTTCTTTTACCTGACGGATAATGTCCCAGTCGGCTTTTCCGCTGTAATACTGTTCTCTCGTTCTTCCATGTACTGCTACCGCCGCAGCACCGCAGTCTTCGATGATCTTTGCAATCTCCACTGCATTGACATGTTCTTCATCAAAGCCTTTCCGGATCTTTACCGTTACCGGCTTTTCAATCGCCTGAACTACCATGGAAACGATCTCCCGGACAAGCTTCGGATCCTTCATCAGGGCAGAGCCCTCTCCGTTTCCTGCTACCTTCGGCACCGGACAGCCCATATTGATATCCAGAATATCAAATGGCTTTTCTTCGATCCGTTTCGCCATCTCACTCATGATCTTTGCATCAGATCCAAAAAGCTGTAAGGATACCGGACGCTCTCTCTGATCGATTTCCATCAACGCCTCTGTATTTTTATTGTTATAGTAGATAGCTTTGGCACTGACCATTTCCATGCATAAAAGTCCTGCTCCCTGTTCTTTGCAGAGCAGACGAAATGGCAGGTCGGTGACTCCTGCCATTGGTGCCAAAATAACATTATTTTCTAAAGTTACGTTTCCAATTCTCATACTTCTTCTAATTTTTCTCCAAGAAAGAACACTTTAAAATAGGTTTCCAGACTTTCCAGCAGCGCCGTTCTTGTCCGCTGGATCTCTTTGATCTTTAATTCGCTGCCGATCTCATCAAACAGAAGATCCCCTTCATCGCAGGTAACATTCAGCGTCAATGTGCCGTCCGGTGCATATGCAAAGGTCAAAATTCCGCCAACGTCCTCCGTAAAAAGAACACTCAGGATCTGAAGATCGTCCTTAACGGTCTTTGGCAGTCCCATAAACTCCGGATTTAAATAATATTTCTTTTCATAAGAATTTGATACACAAAGTACCGTCATCTTTTCTTCCATAGCTGTTTCCTCTCTATACATATCCGTAAAGGCCTCTGACTGACACCTCTCCGGAAGATACTTCCCATGTTGTTCCGTCTTCACGAACCACGATCAGATCACCTCTGTGGGTAATTCCCTTCGCAGTACCCCGATAGGGCTGCTGCGGATCCAATACCTGCACCTGCTTTCCCTTATTTGCCAGCAGTGCTTCATAAGATTCCTTTAAAAGAGACAGATCCTCTGTCTTTTCATATTGTTCGTAAAACTTTTCAAAATATTTCATCACAGAAGCGATCAATGCTTCTCTGGAGATTTCTTTTCCGGTCTCACTTTTTAAGGAGCCTGCAATCTCCCGGATCTCCTCCGGAAATTCCTCTGTATTTACATTGATCCCCGTCCCAATGAGAACGACCGGCCTTCCCTTTTCAAAAAACAGTTCCGTTAAGATCCCGCATACTTTTCGGCCGTTCACAACGATATCATTCGGCCATTTGATCTGCGGCACCACTCCGGCAGTCTCCCGGATTGCCTCGGCTGCTGCCAATGCCATCACCAATGTCAGTCCCGACAAATGCTCTGTGGAAATTTTCGGTTCCAGGCATAAAGTCATGGCAATGGCCGTTCCCTTCGGGGACTGCCAGCTGCGTCCTCTCCGTCCTTTTCCTGCCGTCTGGGTTTCTGCTGTGATCAGAGTTCCATGGACAGATTCCTTTTTTGCAAGACAGCGCCCATACTCCTGGGTCGATGACAGGGTATCAAAGCACAAGCAGGTTTTCCCTGCCCATGCAGTTTTTAATTCATTCAGTTTCATCATACTCATAAAACGATAAAATATCGGAACGCCAAAATTGCTGCGGTGATCACAAATACCGCACTGACGACGGAATAGATTGTTCCGCGCACCTTTTTCTGTTCCGAAAAGCTGATGGTTGCACCTACAAAATTTTCAATGGCTGCCAGCGCAAACACCATGATCTCAAAAACCTCTTTTCCTTCAACCTTTAAAAATGCCAGGAGCAGAAGGATCAGGATCATCACTCCCAGAAGAAAATTCATGCTCCGTAGAAACAAAAGCGGTTCTTTTCCCTTTTTGTTCATTAAGATACTCCGATCGTTGCAAGCATCACAGCTTTGATCGTATGCATACGGTTTTCTGCTTCATCAAATACCACAGACTGTGCTGATTCAAACACTTCATCGGTAACTTCCATTTCTGTAATACCGAATTTTTCGTGGATCTCTTTTCCTACCGTTGTTTCCAGATCGTGGAATGCCGGGAGGCAGTGCATAAAGATCGCTGTTGATTTTGCATTTTCCATTACTTTTTTATTGACCTGATACGGCATCAGCGCTTTGATACGGGATTCCCAAACTTCATCCGGCTCTCCCATGGATACCCAAACATCTGTATAAATGATATCTGCGTCCTTTGTCGCCTTTTCTACATCTTCCTCCAGAGAAATGCTTCCTCCGGTCTGTGCTGCAATTTCCTGGCAGGTTGCTACCAGCTGCGGATCCGGGAAATATTCCTTCGGTGCACAGGCAACAAAATCCATACCCATTTTCGCACAGGTTACCATCCAGGAATTTCCCATGTTATAGCGGGCATCTCCCATATAAACCAGTTTCTTACCCTTCGTACCGCCCAGATGCTCTCTGATGGTCAGAAGATCTGCCAGCATCTGTGTCGGGTGGAATTCATTGGTCAGACCATTCCATACCGGAACACCGGCATGTTTTGCCAGAGTTTCCACTCGTTCCTGTTCAAATCCACGGTATTCAATTCCTTCATACATTCTTCCCAAAACACGGGCAGTATCTGCAATACTCTCCTTTTTACCGATCTGTGAAGCGGACGGATCCAGATAGGTACAGCCCATACCAAGATCATGTGCTGCTGTTTCAAAGGAGCAGCGGGTTCTTGTACTTGTTTTTTCAAAGATCAGCACAATGTTTTTTCCCACCAGGTAATCCACGCGGATTCCTTTTTTCTTACGTTCCTTCAAGTCTGCTGCCAGATCCAGTAAATACTCAATTTCCTCCGGCTGAAAGTCTAAAAGTTTTAAAAAATGACGTCCTTTTAACAAATCCCAATTTCTAACCATGATCATTCTCTCCTATGTATCCGATAATGCCTTTTTGTTCTTTCAAACAAAAAAGAAGATAGCAAATATTTTACTACAACTCCCCGCATTTGACAACTTGAACCCTTTAAAATCCACGATTTTTCAAAAGATTCCAAAACGCAAAAGCAGGTGCTCCCTTTAGGAACACCTGCACCGGTTTTAGTAAAATACATGATTTCCGATAACGATATTTGCAACGCCGACTGCCGATCTGGAAGATTTAAAATGCGTAAAGCTTCCCACGTTGCTGACCCCGTTGATGGCTTCCTGGGCCGCCTGCAGGCAGGAGGCTTTCACACCTCTCCCCATGACCTCCTGGATCTTTGTGCTTGCATACGGGAACTGTCCCGGTGCGTAGATCACATCAGCGATCGTATTCGGATAGCGAGGGCTTCTGACACGATTCATGACTACCGCGCCAACCGCCAGCTGTCCTTCGTAAGGCTGGTTTCCGGCTTCCATCTGAATGAGTGCTCCAAGCACCTGCACTTCATTTCCGCTTGCCTTTACAGCCTCATACTGCTTTTTCAGTGCAGCCTTTTTTCGTGCTGCTTCCGCTGCCGCTTCTGCCTCACGGATCTGCTCCATGGTCTGAGCTTCCCCTACTTCAAATTCTACACTGGTATATTCTGCCTTAATATAGGCTTCTCCGTCGTCATATTTGATCTTCAGCCAGCCGTCTTCTTCACTGATAACGTCCGCTTTTTCACCGTTTCCCAGAAGATCTCTCGTTTTGGATTCCTCGGAAGCTTCTGCACGAACCTTCAGTCCGTCTGCAGTTACGGTTGCCACCAGGCAGCAGTCTCTTTCTGCGATTGCCTGTGCCTCAACACCAAATTTTAAATATTCATTGGAAATATATCCTTCACAGTCTCCGGAAACAACCTTCGTCCATTCTTCTCCTTTTTCAAGGATCTGAGCTGCGCCGCCTTTGTAAAGTCTTCCGACCGCTTCCGAATCTGCACTGGCTTCCGTACGGATCGTCACATATTCCTTAACGTTCGGCATACAGCGGTCTTCCCACGCTTCCATGATCTCCAGCATTTCAAATGCCCTGGTCGTCATCGGTTCCACAACCTCTGCAATCCCTGCATTGGCCGCTTCTCCCAAAGATAAGAATCCACAGGATGTCAGCCATACAAATGTTGCAGCAAACAGGGCTGCCATCTGTTTCTTTTTCATTTATTGCCTCCAGAATATTACAAAAATATTACATAATGTTTCAGACATTGTAACAAACAATAAAACATATGTCAAATTTCCGATAAATATTCCAGGGTTTTCTATCTTCGTTGTCTGGAAGCCTCATACATTAAAATAGCTGCTGCTACTGCCGCATTCAAAGATTCCAGCTGTCCCTCCATCGGAATCCGGATATACTGTCCTGCTTTTTCGGAAAGTTCCTCGCTTAAGCCGTTTCCCTCATTTCCGATCAGAAATGCCGTCGGTCCTTTGTAGGATTCTTCGTCATAATAGCCCTTGCCTTTCAAATGTGCCGCATAGGTGGAAATTCCTTTTTCATGCAGAAGATCCATGGCTTTTAAAAGATCCTCCGTATAAAGGAACGGTACCCGGTAGATGGATCCCATAGTAGAACGGATCGTTTTCGGATTATAAATATCCACGCAGCCCCGGCTGAGCAAAACACCGGTCACTCCGGCGCCTTCTGCCGTACGCATCATGGTTCCTAAATTTCCCGGATCCTGAAGATTTTCCAGCACCAGAAGCAGAGGACACTTTCCTTCCGTCAGCTGCTCCAGTGTATATTTTTTCTGTTTTAAGACGCACAGGATTCCCTGCGGTGTTTTCGTATCCGCCACATGGTCAAAGACGTCCTTTTTCAGCACCTCATAAGGGATTTTGGAAAGTTTCTCCCTGCAGGTTCCCTTTTCGTAGAGATCTTCGGAAATGTAGGCTTTGACAATCTCCTGTTCCGGTGCTTCCTGGAACATTTTCACACCTTCCACGATGTAAACGCCCTGTTCTGTGCGTGCCTTAGCTTTTTTGATTAACTGCGCCAGATTTTTCACCTGGGCATTTGCTGTACTTGTGATCATATTATCTTGATAATGCCATAGCGATCTCACACTGATACGGATCAATGGTTTTGTTCATTGCCAGTGCTTCGTTAATATCGAAATCCTGGAACTGTCCGTTCTGGTATCCTACGACACGATTTGTTTTCCCTTCGCAAAGTAAGTCTGCCGCCATTGCTCCCATGATCGAAGCATACATACGGTCTTTACAGGTAGGACTTCCGCCTCGCTGCATATGTCCTAAGATGGTTGCTCTCGTTTCAATACCGGTAGCTGCTTCGATTCTTCTTGCCATAGAGGTAGAATGTCCGATTCCTTCCGCATTGATGATGATGTGATGCTTTTTGCCACGTTTTCGATTGCGGATAATGTTATTGATGATCTCCTGTTCATCATAGTTATAGGTTTCCGGAAGCAGGATATCTTCTGCGCCGTTGGCGATTCCGCACCATAACGCAATGTATCCCGCATGACGTCCCATAACCTCGATGATGCTGCAGCGTTCATGGGAAGTGGATGTATCACGCACCTTATCGATCGCTTCCATGGCTGTATTAACTGCCGTATCGAATCCAATGGTATATTCTGTGCAGGCAATGTCCAGGTCAATGGTTCCCGGCACGCCTACCGTATTGATTCCGCCGTTTGCCAGACACTGTGCCCCTTTGAAAGATCCATCACCGCCGATGACAACCAGTCCGTCAATGCCATGCTTCTTGCAGATCTCAATGCCCCGCTGCTGACCTTCCGCTGTTCTGAATTCCGAACAGCGAGCTGTGTAAAGGATCGTACCGCCGCGCTCGATCGTATCCGAAACGTCCCATGGCTTCATTTCAAAAATATCTTCTTCCAGAAGACCCTGATATCCTCTGCGGATACCAACTACTTTTTTTCCATTGTAGCATGCGCGTCTTACAACCGCGCGGATTGCCGCATTCATTCCAGGTGCATCTCCTCCGCTTGTCAACACGCCGATTGTCTTAATCTCTTTCTTGGCTGCCATAATTTCTCCTCCTCATCATTTTCCGTCTTATCACAGTGCCTTCAGAGTTCTGATCTTAATGTTCTGCTCACCAAACTGCTGCTTCAGGGACTGCATCAGTGGTTCGGTAAGCGATATATTTCTGTTTGGCGGATATTTCTTCCACTTCTTTTCTTTGGCAAGATAGGCCACCACAGCCACATCTCCCTCGTAAGCCTTCAGAGAATTCAGCATTCTGATCTCCTGTGCTTCAAAGGTTTCCTTATCCGCAAACTGAATCCATAATTCCTGTTTTTCCTGTTCAAACGGAATGATCTTTTCACAGATCAGCCGGCTCGGCTTCTCGTCTTCACAGGATACCCGGCCCTGTACAAAAACTTTTGCATCCTGTACCAGTGCCGCTGCATTATTTTCATAATCTCTCGGGAATACGATAACCTCCACCGTTCCCAAAAGATCCTCAATGGTAAGATAAGCCATCTGCTTACTGTTCTTGGTCAGCTTCACGCTCTTTTCGCTGATGATACCGCCGATAATCGCTTTCTCCCCATCTTTTACATTGGTCGTTCCAAGCTCCTCGTCCAAAAGAAAATCTGCGGAAGTATGGGAAATGGCCTTTCTCCAGCGTTCCTCACACTCCTGCAGCGGATGACCGCTTAAGTAAACACCCAGTACTTCCTTTTCAAAGGCAAGCCGTTCACTTTCCTCAAATTCTCCCACGTCCGGCATTTGGATCTCCAGCGTCGCTTTCACGTCCTCGTCCACGAAATCAAACAGGGACATCTGGCCGGTCAGTGAATTTTTCTTATCTCTGGCCGCCTCGTCCATGATCTGCACATACACGAACATTTTCTGTTTTCTCGTGCCCTCCAGACAGTCAAATGCGCCAGCTTTGATAAAGTTTTCGATCACACGCTTATTGATCTCTTTGCTGCTAAGTCTTGTGATAAAATCCTTCAGACTGGTGTAAAGCCCGTTTTCCTCTCGTTCTGCAACGATCGCCTCGATCACAGAGCGTCCAATGCTTTTGATCGCCGAAAGTCCGTAATGGATTCCGTCTTTGGAAACGGAAAATCCGGCATATCCTGCATTGATATCCGGCGGCAGGATCGCAATTCCCATCTGTCGGCAGTTTAAGATATATTCTGCCACTTTTGACGGATTATCAATCACCGAAGTCATCAGTGCCGCCATAAATTCCACCGGATAATAATATTTTAACCATGCAGTCTGATAAGAAACCACTGCATAAGCTGCCGCATGGGATTTATTAAATGCATATTTTGCAAAGTCTGTCATATCGTCAAAGATCTTATTGGCAACCTTTTCGGAAATGCCTCTGGAAATACAGCCCGGAACGCCCTCTGCTTCATTTCCGTAAACAAAGTTTTTACGCTCCTGCTCCATCACCGCTGCCTTTTTCTTACTCATGGCACGGCGCACCAGATCCGCTCTTCCGAGGGTATAGCCGGCAAGCTTCTGTACGATCTGCATTACCTGTTCCTGATATACGATACAGCCGTAAGTCGGTTCCAGAATGCTCCGCAGTTCTTCGCAGTCATAGGTAATGGTCTCCGGGTGATCTTTTCCTTTAATATACTGAGGAATGAAATCCATTGGACCCGGACGGTACAGGGAAATTCCCGCAATGATATCTTCCAGACTCTTTGGCTTCAGCTCCTTCATGAAGTTCTTCATGCCGCTGCTTTCCAGCTGGAACACACCCTCACACTTTCCGGTGCCGATGGAAGCCAATACTTTTGCATCATTATAATCAATCTTATCAATATCTATGGAAATGCCCCGGGTCTTTTTCAGGATATTTACGGCATTTTGGATTACCGTTAATGTACGGAGTCCCAAAAAGTCCATTTTCAAAAGTCCCAGTTCTTCCAGGGTTGTCATCGTAAACTGTGTCGTGATCGAACCGTCAGATCCTCTGGATAACGGAACATATTCGTCTACCGATTTCTGACTGATCACAACCCCCGCTGCATGCATGGAGGTGTGTCTTGGAAGTCCTTCCAGACGCTTTGCCATGTCAATGAGCTCGTGGATTTCCGGATTTTCTTCATAACTTTTGCGAAGCTCCGGATTGACCTTTAAGGCCTTATCAATCGTAATATTTAATTCCTGGGGAATCTGTTTTGCCGTCTGATCACACAGCTGATACGGAAGATCCATCACGCGTCCCACGTCCCGGATCACACCCCGGGCTGCCAAAGTTCCGAATGTAACGATCTGAACCACCCGGTCTTTGCCGTATTTTTCCACTACATAATCAATCACTTCCTGGCGTCTTTCAAAACAGAAATCCACGTCTATATCGGGCATGGAAACTCGTTCCGGATTTAAGAATCGTTCAAACAGCAGGCTGTATTTCATCGGATCGATGGTCGTGATCCCCAACGTATAAGAAACGATACTTCCTGCCGCACTGCCTCGTCCCGGACCGACAGCAATTCCATGATCCTTAGCATATTTGATGAAATCCCAGACGATCAGGAAATAATCTACATACCCCATTTTCTGAATGATGCCAAGTTCATAGGTCAGCTGATCTGTCAGTGACTGATCGTGTCCCGGATAACAGCGTTCCAGACCTTCAAAACAAAGCTTGTTTAAATATTCCCAGGAGGTATATCCTTCCGGTACATCGTATTTCGGAAGCTTTGTCACGCCAAATTCAATCTCCACCTGACACCGCTGTGCGATCTTATGAGTATTTTCCAGCGCCTGCAGTGCATACGGGAATAATTGTGCCATTTCCTCCGGGGATTTCACATAATACTGCCCGCCCTCATAACGCATGCGGTTCTCGTCCGACAGCTTCTTTCCTGTCTGAAGACAGAGCAGGATATCATGAGGTTTTTCGTCCTCCGCATAGGTATAGTGGACATCGTTGGTGGCAACCAGCTCGATTCCGGTTTCCTGGCTGAGACGCAGAAGTTCCATGTTCACCCGTTTCTGCTCCGGCATTCCATGATCCTGCAGCTCTAAAAAGAAATTTCCTTTTCCAAAGATCTCTTCGTATTTTAGCGCTGCTTTTTTTCCTTCTTCATAAAAGCCCCTATTCAGAAACCGCTGCACTTCTCCTGCAAGACAGGCACTCAGGGCAATGATGCCTTCATGATAGGTTTCCAGCACCTCCAGATCCACTCGAGGTTTATAGTAATATCCTTCTGTAAACCCTTTGGATACGATCTTCATCAGATTGCTGTATCCGGTGTTGTTTTCCGCCAGAAGGACCAGATGATAATATCGATCTTCATTGTTCCCGATTTCTCTGTCAAATCGGGAATTTGGTGCAACATAAACTTCACAGCCTAAGATCGGGCGAATGCCTTCTGCCTTCGCAGCACGATAAAAATCAATGACTCCGTACATTACCCCATGGTCTGTGATCGCCACGCTGTCCATTCCCAGCTCTTTTACTCTCAAAATACATTCTTTGATCTTGTTTGAGCCGTCCAAAAGACTATATTCTGTATGCACGTGTAAATGTGTAAAATTCATGTTGATTTCAACCTTTCGTAAAATAGCCTATAGATGGCTTTATTATACACAAAAAGAGAGGAAACAGCAATCGCTGTTTCCTCTCCGGTCGTTCTTTATTTATATTTATCTTACTGACCGTTCATCATG
>CAZOJX010000049.1:0-13315 GCA_964580255.1 uncultured Lachnoclostridium sp. | reverse complement strand
ATATCAATAAAGTACTTTTTTCCCCAGGAAGAAATCTGAAGCCACATTCCATTTCTTCCCGTAACCGTCACAAAATGTGCCTTGGTCTTAGCTGCCGGAACATAAGCTCCGCTTTCCGTTTTTATGTAAAAGCGCACCTTTTCTTTTCCCCAGACCTTCGGAAAATTCGGTCCTATCGACAAAATCACCGGAATCTTCTCAGCCAGCATTCTGTCAATTTTAGCAATCATCCGCTTTCCGGAAATACCCCAGCGGGCACGATATGGTAAATTCTTTTTTCTGAAATAACGGTTCATTCCAAACATCAATGTCAGTCCGTTCATGCCAAATCCCGGAATCACAGGAAGATAGCCCTTCCAGAGTTTTTGTGCGAACTCTCTGTATTCTGCTTCCGAAATTTCCCTCTCTCCTTCAAGATAAAGGATGACATCTGCCGCTGCGATCACACCGCAGCCTGTCCGTTTTAAAAAACGATACGGGAACCAGTTCTGATTTCCTCCATAGGAATCACTCTTTTCCTGTTTGATCCGTAAATAGGATTCTCCCCATTGATCCATACCTTTTTCCTCTACTTTCCGTAAATTTCTCTCTGAAGATACTGCTTGTTTGCATCAAAATCAACTTTCAAAACAGCCATTCCCCGGATTGATGCATTCGAATAGGTTCCTTCCTGAGGAATACAGTCTGAAACCATATCGTAGGTTAACAATAAAGGAGTCTGCAGCATCAGACCGCTTAATTCTGTCTGTGTCAGATTCGTAGTGATGTTGGACATCACACCGTCAATCAGGCTGCTTCCATTGGTCGCAAGTGCCAGCGGTGCATTTTTAACAGCTGCAGAAAGTACCTTCCGCTGTCTTTCCGTTCTGGCAAAATCCGTTCCAATGTAACGATTTCTGCAGTATGCCAATGCCTGAGGACCATTCAAATGAATCTGACCGCTTAAGGACGGATCCAGATAATCTGTTCCCTCAGCTCTGCCTTCCAACTGATTATACTCAACTAAATACCCGTTCACATACTGAACTTCTTCATTGGTCAGTTCCAGATCCACACCGCCAACGGTATCTACCAGATTTGCAAATGCCTGAAAATTGACCAGCATGTAACGATTAACCTCAATGTCAAAATTTTCTTCCAGCGTTTCCATCAAAAGCTCCGGTCCGCCATAAGCATATGCCGCATTCAGCCGGTTTCCGTCATGTCCCGGAATCTCCACATAAATATCTCTCAAAAGTGAGGTTAAATAAACCTTTCCGGTTCTGTTGCTGATGGATACCAAAATCATGGCATCAGAGCGGCCGCTCTCGTCCTGGCTTCTGGAATCATTTCCAATTAAAAGAATATTTTTTACCCCATCTTCCTTGAAAGGTTCCATAGCAACAGAATCAATCTTTTCATAATGCAGTTTTTTGTGCAGCGCACCTGCGAGTACATAGCTTCCTCCCACTGCCAAAGCTGCGATCACGATCAGACAGCCTAAAAAACCTCTGAGAAACGGGTGACGTCGATGTTTCTTTTTCTTCTTTTTCATAATATCTATCTCCTCATTTTCCTTATTATACGTTTCAAAAATGAGGGATACAATGTATTTTTTCTTATAAATTTCTTAAAAATTCAAAAGCTTCCTGTCTTTGACTCGTCTTGTTATTTCCCCTTGTTTGTGCTAGTATCAAATTAAGAATCCTACGGATTTAAAAAGGGGGTTATCATTATGTATGACGTAACATCAAGATGCGCTGATGATTTTATCAATCATGAGGAAATTCTGGACACACTGGCCTATGCCGATGAAAACAAAAACAATCTTCCTTTGATCGATTCTCTCATTGAAAAAGCAAAGCTGCGAAAAGGTCTCTCTCATCGGGAAGCCTCGGTTTTGCTTGCCTGTGAAGATGAAACTAAAAACCAGGAGATTATGAAGCTTGCCGAACAGATTAAAAAAGATTTCTACGGAAACCGCATTGTCATGTTTGCCCCTTTATATCTTTCCAATTACTGCATTAACGGCTGTACTTACTGTCCATATCATCTGAAAAATAAACACATTGCCAGAAAACAGCTCAGTCAGGAGGAAATCCGCCGGGAAGTCATTGCCCTTCAGGATATGGGGCATAAACGGCTGGCTCTGGAAGCCGGAGAAGATCCTGTACACAATACGATGGATTATTACCTGAAAAGTATTGAAACAATCTACAGCATCAAGCATAAAAACGGTGCAATCCGTCGTGTAAATATCAATATTGCAGCAACCACCGTAGACGATTACCGCCTTTTAAAAGAAGCCGGTATCGGTACTTATATCTTATTCCAGGAAACCTACCATAAGGAAAGCTATCTTTCCCTTCATCCGACCGGACCAAAGCACGATTACAACTATCATACAGAAGCCATGGATCGTGCCATGGAGGGCGGCATTGATGATGTAGGACTTGGCGTTCTCTTTGGTCTGGATAAATACCGTTATGAATTTGCCGGTCTTTTGATGCATGCAGAGCATCTGGAAGCTGCTTTTGGTGTCGGACCGCACACCATCAGTGTTCCTCGTCTGAAACATGCCGATGACATTGATCCGGATCAGTTTGACAATGGAATTGATGATGATATTTTCGCAAAAATCATTGCATGTATCCGTATTTCCGTTCCTTATACCGGAATGATCATTTCTACCAGAGAAAATCAAAAAGTACGGGAGCGTGCACTTCACCTGGGTATCTCTCAGATCAGCGGTGCTTCCCGCACAAGCGTCGGTGGATATTACGAACCGGAACCGGAAGATGAAAAATCAGAGCAGTTTGACGTCAGTGACACCCGTACCTTAGACGAAGTTGTCCGCTGGCTGATGGAAATGAACTATATTCCGAGCTTTTGTACCGCCTGCTACCGCGCCGGACGTACCGGAGACCGTTTTATGGAGCTTTGCAAGAAAGGACAGATTCAAAACTGCTGTCATCCAAATGCACTGATGACCTTAAAAGAATATCTGATGGATTATGCCTCACCGCAAACCCATGCGATCGGAGACGCACTGATCGCCAAAGAAGTATTAAATGTACCAAATGAGAAAGTAAGAAAGATCGTTACTGAAAATCTCCGCCTGATTCAGGAAAACGGACAGAGGGATTTTCGCTTTTAACCCTTTCAAAAGCCATGATCTGCGATAAACTCAAAAACCTTTTGACATTTTTTCATATATTATACTAAACCTTATAAATGAAAGGAATTTCGTAAATCATGGCTCAATTTACCAATCAGGCTCAGTTACGCTACGGAAATGTCACCTATATCGTCAGTATCCTGAACCCCGGCAAATACTATGTCAATGGAGTTCAGCAAACAGCACCGGCCATTGCAGAGACTCCGCTGATTGGGTCTGCAGCATCCCTGCAGCCCCAATCAGCGGAGTCTTGCTATATCGTTCTATTTTCTAAGCTTCACTTAAAAATTCCGAAATCTTCTTTCCGTCCTGATACCCTTTTTCATAAAAGCGTTTCAGTGCCTCCCGGTCTCTTGTCAGCGTATCTATGCCACAGGTATCATCCGGAGAAATAATCAGAACACGCCCTTCTTCCCGGTATTTTTTTGCCAATGCTACCTTTTCATTGTAATGCTCTGCTCTTTTGCGCAGGCTTTCTGCTGCCATTGGATATTTTTTCTGAATTCTTTTGGCAAACTGAATATCTCTTTTCGGATCACGCAAAACAGCCTCCGGCTTTGTCAGAATGACTACTACTTTATCACAGCCCCATTCCATGGCCTTTTCAATTGGTACAGAATCTCCAAGCGCACCGTCATAATAAGGAATTCCCTTAATCTCATAAGGTCCGCACACAAAAGGAATCGCACAAGATGCCTTTAGAATGCTGTAATCGTCCTGCTTCATATCCTCTTTTCTAAAATATTCCACTTTTCCGGTCAGAGCATTCGTCGCTACAACCAGCATTTCTGCCGGATTAGCAAGAACTTTTTCAAAATCTAATGGATTTTCTCCTGTCGAATTACTTAAAGTTCCGTAGAGATAATCCATATCAATATAAGATTTTTTAAAAATAAAATTTTTCAGGCCCATATATTCTTTCCTAAAAGAATATTCGGAATAAAACTGAAAATTTCTTCCCCGCTGCCCTGCTAAAAAGGAAGAGAGATTGGCACTTCCAGCCGACACACCGATGCAAAGGTCATAGCAGATTCCATGATCCATACAGTAATCAAAGACACCTGCCGCATAGATTCCTCTGAATCCTCCGCCTACATCTACTATTCCTGTCTTCATTCTTTACGTCCTCCATGTTCCAACCGCCACCATTTTCTTTTATTTCTCATAAAAACGTTTTATTCCATCCATGCGGGCACTCATGTTTGTCAAAAGCCCATCAAAAACCGTAATCGCTGCCATACATTCCACCACAACCACTGCTCTCGGAACGATCACCGGGTCATGTCTTCCCTTGATATTGATCCGGATCGTTTCTCCTGCCTTGTTTACCGTCTCCTGCTCTGAAAAAATGGATGGAGTCGGTTTTACCGCTGCCCGGAAAACAATCTCGCTGCCATCGGATATACCGCCTAAAATCCCGCCTGCATGATTTGTCCTCTTTTGAACTTTTCCGTCTGCATCATAATAAAACTCATCATTATTTGTCCGGCCGGTCGATTCTGCTACAGTAAATCCGTCACCGATCTCAAATCCCTTAACCGCACCGATGGAAAGGATTCCTTTTCCCAGATTGGCACTGATCTTTTCAAAACAAGGATCTCCGATACCTGCCGGTACTCCGCTGATCCGGCATTCGATCACACCGCCGGAGGAATTTCCCTCCTGCATACAGGATTCCAGATAAGCAGATGCCTTTTGAGCCGCTGATCGATCCGGCATGCAGACCGGATTTTCCAAACGATAAGAAAGATCAAAGGCTTCCTCTGAAATTTCTACGGGACCGATGGATTTTGTATAAGCTTCTACCGTAATTCCCATTTCTTTTAAAAGCTTTGCTGCGATTGCTCCAGCTGCTACCCTTCCGATGGTCTCCCGACCGGAAGATCTTCCGCCGCCGGTATAATCCCGGAAACCGTATTTTTGATCGTAGGTATAGTCTGCATGTCCCGGTCTGTAATAGGAAGCGATCTCACTGTAGTCTTTGCTTCTCTGGGTTTTGTTCCATACCATCATGGAGATTGGCGTGCCTGTGGTTTTTCCTTCAAAAACACCGGACAGGATTTCCACCTGATCGTCCTCCTTACGGGGTGTAGTAAACCGGGAGGTTCCCGGCTTTCTTCTATTTAAATAGATCTGAATATCTTCCTCACAAAGCTCCAATCCTGCAGGACAGCCGTCCACCACGACACCGATTCCTTTCCCATGGGATTCTCCCCATGTCGTAACTCTAAAAAGATTACCAAATCCTGATCCTGCTGCCATTATTTCTTCCTCATTTCTTCTAATTGACGAAAAGGGTTCCTTTCGCTTATACTTATTTAGAACTATAATTAGAAATTATATGTCATAAAATAAGAGAATTCAATGAGATTTTTAGGAAACTATTAACAAGAAGATCAGGAGATTTTTATGTACAAATTACTCAAACGTGAAGGAATGGCAAAACGTGGGGAATTTCATACCGTACACGGCGTCATTCAGACACCTGTATTTATGAATGTAGGTACCGTTGCAGCAATCAAGGGCGCTGTTTCCACAGAAGATCTGGAAGCCATCGGCTGCCAGGTAGAATTGTCCAATACTTATCATTTACATGTCCGTCCGGGTGATCAGTTGATCAAGGAATTTGGCGGACTTCACAAATTTATGAACTGGCAGAGACCAATCCTTACCGACTCCGGCGGATTCCAGGTATTCTCTCTCGCAAAAATGAGAAAGATCAAAGAAGAAGGTGTGTATTTTAACTCTCACATCGACGGAAGAAAGATCTTTATGGGACCGGAAGAAAGTATGCGGATCCAGTCCAATTTAGCTTCCACCATTGCCATGGCATTTGATGAATGTCCAAGCAGTGTGGCAGAACGAAGCTACATTGAAAATTCAGTTGCCCGCACTACCCGCTGGCTCCAGAGATGTAAAGACGAAATGGCCCGTCTGAACAGTTTAGACGATACCATCAATAAAAATCAGATGCTTTTTGGTATCAACCAGGGCGGTATTCTGGAAGATGTACGTATTGAACATGCAAAGATCATTTCCGAAATGGATCTGGACGGTTACGCACTGGGCGGTCTTGCCGTAGGCGAAAGCCACGAAGATATGTATCGAATCATTGAAGCGACCGTTCCATATCTGCCGATTGAAAAGCCAACCTATCTTATGGGTGTCGGAACACCGCAGAATATTTTGGAAGCGGTTGAACGAGGCGTTGATTTCTTTGACTGTGTATATCCAAGCCGTAACGGACGTCACGGACATGTTTATACCAACCATGGAAAACTGAATCTGTTTAATGCAAAATACGAGCTGGACGAACGCCCGATCGAAGAAGGCTGTCAGTGTCCTGCCTGCCGCAGATATTCCAGAGCTTATATCCGCCATCTGCTTAAAGCAAAGGAAATGCTGGGTATGCGTCTTTGCGTACTTCATAACCTTTACTTCTATAACCAGATGATGCAGGAAATCCGCGATGCACTGGACGAAGGCAGATTCGCACAGTATAAAAAGCAGAAACTTGCCGGAATGGAAGAAAATGCAAAATAATCATAGAGACTATTTATTCGACAACTACAAGGGATTTTTAATCCTCCTTGTAGTTGTTGGTCATTTTATCGGACCAAGTGTCGGCTGTAATGAATTTCTGCGGATTTTAAAGTGGATCATCGTATCCTTTCACATGCCGGCTTTTATCTTTATTTCCGGATATTTTTCCAAACGGAACCTTCCCCTGCTGACGATTCTTCGACGGCTGGCAGTTCCTTACCTTGCTTATGAGATTATTTACTATCTCTGGTATACCTATGTAACACATAAAGCGACAGAGCTCGCTTTGTTAAAGCCCAAATTCACCCTTTGGTATCTTCTGGCGCTGCTTTTGTGGCGCATTGTCACACCTTATGTCAAAAAACTGCCTCATTACCTGCTGTTCGCAGTTCTGGCAGGATTTCTCATCGGTTTCTCTAATATGGAAGATAACCTTTTAACCCTTCCAAGGGCACTGGTCTACTATCCTTTTTATCTTGCTGGAACCGATTTTAACCGGGAATGGCTGACAAAATGGCGAAGTTCCCGGAAGTTTCAGACAACGGCTGTCCTGACAATCCTTATCGTGGCTGCATTTTTAACCTTTGTAGGTCTCATGCGGCTGGCACCAATGCAGGTCTTTTACGGGAGATATAATTATCTTTCCATGAAACAGGGTATGCTAAAAGGCGTTCTCTGGCGGGCAGCGCTTTATGTAATCGGCTTTCTGATGACTTTTTCCTGGCTGCTCCTGCTGCCGGAAAAACAGCTTCCGGTCTCTTATATCGGTACCCGTACCATGGCAATCTATCTGTTCCATGGACTGACCTACACTTATCTGGAACAATGTACCGGACTTTTAAATCATGCAGACAGCCTTTGGCGGACTATTTTACTGCTGCTGTTCTGCACATTGCTGACATGGCTCTTTTCCTTAAAGCCATTCACCGGATTTACTGATTTTTTCAGTAATCTGCCAATCTTTGCTTCAAAAAAGGGGACTGCCTAAGCAGTCCCCTTTGAACACTCTTTACGGTGTCAGATCTTCGTACATTTCTTCATATTTCTTTGCAGATGCCTTCCAGGAGAAATCTGCACTCATTGCTCGTTCCACGATCTTATTCCAGTCACGTTTTTTGTTTCTGAAAATATTCTGCGCATAACGCACCCGATCCAGCATCTCATGTGCATTATAATTGGCAAAACTGAATCCCGTACCGGTTTTCTCATATTCATTATATGGCTCCACCGTATCCTTCAATCCGCCGGTTTCCCTGACGATCGGAAGGGTTCCGTATCTTAAGCTCATCAGCTGGCTTAAACCGCATGGTTCAAAAGCGGAAGGCATTAAGAATGCATCACAGGCAGCATATATTTTATGAGAAAGTGCTTCGGAATAGAAAATATTGGCGGACACCCGTCCCTCATATTTCCATGCAAAATGACGGAACATGTTTTCATAACGTTCTTCACCGGTTCCAAGTACGACCAGTTCTATATTTTCGTCTGCACACATTTCGTCCATGACACAATCAATGAGATCAAATCCCTTCTGATCTGTCAGTCGGGACACGATCCCGATCAGGAATTTTCCGTCTCCCGGCTCCAGTCCCAGTTCTTTCTGCAGTGCACGTTTATTTTTAATCTTATTTTTTCTAAAATCTGCTGCTTCATAGTTCGCAACGATCTCTTTATCAGTTTTTGGATCGTATTCTTCATAGTCAATTCCGTTTACGATTCCCAAAAGTTCACCGGATCTTGCATTTAACAGACCGTCCAGCGCCTCCCCATAGTGAGGTGTTTTGATTTCTTCCGCATAGGTACTGCTGACTGTTGTGATCAGATCCGCATATACAAGTCCTCCCTTTAAAAAACTTGCATCTCCATACAATTCCAGTTTATCCGAGGTAAAGTATTCGTCCCCCAGCCCTGTAACATCTTTGATTTCTGACATAATCCATCTTCCCTGGAATTTCAGGTTGTGGATCGTCATCACTGTTTTGATGCCCTGGTAAAACTCCTGATCTGCATAATCTACCTTCAAATGTACCGGAATCAGTCCTGTCTGCCAGTCATGGCAATGGATAATGTCCGGACGGAAACCGATCACCGGAAGTGCTTCCAGGACTGCTCTTGAAAAATAAGCGAATTTTTCACTGTCCTGATACATCTCTCCATAAGGTCTCGGACCTGCGAAATAATATTCATTATCAATGAAATAATATTTCACGCCGTCATATTCCATTTCTTCGATGCCGGCATACTGACTTCTCCAGTTCATTTTTACATAGAATTTATCAACGAAACGCATCTGACTGCGAAATTCTTGACGGATACACAGATATTTCGGCAGTATAATGCGAACATCGTATTTTTCCTTGTCAAAATACTTTGGTAAAGATCCTGCAACATCGGCCAAACCTCCTGTTTTAATAAACGGAACTGCTTCCGACGTTGCAAAAAGTATCTTCTTCATATGTCTTCTCCCCCTCGTTTGCTCATAAAACCATGGTTTTATTCTACCATATCCCATAAGCCTTTAAAAGGAGTTTTTAACGTATTTTGTTTTGAAGGCGAATCTTGTCGGCGATCAATGCAATAAATTCTGAATTTGTCGGTTTTCCTTTTCCGGTGCTGACAGTATAACTGAACAACGCATTGATCGTATCCATATTTCCTCTGCTCCAGGCAACCTCGATGGCATGACGGATCGCACGCTCCACTCTGCTTGGTGTCGTCTGATTCCGCTTGGCAATCGTAGGATACAGGATCTTTGTGATGGAATTAAGCATTTCCGAATCTTCGACCACCATCATGATCGCATCTCTTAAATATTGATAGCCTTTGATGTGTGCCGGAACACCAACCTCATGGATCATATCTGTCACTTCTCCTTCCAAATCTTCTCTGGAAATCCCACACAAAGACTTTTTGTCAGAAGAATTATGGGACTGTCCCATATCAGCACCATTCATGATCGAGCGAACCCGGTTTAATACCATATCATTGTCGAAAGGCTTCATAATGTAATAATACGCCCCCAAATTAAATGCATCTTCTGTGATTCCCTCCTGTCCAATTGCAGAAATCACGATGAACTTCGGGTGTTTTTTGATCGTCCGATCCTGATTGATCCTCTCCATTACGGAAAGTCCATCCAATTTCGGCATGATCAGATCCAAAAGAACCACATCCGGCTCCTTTTCTTTGATCATGCGATATACTTCTTCTCCATTATTAGCTTTTCCAACGATGCGAATTTCGCTGTCTCTTTTCACAATACTGTCTAAAATATCCACCATTCTTTCATTGTCATCGGCAATCGCTACTCGAATCTGTCCCATATATTGACCTCCCTCTTTTTACCTAACTATCTGTTCCCAACTCGATGTTAAAATAATTATAATGGAAGTTTTTTTATGAAACTTAAAAAGTCTGCCGTCGAATCAAAAAATCCATCAACATTTTTTGATCACGTATTTGTAAAAATCGACAGCCTTCGGCAGTGCTCCCTGGTAAATGTTTTCATCAATCCCGTGAATACTGGAATACTGCTGTCCATCGATGTAGATTGGTGCAAAACGAAGGGCGTTTTTGCAGATCTCTTTGTAGAATTTTGCGTCAGTTCCTCCGGTCATGGTGTACGGACAAATGCCGACTCCCGGATAGATTTCTGCTGCTGCTTCTTCGATCAGATGGAAAGCATCGCTCTGGTAATCTACGATCGGACAAGGTTCGTCCTGATAAAGAGGTTCTGCCTCCACCTGGTATTTTTCTGCGATCTTACGAAGGATCTCCATACATTCTCCATTTGGCTGATGATGGATAAAACGCATATTTGCTGTCACATAAGCCTCCTGTGGAAGTACATTGAGTCCGTCAGAGCCCTTTGCTGTCGTAAATGCAATGGTTGTTTTTGTCATGGCTGCCGCTGCCGGACTGATGCTCGGAAGCAGCTTTAATAAAAGTCCTTCAAACAGCCAGAGGTTGGCAAAGATCATTCTCATGCCGAAGGTCATGTTCGGAGCCATACGGGTGAACATTTCCCGGACAGTCGGTGTCATTTTTGCTGTAAACGGATTATGTTTTTCGATCTCTGCCATCATTTTTCCAAGACGTATCAAAGGGGTATTCTTTCCCGGTGCACTGGCATGACCTCCATTGCTTCTTGCTGTAAATTTCACATCCCCGTAGCCCTTTTCCACGACGCCAACCATACCATAGAGCCCTTTGACACCGCCTACCGGTTCTTCTACGATCATACCGCCCTCGTCCATCAAAAGTGCAAGTTCTACGCCCTGCTCCTTCAAATAAGAAACGATCAACGGTGCGCCCTCGCCACTGATCTCCTCTGTACAGCTGCTGGCAATATAAACATCGCCCTCCGGCTCATAGCCTTCTCCGATCAATTCCTCTACTGCAGAAAAAATACAGAAAAGACTTCCTTTGGTATCTACGGTCCCGCGTCCCCAGACACGCCCTTTTTCATCAATATCACCGCTGAACGGTTCATGAGACCATTCTCCCGTTGCTTCCACCACATCCTGATGGCTCATCAGAAGGATCGGCTCATGATCCCCTTTTCCTTTCCAACGAAAAAGCAGACTTCCTTGAAATTCATGCTTTTCACAGGTTTTATGAACCTGCGGGAATAATGCTTCCAGTTCTTCATGAAACTGGTAGAATTTCGTAGGATCCGTATCTCCTCTCGCAGAAATGGTTTCCTTTCTGATCATACGGGCAAGACGCTGACCGTAGTTCGATGCACGCTCAGATTCCTCCAGCGAAATCACTGCCGTTTTCGCTGCTGTCGGTTTTAAACGGACGGTTCGAATAAGTACCACTGCTGCAAGGAGCAGGATTACTAATAAAATTCCAACTAATACATTCATTATTTTTTCTCCTACAACTTATTTTTCTTAAACAGTACATAGCCGATCGCCAGTGCAAGCCCGCCGGCCGGAATCATCAACAGGCTGGTCTGACTGATGGCTGCCGGTACAAAGATGCAAAGAAGTGCCATCAAAAGCAGCGGAATCAATGCAATTTTTGGACTTTTGCTAAAATATTTCAGACCTAAAGCACCAAACAGTGCCGGTACAACATTATTAAATGCCGGAAGCAATGTCTCACTTTGCAGCACCGGCTGGAGTGGTACGATCATGAGAACCCCCACGACGATGACCAAAGTTGTCACAATAGCACTGGTTGCCGTACTGATAGTAGAAATGATCTCATTTTCCGGGGTGCCAACTGTCGTTCCTGCCATGTCTCTTGCATTCATAGCACACGGAATCTTCATATTGGTCACGTTACCGGTCAAAAAAGAAATATAACTTCCCCCCACACCGAGCATCGGTGTATAGATCAGAAATTCCACGATAGCCACTGGGATGTAGATCACACCAACCTTTGCTATACCGCTGAGGAATCCCCCCAGTCCCGGCATTACCTGATTCAGGGCACCGATCACAAAAGGAACGGATAAAAGCAGGATCAGGGAGACTACAAGCATAAGTCTGCCAAGACGATGGAGACTGTTGTTAAATTCTGTAAAAAATAGTTCTTTCTGTTTCTCGTCCATTTCGATCCTCCTGCTACATCATGCCGACAGCCACCGCTGCCGCCATTGCGACCAGCATGCTTGCTGCCAGACTGAAATTTTCCAATACGTTCTTTCCCTTTTTCTGAATAAAGTATTCAAATACCGCCATGACCAGTGCTGCCACTCCGGCAACAAACAGCGGCATCCAATCACTGCCTTCTCTTGGGATTGCCTGTCCGATATAGGCACCGATATAAGCTGCACACAATCCAACAAACATTGCGGTCGTCGCATGAGCTCCAAAGCCCGGTTTCCCATTAGTTTCCTTTTTCGGTGCTTTCTGCACTTTTCCAAGATATTTCTTCAGGAAGAAAATGCAGCAGACCACACCGCCTATGATTCCTACCGTCATAACCAATGCAATGGTTACAAACGCCCCCATATTTAACTCGTCTACACGAAGTCCGGAAAGTCCGATGCTCTGGGCTGCGATCTGCGCCACATTGAGTTCATACTGCAAAGCGCCTACCACAGAAAGACGCAGCCAGGAAAATGGAACTCCTAAGGTTCCGCTTAAGGCAATCACACCCAAAAGAATGCTGATCGACGGCAGCAGGGTAAAAGTGGCACTGGCTGTGATGGTTCTCTTTAAAATTTTCGGATCCATCCCCAGCTTTTTGCCTGCCCGGTAACTTTTCACTAAAAATACAAAACACATGATGGTGATAAATCCCAGGATTCCTGCAACCAGCAGATAAAAGAACCCGGAATTCACACTGTTTAAGTAATCATTCATATGCTTCCCTCCTCATTTTTCTTTTGTGATTTCAAAAAATCTAACAATAATCTACCATATTTTCTACTACTCAACAACCAAGTGCGCAAAAATGTGCTCAAAATGTGCAAAATTTGACATAGGAACCATTGCATTTCAGATTTGTTGTGGTAAACTAAGACTGTTTAACTTTTAGACAATGTATTTAAGGGGAGTATGTTATGGATCAAATAATCAGAAGAAACAGCTGGTCAATTAAGGCTATCTGTTTGATTTTTTCCATTTGCTTTTTTATCGCCGCCTTTGCTGCGACGAT
>CAZOJX010000048.1:0-13357 GCA_964580255.1 uncultured Lachnoclostridium sp. | reverse complement strand
GCTCTGTAAAACAAGTATTTTCGATGTTTTGTTGTTGTCGTTCGCGACAGCTTGTTTAATATACACCATTCATTCGGCAAAAGTCAACAACTAATTTTACATTTTTTTCAAACTGTTACCTTTGACTAAAGCGCACAAATTATTCTCCCGTTTTTGTGCATTTTTACCTGTATTATTTTCATTTCAACTCAATCCAGAACTCTACACCATTATTATAATTTTCTACACCGTAAGTACCATTTACTGATTCCATGATTGCTTTTACAATTGAAAGACCAATGCCGCTGCCACCATACGCTCTGGTATGAGCCTTATCCACTTTATAAAATTTTTCCCAAATGCGTGATATATCTTCTTCCGGAATCTGCTTTCCGGTATTAAACACACTTATGCGCACCTTATCCTCTTTTTGCTCTGCTTTAATTTCAATGACCCGCTCGCCGTCCAGATGGTTGCACGCATTGCTGATATAATTTGTCAGTACCTCTTCAATTTTCAGTTCATCACTCCAGACATACAAAGGATTCTGAATTTTCAGCCGGAGTTTTCCTTCTTTCTGATCAATGTGCAGTTTAAAGGACTGTGCTACTCCTTGAATCAGTTCTGCTACATTAAACCGTTCCATAGAAACATTTTCCTGACCAAACTCCATTTCATTAAGTGTCAAAAGCTTTTGGACCATGGAATTCATTTTCTGTGCTTCGTCAATGATTACCTCCAGATAATATGCCTGACTTTCCGGATCATTACTGATGCCATCCTTAAGCCCTTCCGCATATCCCTGCACAAGTGCCAATGGTGTCTTTAATTCATGGGAAACATTGGAAAGAAATTCCTTACGCATTTCATCAATCTTTTCTTTTTGTTCAATATCCCTGCGCAGCTCATTATTCGCAGTTTTCAGTTCGGAGATCGTATTTTCCAAAACACGAGACATCTGATTCATATGTTCACCCAGAATGTCAATCTCATTTTCTCCTCTGGATTCGTATTTTGCATCAAAATCCAGCGCCGTCATTCTTTGCGAAATTTCCGCCAGTTCCATTACCGGCTTTGTAATTTTCCGGCTGAAAAGATAAATAATCACAGCGCTGAAAAAAACGACTGCAGTTCCGATCATTCCATAAAAACGATTCGCAAGAGTTACGCTGTCTTTGATACTTTCCAATGGAGACTTCATGATAAAATAATCCCCACTGTCCAGTGTCCCTATCATTTCCATATATTCCATATCACTTCTTCGATCAATGCTTTGACGCAGAATATAATTTGGGGTTTCTTCTAAAATTTTCGTCATGGTCACAGTTTCCCGTCCCAGAATGTAATCCCAAAGCTGAAACTTCATTTGTTCACTGTTTCTTGTAGAATAGAGTCTGACGCCACCATCCGTCTTCATAACAAAAACAGAAATGTTGTCTGTCACACTGGAGCTTTGCAGACTTTCCTGAAAACTTTCCGTATCCAGAGTTCCTTCCCGGGCAGCTGTATTGAATTTTTCATACGTCTCCATAACCTGTTTTTTCTTATCTGCCACATAATACTTTTCCAAAAAAACTGCACCGCTGAAAAAGATCAGCAACAATGTTCCGGCCATGACTGCCGTAAAAATTGCTGTCAGCTGCCTGCGAAAGGAATGTCTCATGATTTTTGCTCCTTACTGAATATCGATCACTTTGTAGCCTTGATCTTCAATGACTTTTTTCAAAACTTCATTTTCCACCATTTCAGATAAAGTAACCACTGCTGTGCCATTTTCATGGCTTACAACAGCTCCTGCTACCTGTGCCATGTCTTCCAGAGTTTTTTTCACTCTTGCCTCACAGTGTGGACACATCATCCCCTCGATTTTCATTGTTTTTTCCATGGTAGATTCCTCCTTTATAATACATGCATTCTCACATGTTTGATGATTATCAGAAGCATTCTCTTTTTGGAATGCATTTCCTTCGATCTTCTTCCGACGTTTTTTCGGTCTATCCTTTGATGAATCATAGATTTGCTTCAAATTGAGCCTTAACGCATTGCTTACAACACAAAAACTGGAAAGACTCATTGCTGCTGCACCAAACATCGGGTTCATTTCCCAGCCAAGCAATGGAATAAACACCCCTGCCGCAAGCGGAATTCCGATGCTGTTATAGAAAAACGCCCAAAACAGATTTTCATGAATATTTTTTAATGTGGATCGGCTCAGACGAATCGCCGCCGGAACGTCCAATAAGCTGCTTTTCATCAATACAACGTCAGCTGCATCAATGGCTATATCTGTTCCTGCACCGATGGCAATGCCGATATCCGCTCTGGTCAGTGCCGGTGCATCATTGATTCCATCCCCAACCATCGCAACCTTTCCTTTTTCCTTCAGCACACGGATCACAGCTTCTTTTTCATTTGGAAGAACACCAGCAATCACTTCATTGACTCCGGCCTGCTTTCCAATGGCTTTGGCAGTCCGTTCATTATCTCCAGTCAGCATAACCACATGGATTCCCATCTGCTCCAACTGTTTTACGGCCTCTTTGCTGTCCGGCTTCAGTACATCTGCTACTGCAATAATTCCCAAAAGATTTCCATCCTTTGCGAAAAATAAAGGAGTCTTTCCATCTTCCGCAAAACCGATATACTTATTTTCCACCTCAGCATTTATTTTTACAAGTTCTTTTATATAAGAAAAACTTCCGCCGACACATTTTTTCTCTGCAATCGTTCCTTCCAGTCCGTTGCCCGGAAGAATCTTAAAATCTTTTACCGGAGCTTTCTGACCATCCATTCCATTTTCTTTCACATAGTCAACGATCGCTTTTGCCAACGGATGCTCGCTTCGTTCCTCCAATGCATACGCAGTTTCCAAAAGTTCCTCCTGCATTACATTTTCTGCCGTCCAGAAATCAGTCACTTTCGGTTCTCCGTAAGTGATCGTTCCCGTCTTGTCCAATGCAACAATATCTGTCTTTCCGGTTTCTTCTAAGGAAACCGCCGTTTTAAACATAATTCCATTCTTTGCTCCAACACCATTGCCCACCATGATTGCAACCGGTGTCGCAAGTCCCAGAGCACAAGGACAGCTGATTACGAGAACTGAGATTCCTCTTGCCAGTGCATATCCTGCCGAATGTCCCGTCAAAAGCCATGCCAGGATTGTGATCAGTGCCAGCGTTATGACTGTCGGAACAAATACGCCTGACACCTTGTCCGCAACTTTTGCAATCGGAGCCTTGGTTGCTGCTGCATCGCTGACCATCTGTATGATCTGGCTCAATGTCGTATCTTCTCCCACGCGTCTTGCTTCACATTTAATGAAACCGGACTGGTTTAATGTCGCTGCAGAAACAAAATCTCCCGGATTTTTATCTGCCGGAATACTTTCTCCCGTCAAAGCAGATTCATTCACTGCAGTCGTTCCTTCCAGTACAATGCCGTCCACCGGAATATTCTCTCCCGGACGAACCACAAAAATGTCTCCTTTTTGCACCGTCTCGATCGGAACTTCCATTTCTGTTCCGTCTTTTTCCACCACTGCTGTTTTTGGTGCAAGCTTCATAAGCCCCTTTAAAGCATCTGTTGTCTTTCCTTTAGAGCGAGCTTCCAGCATTTTTCCTACAGTGATCAGAGTCAGGATCATTGCCGCAGACTCAAAGTAGAATTCATGATAATAGTTCATCACTGCAGCTGTATCGCCTTTCATCTGTGCATCTGTCATCATAAATAAAGCTGCTGTACTGTAAACAAATGCTGCTGATGACCCCAATGCTACCAAAGTGTCCATATTGGGAGCACCTTTAAAAAGGCTTTTGAATCCGCTGACAAAAAATTTCTGATTGATCACCATCACTGTAATCGTAAGAAGCAGCTGAATCAGCCCCAATGCGATCAGATTCTGTTCTAACGCTTTTGGAAGCGGAAAGCCCCACATCATATGTCCCATAGAAAAGTACATCAAAATCAGCAAAAAGCCCAAAGAGGAAAACAGACGCTTTTTCAGCTGCGGTGTTTCCTTGTCCTTCAACATTTCCTCCTGTGCCGAATAATCTGCTGCTTTCTTTTCTCCGGCAGTTCCCTTTAGTGCACAGCCATACCCTGCATCTGTCACTGCTTTTATAATCTTTTCCGGTTCTGCTGTTCCTTCCACACCCATAGAATTGGTCAAAAGGCTTACAGAACAGTTTTTCACACCCGGAACCTGGTTGACTGCTTTTTCCACCCTTGCACTGCAGGCTGCACAGCTCATTCCTGTCACAATATATTGTTTCATCAAAATACCTCTTTCTACTATATTATAAGCTCCTGTTTATTTCATCAATTTCTGAAGTGTCGCTACCAGTTCATCAACGGTTTCTTCTTTGCCGTCTTTGATGTCCTGTGTCACACAGGTTTTAATATGATTTGCAAGAAGCACTTTATTAAAACTGTTTAACGCTGAATTGATCGCCGATACTTGTGTAAGGATATCCGTACAGTAAGCATCTCGCTCCAGCATGGCTTTTACGCCCCGCACCTGACCTTCAATGCGGTTCAAGCGGTTCAGCAGGTCTTTATATTCCTTTTCTGAACGTTCCTTACTCCGTTCCGAGCAAAACTGACATGTTGTTTCCGACATTGATCTTCCCTTTCCTTCTATATTTTAGTACGTTTGATGCCGTCATTGTATACCCCCTGGGGGTATTTGTCAACAAAGACACAAATTCTTCACATGATTAAATTTTTCTGCCAATTTTTTCCCAAACTATGGTATAATTATGTATACTACTCATCAGAAGGAGCTCCGCTATGAAAAAGCAATGCCCGCCATGGCTGTTTCTTACTTTAAACTTACTTACGATCCTGCAGCTTCTCTGCTATATCGCTATTCGTTCCATGTGGTATGGAATCGCACGCTACAGTGCCGTTGCCGTCCCCTATGTTCTGTTGGTTTTTATCATCATCGCAGCACTCGGACACACACTTTTATCCCTGAACAAAAAGTATCTTTTGATCCCGGCGATCATTTCGATACTGATCAATCTCTTTTTCCTTGCATTAAATGGAGTCGTGATCTACTTCACCCTCTATGCTTACATGTATTTTTTGAGGGAATTTCTATATGGTGTCGGATTTTTGGCGATCATTGGAGCACTTTACTTTTCGATTACGACCCTTCATAACCGGGCAGTCTTTCAAAAGAAATGGTTTCCAACTGCTCTTTTTCTGGTTATTCTTATTGCAGGATGCTTTTTAAAATTTGACTTCAACTTCCGGGGCGGTATTGCCGGAACCCCGGTTGTTTATGCAGTGAACAACAACTATCAGATCGTATTTCAAACCAATTCAAAAGGAACCGCCTGGATAACGATTGATGGGATTGAATACAATGAAACCTATGCAGGGTACCGGAAAACAGAAAATAAGATTCACAAAATCATTGTTCCGACCGCTGCTTTGGATAACTCGGGAGAATATACCGTATCCACCCGTTCCATGATTCTTCGTGCTCCCTTTGGTGCACTCCAGGGAACGACATTCTCCAAAACCTATCACTGGCGGGGACTCAATGCAGACGATGGATTAAACTACTATGTAATCTCTGATACACATAACACCCAGAAATCTCCCGCTGCTGCAGCCAGCTATTTCGGAGATCAGCTGGATTTCCTGATCTGCTGCGGAGATACGGCAACCTGGATCGATCGTGAAGAAGATCTCACCCAGATGCTCCGGCTGGCCGCAACGATCACAAAGGGAGAAATTCCTGTAGTTTACGCCAGAGGAAATCATGAAACCAAGGGTGTTAAAGCTCATGAGCTTTACAAATATGTCGGTTCAGATAACGAGAACTTTTATTATACTTTCCGTATAAAAAATGTATGGGGTGTTGTACTGGATATCGGAGAAGATCATGGCGATAAATACGAAGAATTTTATGACGCTGCCAAATTCAATGCCTACCGCAGAGCACAAACAGAATTTCTGGACGATATTTTAGAACGCGCTGATTATGAATACAACGCAAAAGGCGTTGATTACCGCATTGCGGTATGTCATATTCCATTGACCGTCAAGTATACCAACGATCACGCTAGACTTTACAAAGACGCCTGGATCAAGCGTCTGAACAAAATGAACCTGACAATCCTTTTCGACGGTCACGTTCATCAGCTCTGGTACATTGATGACGCATTTGAAGATGGTGCCACACTGACCCTCTCCCCGCATTACAGCGGAAAAACAGAAGGAAATTCCAGCAGGATCATGACAAATGCCTCCTTCCCGGCGATCCTTGTATCGCGCCGAAGTGAAGGTCAGTTGTTAACCTATCCTGAAAAAGTATTTGATGATGGTTTTTGGGGACTTGCAGTCAGCAGTGACAGCAAATGGACGACCATGAAATACACCAATGAACTCCATCAGACACTGGAAAACATTACCTGTCCATGGTACGAAGGAATTGATTACGGAAGCGAGATCGTGATTAAAAACAAATAGCAGAAAGGGAATTTGCAGCTACCTGTAAATTCCCTTTCTCTTTGACATTTCTATTCCTGAGGACACTCAAATTTATATCCCATGCCCCAGATTGTCTTGATCGACTCTCCCCATTTTTCTCCCAGCTTACTTCTCAGCTTCTTCACATGGGTATCAATCGTTCTCGCATCTCCGAAATAATCATAATTCCAGACATTGTTAAGAATCTTTTCTCTGGACAGGGCAATTCCCTGATTTTCCATAAAATAAGTCAGCAGCTCAAACTCTTTATAACTGAGTTCCACTTCTCTTCCTTCTACTGTTACCCGATGAGCAGACTTGTCGATCACAATATCTCCTGCCGAAAGAATTTCCTCGGCTACCGCTGCATTGGAACGCCGAAGTACCGCTTCCACCCGCGCCACAAGAATCTTCGGGCTGAATGGTTTGGAAATGTATTCATCAACACCGAGTTCAAATCCCTTCAATTCATCTGCTTCGCTTGCTTTCGCTGTCAACATGATGATCGGCACCTTAGAATTTCTTCGGATTTCCCGGCACACTTCCCAGCCGTCCATCTTCGGCATCATAACATCTAAGATCAGCAGGGCAATGTCCTTATGCTCCATAAAAAGGTCCACTGCTTCTTCGCCGTCCCCTGCCTCCAGCACATCGTAACCATCCCTTGTCAGGAAATCTTTGATCAGCTTTCTCATTCGGCTTTCATCATCAACTACCAATATTTTTAAACGTTCCATCGTTATACCTCACAACCTGCTTCTTTTCATCTTTTATTTTAGCACTGATTTTTGTCTAACGTGTGAACTTTTAGACAAGATACTCTTTTTTCGCACTCTTTTTTTACACCAGCTCATACTGCAGCATCTCATATTTCAGTTTACTGCCCACAACAATGGATTCCGGCAGCAACGCACGTGCCACCAGCTTCAATTCTTCCGTTTCATCGTCTGTTTTTTTCAAATGTGCGTAATCTCCATCTATCATTTCTACAATATAATAACATGTTTCAAACATCATTCTCCTTTTACCTCCAAATTACTTCTTGTGTAAGCCCATTATAAAATCCCTGTTTCCGTTTTGCAACAAACGTTTTCAGCAAAAGATCTCTTTATTTTCAAAATAGTACTTGCTTTTTTTCAAATTATCCTTTATATTTTAATCGTTTAGGCATTTTTATGATTTAACAAATATACAATGTGCTTACTGAAGGGAGAACTCTGATGAAAAAAACAAATGAAACGAACAAGCTTGCACTTCAAATGCTCGCAGCAATGGTCGCAGGAATCGTCGCCGGACTTTTATTTATGCTTCTGCGAAGCCGCCTCGGCGCTGACAGTACTGCGTGGCTTACGATCAACAATCTGCTCTTTCAGGATATTACAGCGGAAGGTGCAGAAAGTGCCATTGGTATCTTTTATCTCGGCGGACAGTTATTTATCCGTGCATTACAGTTAATTATCGTTCCTATGGTATTTTCTTCTGTTGTCATGGCAATTACCGAGATCAATGAAGCTTCTACTCTTGGCCGTATTTCCGCAAAAACTATCGGCTGGTTCTTATTAACAACCTGCGTTGCTCTTTCTCTTGCAGGATTTATTTCTTATAGCTGCTTTAAAGCAGGAATGTTCAACGTTACCATCGAAGGTATCACAGGTACTACCGGTTCTACCGGCTCCAATCCATTACAGGTTATCCTCAACATCATTCCATTGAATATCGGATCCGTATTCAGCGTAAACAATGCAGTTTTAAGTGTTGTATTTGTCGCTGCTGTCGTAGGACTGTGCTTAAATAAGCTCGGATACCATAAAGAATGTACCATTTACTACCTTTGTCAGGAAATCAGCAACATCATCGTTGTATTTTTAAATTTTACTGTAAAAAAATTCGGTCCTGCGGCAATCTTCATGCTTTTATGCAGAACCTTTGCAACCTATGGCATCGATTATCTGAAACCGGCATTTACCTATTTTGTTCTCTGTGTACTGCTTTTACTGGCATATCTTTTTATCGGATATCCATTCTATATCGGTGTTGTCTGCAAGCTCAATCCACTGGTATTTATTAAAAAGATCTTCAAAGTTATTATCTTTGGTTTTTCCACTTCTTCCAGTGCTGCAACCTTGCCACTGAACATGGATACCAACACCAAAGAACTGGGTGTAGATTCTCAGATTGCTTCCTTCGTTCTGCCTCTTGGTATGACCATCAATATGGACGGTACCGCAATTATGCAGGTCGTTGCAACTTTATTTATCGCAGGCTGCGGCGGCTATGAAGTTTCCGTTTTCCAGCTGATCCTTATCATGCTTCTGGCACTGATTGCCAGCGTTGGAACACCGGCAGCTCCGGGAGCAGGCGCAGTAATCCTCTTTACTATTCTCTCCGGCGTTGGATTTTCCGGAGAACAGGCATTGATCGCATATTCTCTGATTCTTGCCATCAATCGTCCGATTGAAATGCTTGTTACTTCCTTAAACTGTGTCGGTGACTCCGTAACCTGTATTGCAGTTGCAAAAAGCGAAGGAAAACTTGATACCGAAATGTTTTACAAATAATCGTTAAAGAAAAAACGCCCCGCAGAAAATGCGGGGCATTTTTTATAAATATCTTTCCTGGTGATTCCAAAAATCATCGCTTCTGCCGCCGTAAAACCCGTCCAGAATCTCATCAATAATCCGATAAGTGATCAAAACTTCTCCTGCCTTACTTTCACATTCAGAAATTCCCAGAAGGTCTTCCACTACCGACTGTACCATCGGCTGTTCTACGGTTTTCGGATCCGGAAGATCAAATTCCTCCCGGATTTTCTGTTCGGCGTCTCTAAGGATCACATCTGTTTTCCCATGAACCGAAAACTCCAAACTTCCTTTCGTTCCGGTTACAGTCATGCGATCGGATTTTTCCTTTGCCGTACAATCAAATCTCGCCTTTCCTGTTACACCCGTTTCCGTCGTAAAGGAAAATTCTACAATATTCTCCAAGGGACAGCCAGTCCCCAGGTTTCTGGCAGTACCCTCTACGGTTTTGATAGTTCCAAACAAAAAATTCATAATATCAATCGTATGAGGTGCAATGTCATAAAACTTTCCGCCTCCGGAAAGCGTTGGATTGTAAAGCCAGGTGGTTTCCGCCTCTTTTTGAGAAAAGATCCGGTTGAGATAAAAGTCAACCTGTTCTACTTCACCGATCTGACCACTGCGAAGAATTTCCCGGATCTTCAGAAAGCGTGGAAGCGCCCGACGATAATGTCCAATGTAGAGAGGGACTCCCTTTTTTTCAAAGGCTTCCGTAAGTGCTTTTGCTTCTGTATAATTTCTTGCAAAAGGTTTTTCCAAATAAACTGCTTTTCCTGCCTTCAGGCACTCCATTGCCTGCTCATAATGCAGTCCCGGAGGCGTTGCAATATAGACCGCATCGATTTTTGATGCAAGCAGTTCTTCAATCCGGCTGCACCACACCGGAGCATCAAAATGCTCTGCCGATTTTTTTGCCGCTTCCGGATCTCGTCTCATGATCACAGCAATCTCACTGTTTGGTACGCTGCGAAATCCATCTCCACTCTTGTTTTGTACTACTTTTCCGCAACCTAAAAAGCCCCAACGAATCTTTTTATCCATATTAGTTTCCTGCACTCTCATGTTCTACCAGATTATGAATCCAGACACCTTTTTTCACCAGAATATAACCAATGATACATTTTCCCCATTCCGCCATCTGACCGCATGCATAGATATAATGTGCCGGCATTGCCGTAAAACGGCTCAGCACAAAAACAACCGGAATGCTTACGATCCAGATAAATGCACAGTCAAAGAAAAAGGTAATCACAGTCTTTCCGCCTGCACGCAGCGTAAAATAGGTTGCGTGAAGATATGCCGCCTGCGGCATAAAGATTGCCTGTGCGATCAAAATATAAGTTGCCTGCCGTCTTACTTCCTCCGAAGTGTTATACATCATCGGAAATACCGGGGAAAACAGCAGCATGACCAGTGCAATTCCTACACAGGAAACGGTAGAAAATGCGATCAGCTTATTGTCCGTATCCACAGCTTCTTCCATCTTTCCTGCCCCCAGAAGCTGTCCAACCATGATTGAAACAGCATTTCCCAATGCAATGAAAACCACACTAAACAGGTTATTTACTGTATTTGCAATATTCATACCGGCAACCACATTCAGTCCTCTTACAGAATAGCACTGGGTCAGAAGCGCCATTCCACCGGACCAGAGTGCCTCATTTAATAAAAGCGGCATTCCCTTAATAAAGATCTTTTTCGCAATCCCTGCCGGAAGGGTCAGTGTCCGGTAAACACCCTGTACAAACGGGTGCTGTGCTGCATGACGATGCGTCCACAAAATTACAATGACCGCTTCCACATAACGGGACATGACCGTTGCAATCGCAGCGCCCTCTACTCCCAATCTCGGAAATCCGAATTTACCATAGATCAAAAAGTAATTAAAGACCAAATTCACGAAGATTGCTGCAATTCCCGCTTTCATCGGCACAACGGTTTCACCGCATTCTCGTAAGGTACTTGCATATACCTGCAGGATCATAAATGCAGGAAGTCCAAACAGCATGATTTTTAAATATCCCTGACCATATCTTAATGTTGCCAGAAGATCTCCGCCGTCACTGCTTCCGCTAAGGTACAGACTGATCAGCGGCTCGTTAAACAGGGTAAGCACTGTGATCGTAATTCCGGTCAGCAGCAATACCGTCCATAATTTAAACCGGAAAGTATAACGAACCCCTTCGTGATCCCTCTGTCCGAAATACTGGGACGTAAAAATTCCCGCACCGGACACGCCTCCAAAGATGCAGAGGTTATAAACAAAGATCAACTGGTTTACGATAGAAACGCCGGACATCTGCTCCGTCCCGAGCCGTCCCACCATAATATTGTCCAATAAATTGACGAAATTGGTAATTCCGTTTTGAATCATGATCGGAATGGCAATTCCAAGAACCATTCCATAGAAGGCTTTATCGCCTACGTACTTCTTTTTAATGTTTTTTAGCATAATGTTTTCATCCTCACAATGATCTCTCCCAACTGTTCACACAGTTTCTTAGCCTCCGGAAGATCCTTCTCCTTCAGCTTTGCAGAAATTCGTGTTTCCAGTTCTTTTTTCTTTTGCTCCAGTTCCAGATACTCTTTTCCGAAATGATTTTCATAAATTTTCTTTCTGAAAGAGCGAATCCGCATTGGGCGCATGGATTTTTCTTCTACAAACAGCACATAATCTGCACAGTTCACAATGGTATAAAAATCATGAGAAACCATCAAAACGGTTCCCTTGTATTCTGCGATTGCCTTTTCTAATGCAATCTGAGCTGAAGTATCCAGATGGCTGGTAGGCTCGTCCAAAAGCAAAAGATCTGCCTGTCCCACAGCAATCTTTGCAAGCTGGAGAAGATTCTGCTCTCCGCCGGAAAGCTGGCCTACTTTTTGTGTCAGCGTTTCTTCCTCAAAGCAGTAATCCTTCAGATATGCGAAGATCTCTGCTTTATTTTCAAATCCAAGACCTTCCATTTCCTGATAAACCGTTTTGGATTCATCAAGCATTTCTCCATGAAGCTGAGATAAAAATCCCACTTCAACACCATCTGCAACCCTGATTGCCGGATCATTTCCCTTGAAAATATCTCTAAGCAGTGTGGTCTTTCCGGTACCATTGGCGCCTACGATGGCAACTTTCTCCCCGGCTTTCAGTGCAAATGCAACATTTTCCAGAATCGTTTCTGCAAATACTGCCTGATATCCGTCAACGCTCAGAACCGTCTGTTCTTCCTTTTCTTCTAACTTTGGAAGCTGAAGTTTGGGAATCCGAAGTTCTACAAAAGGCTCTTTGATGGCTCTGGCCTTCAAACGATCAAGATAGGTCTGTTTTGCATGCACCGTCCGTCCCAATGATGCAATACTTGCCCTTGTTGCTTCTGCTCTGAGACGTTCCACCATTTTTTCAGCACGTGCAATTTCTTCCTGTTCCTCTGCCGCAATCTCCTGCAGCTCCACCTTTTTCTGAAGCAGTGCGAAATTGTAATCCATATAATTGCCGTCAAATTCCTGAATATCTGTATTTTCCAGATGTAGGATCTTATCAAAACAGTGATTCAGTAAATATCGGTTATGGGTAATGACAAGAAGGGTTCCCTGATAGCCATTGATCAATTCACAAAGTCCATTCAAATTTTCAAAATCCAGAAAAACATCCGGCTCGTCCATGATCAGCAGATTCGGCTGCTGAAGCATTTCTCTCATTACCTGCAAAAGCTTATACTCTCCGCCGCTGAGTGCGGAAATCTCTGTATTTTCCTGTCCTGTCATTCCCACCAGATAAAGCTGCTTTTTGATATTGCTCTCGTAATGATCACCATCCATTGCGTTGAACAGGTCCAGCAGCTCCTGATAACGGGCAAATACCGGCTCAAGATCTTCTGCTGTAGCCATTTCTTCACACACTTTTGCTGTCTCTGTCTGATTTTCTACAAATTTTTCACTCAAATAGGCAAAGACTGTCTTCTCCTGATCCTTTTCGGATTTGGAAAACTGATTCACGTATCCGATCCTGCATTCTTCACTTTTGGTGATCTTTCCATCGTACAGATATTTTTCCGGATCGATGAGCATATCCACCAAAGTAGTCTTTCCGGTACCATTGCTTCCGATCAGCGCACAGTGCTGTCCGTCTTCCAGGGTAAAAGAAACATTTTTAAATAATTCCTTGGTTGGAAAACCATAGGATAATTTTTCTGCCTGTATCATATTTTTTCCTCATATTACGTCTATTGTCAACGTTCTTATCATAACATAAACAGAACTATAAAAAAAGATGTTCGGTTATGTGCCAAACATCTTTTTTAGTGGACCTGAGGGGAATCGAACCC
>CAZOJX010000047.1:9947-13359 GCA_964580255.1 uncultured Lachnoclostridium sp. | reverse complement strand
TTTGTATTTGTGGTCATACCTACAATATCTGCCGGACAGCGGAAACGGCTGACCATTCGTGCAGTTCTTCCGGAGATCGAACTGACTACGATACATTTTGCATTCACATCGATTGCCATGGAACAGGTTGCATGAGAGATTGCGTCTAAGTTATTAGCAATCTGATAATCTGTAGTTGCAAACCACTTTTTATAATCAATATGTTCTTCTGTATAGGCTGCAATTTCTGCCATATTGCGTACTGCCGCTACCGGATACTTTCCAGCTGCTGTTTCTCCTGACAGCATCACTGCGGAAGAACCGTCATAAACTGCATTGGCAACGTCTGAAATTTCTGCACGTGTCGGACGCGGATTGTAGATCATGGATTCCAGCATTTCTGTTGCTGTAATGACCAGTTTTCCTAAAAGTCGGCATTTTGAAATCAGCATTTTCTGAATGGAAGGAACCTGTACAAATGGGATTTCAACCCCCAGATCTCCTCGTGCAACCATGATTCCGTTTACAACCTCACAGATCTCGTCTACATTTTCCACACCGGCCATATTTTCAATCTTTGCAATAATCTCAATATTGCTTCCACCGTTTGCATCCAGAAAATCTCGCAGATCCTGTGCATCTTTTTTGGTAGACACAAAAGAAGCTGCCACAAAATCCACATCATTCTCAATTCCAAAAAGAATATCCTCTTTGTCATGCTCGCTTAAGTATTCATGCTGCATTACTTTATTCGGGAAATTCATGCTCTTTTTATCCGAAAGCACACCGCCTGTAAGCACGCGGCAGTTAACATTTGCCCCCTGAATACTTTCTACTTCAAAAGTCACAAGACCATTGTTTACAGTGATCTTATTTCCCACTGACAGATCCTCTGTCAGACGTTTATAGTTTACGGATACAATCTTTTCATTTCCGATCACATCCTCCGTTGTGAAAGTAAAGGCGTCACCGTCTTTCAAAGTGATCTTTTTATTTTCAAATGTTTTGATTCGGTATTCCGGTCCTTTGGTATCCAGCATGATTGCAATCGGGAGCCCCAATTCTTCCCGCACTTTTTTTACCAGCTGAATCTTTTTCAAATGCTCCTCGTGAGAGCCATGGGAAAAGTTCATGCGGGCTACATTCATGCCCTCCAGACACATCTGTTTTAAAGTTTCTTCATTTTCACAGGCCGGGCCAATCGTACATATAATCTTCGTTTTTCTCATGATGTCCTCTTTCTTAGCTGTTTCTTATCTGTTTCCATTGCCGATTATATCGGAAAACCCTGTCTGTCACAAGACATTCTCTAAATTTTTGCCATTTTTTAACCTGCAGGTGATCTTTTTCTTTACAAAAGCCCAAAATGCTGTAACGCATGGAGGATTCCGTCTTCATCAATATCAGCCGTCACGTAATCCGCAGCTTCCTTCACTTCTTCCTCTGCATTTCCCATGGCAACCCCAATCTGTGCAAACTGAAGCATATCAATGTCATTTTCTCCGTCGCCAAAGGCCATGATCTCCTCCCGGGAAAGATCATAAAATTCCAGCATTTTCTGAATGCCTGCCATCTTTCCTCCTGTCTTTGATACAATGTCCACCCCATAAGGACACCATCTGGTAAGCCTGCATTCCGGAATCTTTGATGCCAGCTCTTTTTCAAAGCCCTGATCACCATAGCAGATAATCTGATAGATTGGTGCACCTTCATAACTTTCCACAGGAGGAACCGGCGTAGAAATCTCCTTCTGTGCCTTCACTACCGCTTCGTTGACAAAATTCACATACATGCGATCCTTTTCCACAAAAGTTACCGGTATTTCTTTTTTCTCAAATGCCTGAAAAAGATAAGGTGCATCTTCTCTGGCAATGCGGTTTCCATGGATCATTTTCCGCTCCCCGTCAGTGCAGATCTGTCCTGTCAGCATTACATAGCCGTCAAAAATAAGCTTTCCTACCGGAAATTCCTCAATTTCCGAAAAATGACGTCCGGTTGCCAAAAATACAAGGATTCCTTTTTCTCTCAGTTTCTCCAGTGCTTTGACTGTACTTTCCGGAACTGTATCGCTTTTATGAGAATATAAGGTGCCGTCAACATCAAAAAAAATAGCTTTGATCATAGAATTTCTCCTTTTTATCTGATGATTTAAACAAAAGAGAGGCTTTCGCCTCTCTTATTAGTCAATTTCCAATATTCTGACTGCTCTGGTCGGTGTATTATAATACATGCTGGAAACTACAATTCCTGTATCTGAGCTCTGTGCATGCACAATCTGACCATTACCGATATACATTGCTACATGATGAATGCTGCTTCCGCCATAGAAAACAAGATCTCCCGGCTGAAGTTCAGAAAGGCTGATCTTTGTTCCGCAGCCTGCCTGTGCTCTGGAAGAATGTGGTAAAGACACCCCATAATTTGCATAAACAGACATGGTAAATCCGGAACAATCTGATCCTTTGGTAAGGCTGGTGCCTCCCCAGCGATATGGATTTCCTACAAACTGTCTTGCATATTCACAAATCTCCATCTGAATATCTGTAACACCTTTTCCATAACGATATTCCATCATGGTAATGGCTGTCTCCAGTTCCCTGCCTTCTGCCATCAATTCTTCTGCTTTTTCATTGGCTTCCGCACCTGTCAGAAGATATTCTCTGCTGATATATCCTCTGATCTCTCCGGACTCGATCTCACACCATTCATCTTCCATAGAAAGAACTTCGCAAATGGCATTTTTACGAATCTTACCAACTACGGTACAGTCGGTGTTCATTTCTTCTCTAATATTGATATAACCGCTTTCAGCTTCCACTACACCCAAAAGTGTATATCCTTCTACAACCGAAGGAGCTGTTGCTGTTGCTAAAACAGTTTCATCTTCTACCTGTCCCATCGTCACCGCAACACCTGCGCTTACCAGCTCTGATAATTCTGCTGCCTCTGCTTTTGCAGACGGCATCAGTAATGCACCGGTAAAAGCTGCGATCAATCCGATTTTTTTTATATTCCTAAAGTTCATGTAATACTCCAAAAACTGGACTTTCATCCAAATCATTTCATTTTTTCTTTTTAAATGTTACAACTTTGTTACATTCCATTAAGTAATTATAACGATTTTTTCTTTTTTGTCAACCACTAATGTCCCTGTTTTGTATCTTAGACACAAAAAAAGGACTTCTCCGTCGAAGCCCTTTTCCTCATTTTAATTTTCAATATTTTTTAATGGTATCAAATACTGTTCGCGTCTGCTCTTCTGTTCTGCAAGATAAGCCTGGTCATTTGAAGCATGAAGTTCCTGTAAATACAGGTGATGATTTTTCATGATTTCTTCATTATCTTTTGCCAGCATCAGCATTGCAATGTTAGAACACTGATCTGCAGTTCTTTCAATATAAGTCAGAATATCCATATAGATGAGACCGGAATT
>CAZOJX010000047.1:0-9847 GCA_964580255.1 uncultured Lachnoclostridium sp. | reverse complement strand
TCTACGTCACGGATACATCTCATCAATACGCTTCGCTTACGGTTATCTGTTTCTGATTCAATGCTGGCAGATAAAGCGATCATATAGTTGTCCGCTCTGTCTGTAAACACATCCAGACGTTCTTCGTTAGAATCAATCAGTTCTCCTCGTTTGTCATCATATTTTTCAAACTGACGGAAGCTCAATTCGATATTTTCCTTTGCAGTTGCAGCCATATTTGCTGCTACCTTGGTTACGCCGCCAAGTGCAACCGCCGGAACCTCCATCAGCTTCGGATCCAGTGCTGCAAGCTCCGGATAAACCTTTACCTTATCGTCTTCATCGTCCTTCACAAATTTGCATGCGATCCATACAAGCAGATTTGTAAACGGAAGCAGCGCTACTGCTGTCAGCAGATTAAAGATTGTCTGGAAGTTAGCGATCGTACCGCTGTCTACAGTTCCTTCCCAAAGTCCCGGAAATCCGCCTGCTCTGCGGATAATCATCATTGCGATCATAAACAGGACAGTACCAATGGTATTGAATACAATGTGTACGATTCCTGTACGCTTGGCATCTTTTGAGGAACCAATGGAACAGACCATGGCAGTTGTCACGCAGGTACCAAGGTTAATACCCATGATGATCGGATAAACCAGTTCAAAAGTCATCACACCAGTAGAGGACAGTGCCTGCAAAATACCGACCATGGCTGAGGAACTCTGTACAATTACAGTCAGTACCAGACCGGTTAAAATTCCAATCATCGGCATATTGCTGAAATAAGATAAGATTCCTGCGAATGCCGGGGAAGATGACAACGGTTCTACTGCATCTGTCATGGATAAAAGACCCATGAAAAGAATACCGAAGCCCATGGCGATCAAACCAATGTTCTTTAAAGCTTCTTTTTTCACAAACATGATCAGGATAATTCCTATGATCAATGCCATCGGAGCCAGAAAATCCGGTTTAAAGAAAGAAAGGATCGAACCGCTGCCGGATTCAATATCCATCAGTCGAATGATCTGTGCGGTAACTGTCGTACCGATATTGGCACCCATAACGATGCTGACTGCCTGACGCAGATTTAAGATTCCTGCACCGATCAGACCTACAGTCAGTACGATCGTTGCGGTAGAACTCTGAATGACTGCTGTAACCAGCGCACCTGTGAGAACACCTAAAACTACATTGTGTGTTAATTTACCGAGAACATTTTTTAAAGCTGTTCCTGAGCCCTGCTTTAAGCCATCGCCCATGATCTCCATACCGTAAAGGAACATGGCAAGTCCGCCAAGAAGTTTTACGGCCATCATAATTATGTCCATCGTATTTTCTCCTTTTTCTTCATTTATCACATAAAATGAGCGTATGGTCATTAACTCTTTACCATACGCTCAATCTGATTCTACACTATTTTTACATTTGTTACAAGTTTTTTTAACCAATTCTTAACTTAAACTTTACGCAGAGACTCATTTTCCGCAATTTTCGCCTTTCCCCAACGGATATCTTCCTCCAATTGGTGCTGAAGTTCCACAAGAGACGAAAACCGTCGTTCCGGACGCTCAAAAGCGTAAAATTTCACAGTCACTTCCCGGCCGTAGAGATCACCCTCAAATGCAAACAGATGTGTTTCAATCCCCTTTGCTTCTTCACCGCTGATGGTTGGTTTGACGCCGATATTCGTGATTCCGAAGTGGGTTTCCTCACCGAACTGGGTTTTTGTCAGATAAACGCCATTGGGCGGAAGCATTTTTTCTTCCTCCGGCAAAAGATTAATGGTCGGAATCCCCAGGGTTCTTCCGATCTCGTGACCATGAACCACCGTTCCGGAAACGTAATACGGATATCCCAGAAGCTTCTGCACCATCTCCATTTCCCCGTTTTCCAGCATACAGCGGACATAGGTGCTGCTGATGACTTTATCTTCCAGACATTCTTTTTCAAAAACCTCTATTTCATAGCCGTAAACCGGTGCCAGACGCTTTAAAAGTGCAATCCCGCCCTTGCGGTCATGCCCAAAACGAAAATCCGGTCCCACCGCAATGTATTTCGCATGAAGCTGTCCTACCAGAATCTCTTCCACAAACTGCTCCGGCTCCATCTGGATCAACTCCGGAACAAAGGGACATTCCACCATATAATCAATACCCATACGTTCCAGGTGTTCCCGACGCTCTTTTTTCGTTAAGATCGTGCGGCCTTTTCCATAGAAATAGGTTCCCGGCATCTGTCCAAAGGTAAATACCACGCTGCTTAACCCCTGAGCTTTTTTCGCAAGGATCATTTTCATCAGCTTCTGATGGCCTTTATGGATACCGTCAAACTTGCCTAACGTAACTGCGCTTTCCTCCGGAATTGAAAAATCCAGAGTATCATTCATGATCTTCATAAAACATCTTTACAGGCTTATAATCCTTCCGTTCTGCGGAATATTCAAAAATTCCGATAAAACTTCCTTTTGAATCATAAACCCGAAGCCTTTCTGTATTTGCAGGAAGCTCCTCCTCAAACATTCTTTTCTGCACACGATTTCCGTTATGGACCACAACATCAAAAGCCGGGCTTACCTTCACCTTTGTGTAGTCTTCAAACAGTTCCTCCACAGAAATCACTTTCTCTTCTACATTTCCATCCAGCGCAAGTGCCTGGATTTCCGCAAGCTTTAATGCATTTTCCAGACAAAAGACACCTACTTTCGTCCGAAGCAGCTGATCCATACAGCCGCCGCAGCCAAGCTTTTGTCCAATATCATGGCACAGGGTCCTGATATAGGTCCCTTTTGAGCAGTGAACGCTCATGCGCACATACGGAAGCTGAAGTTCCAAAATCTCGATTGAAAAAATCTGCACATTTCGTGCTTTTCGCTCTACGGTCTTTCCTTCTCTGGCAAGCTCATAGAGTTTTTTTCCGTTTACCTTCAGCGCAGAATACATCGGCGGCACCTGTGCATAATCTCCCACAAAGGAAAGCACCGCCTCTTTTACTTCCTCCTCAGATACCGTCACCGGGCTCTTTTTCAGGACCTCACCAGACGTATCCTGGGTATCCGTCTCTGTTCCAAGGAGCATCACCGCTTCGTAGATCTTATCTTTTTCAGTTAAAAGGTCGCAAACCTTGGTTGCTCTGCCGATACACACCGGAAGTACCCCTTCTGCATCAGGATCCAGAGTTCCCGTATGACCGATCTTTTTGGTCTTCAAAATTCCCCGAAGCTTTGCTACCACATCAAAGGACGTAAATCCTTTTTCTTTATATACATTTATGATTCCGCTTTTCAAACGTCTGCTCCTATAACTGCTCCCGGATTCGCTCCAGCAGCTTCTCTGTTACTTCCTGAGGCTGACCACTCAGCTCACAGCCGGCTGCCTTCACATGACCGCCGCCGCCAAAACCTGCTGCAATGGCACTGACATTCACCTTACCGTTAGATCGCATGCTCACCTTGTAGCGACCTTCTTCCAGCTCATATAAGAAAACGGCAACCTCAACCCCTCTGGTATAGCGCAGCTGACTAACAATTCCATCCAGTTCCTTGCTCGTTACACCAAATTCTTCCATTTCCTCCAGGCTCACTGAACCAACAATCACTTTTCCATCCAGAAACAGCTGGCTGTCCATCAATGTTTTTCCCAGAATCCGGTTCTGCGCATAGGATTTCTGATAAAAAGTTTCATCAATAATTCTGGATGCATCAATGCCTGTTTCCAGAAGATCTCCAACGATCCGAAAGGTTTTGGAGCTGGTATTGGAGTACTGAAATACCCCTGTATCATGAGCCATCCCAAGATAGATGCATTCTGCAATTTCTCTGGTCAGATTTTCTTTTCCGATCAGCTCATACAGAATTTCTGCCGTCGCGCTGGCATCACTGAGGATCAAATGCTCCATTGCAAAGCCCCTGTTACTGATATGATGATCGATTCCGGCCGTTTTTTTTGCTCCGTCAAAATACCGGATATATTCTCCATGGCGCTCTCTGTCCGCACTGTCCAATGAGAAACAAAGATCATAGGAAATATCTTCCTGACTGTCATGGGAAATCTTGTCTGCATTTTTCAGCATCCGATATTCCGGCATAAATTCCTGGAGATACACTTTTGCACGAATCTTCGGAAAATAAGTTTCTATATAATTATAGAGTGCCAGACAGGAACCAATGCAGTCACCATCCGGTCTGATATGACCTAAGATGGCAACTGTTGTTACGTCCTGCAGCAGATTATTCAGCTTCATCAGCTTCATCGGCGTTATGATCGCCGTCATTTGCTCTGACATCATTGATCAGTTTTGACATTGCTACACCATATTCGATCGACTGGTCCACTACAAACTTGATTTCCGGTGTATTTCTTAAATTCACACTTCTGGCAAGTTCTCTACGGATATAGCCTTCTGCACTCTTTAAGCCCTTTAATGTATTTGCCTGTGCTTCTTCATCGCCTAAAACACTAATGTAGGCCTTTGCAGTCTTCAAATCCGGAGCTACTTCCACAGCAACCACCGTTGTCATCGGACTGATTCTCGGATCCTTGATCCCGCCGCGGATAATATTGGCAAGTTCTCTTTGCACTTCCATATTGATCCTTGTATTTTTAATACTGTTTTTTCTCATTTTCTACTCCTATCTAGGCACTTCTACCATGATATAAGCTTCTACGATATCCAGTTCCTGAATTTCATTGAATTTTTCAAATACAAGACCACATTCATAGCCTGCTTTTACTTCTTTCACATCGTCTTTGAATCGTTTCAGAGATGCCAGTGGTCCTTCGAAGATCTGTTTTCCTTCTCTTGTGATTCTTACTGTACAACCTCTCTGGAAGGTACCGTCCAGTACGTAGGATCCGGCAATGTTACCAACACCGGAAGCTTTGAAGATCTGGCGGATTTCCGCATGACCGATTACTTTTTCTTCGTAAACAGGATCCAGCATACCCTTCATCGCACGTTCTACATCTGCGATTGCATCATAGATGACTCTGTAAAGTTTTACTTCTACCTTATCACGTTCTGCATTTGCTTTTGCAGTTACGTCCGGTCTTACGTTAAATCCGATGATGATCGCACCGGAAGCACTTGCAAGCATAACGTCAGATTCATTGATGGCACCAACGCCGCCATGGATCACACGAACTGCTACTTCCTCGTTAGACAGCTTCATTAAGCTCTGTTTTACAGCTTCTACAGATCCCTGCACGTCGGCTTTGATGATCAGTTTTAATTCTTTTAAGTTTCCGGACTGGATCTGAGAGTAGAGATCGTCTAAGGACATGGTAAGTTTTGTGTCCTCGATCATCTTTTCTCTGCCGCGGGCAATAAAGGCTTCTGCCATTGTTCTTGCTTCTTTTTCTGTTTCCGGAGAGATTACAATATCTCCTGCTGCAGGTACATCAGAGAATCCAAGGATTTCTACCGGAGTAGAAGGTCCTGCTTCTTTTACACGACGTCCCTTGTCATCGATCATGGCACGAACTTTACCATGTGCACAGCCTGCAGTGATCGCATCACCTACACGGAGGGTACCTTTCTGTACCAGTACCGTTGCAACCGGTCCTTTTCCTTTGTCAAGTTCTGCTTCGATTACGAGACCTCTTGCACGTCTCTTTGGATTTGCTTTTAATTCCATCATTTCTGCTGTTAAAAGCACCATTTCCAGAAGGTTTTCAATACCTTCCCGTTTCTTTGCTGAAACAGGTACACAGATGGTAGATCCGCCCCAGTCTTCTGGGATCAGTTCATGTTCTGCTAATTCTTTCATAACACGATCCGGGTTCGCTGCTTCTTTATCCATCTTATTGATGGCAACGATCACTTCAACGCCTGCTGCTTTTGCATGGCTGATCGCTTCGATGGTCTGCGGCATAACACCGTCGTCTGCTGCTACAACCAGGATTGCAATATCTGTAGAGTTAGCACCACGCATACGCATAGATGTAAACGCTTCATGTCCCGGAGTATCTAAGAAGGTCAGTTTCTGACCGTTAATATTTACTGTGTAAGCACCGATGTGCTGTGTGATACCGCCTGCTTCCTTATCGGTAACATTGGTATGACGGATCGCATCCAGAAGGGAAGTCTTACCATGGTCAACGTGACCCATAACGCAGACTACCGGTGGTCTGGAAACCAGTGTTTCTTCGGCATCTTCCACATCTTCCAGGAATTTTTCAATCACATCTTCTACAACCTCTGCTTCCGGCTCAAAGTTATATTCCATAGCGATCTCGCCGGCCTGTTCAAAATCAAGCTCTGTATTGATGGTCATGATCTTCCCAGCCAGGAACATTTTTTTGATGATCACTGACGGCTGCATTTTCATTTTTTCTGCAAGATCCTGAACGGAGATTTTTTCCGGAATCTGGATTGTCTTCGGTTCGTTATCGTCCTTTTTCACTTCCTGAACTGTTTTTACCGGTTTCTGGAATCTTCCGGCTTTGTTCATTTTTGCTTCTTTTTCTTCGTATTTGTCTACAACCTTCTTATTTGCTTTTGCCTGCTGATTCTGGTTATGTCTGTTATTGTCACGATTCTTTTCTAATGGCTTTTCCGGTGCCGGAATATCCATGCCGCCGCGTCTTGCGCCGCCCGGTCTGTTTCCGCCCTGACGATTGTCGCGTCCTGCATTATCCTTATCTTTCCCGAAATCTTTGTTAAAGTTTCTTCTGTCGCCCTGCTGACCATCTCTGTTAAATGGACGTCTTTCACCATTTGACTGGCCGTCTCTGTTATATGGACGTCTCTCACCGTTTTGCTGGCCCTCTCTGTTATATGGACGTCTTTCGCCATTTGGCTGACCGTCTCTGTTATATGGACGTCTTTCGCCATTTGGCTGACCGTCTCTGTTAAATGGGCGTCTTTCGCCATTTGACTGACCATCTCTGTTATACGGACGTCTTTCGCCGTTTTGCTGACCGTCTCTGTTATACGGACGTCTTTCGCCATTTGACTGACCGTCTCTGTTATATGGACGTCTTTCACCGTTTGACGGACGTCTCTCTCCGTCTGTCTGTGCGTCTTTGTTAAACGGACGTCTTTCACCGTTTGGCTGACGTCTTTCACCTTCCGGACGCTGTTTTCTTTCATTTTCTCTTTTCTGCGGATTTGGTTTTACACCGCCTCTGCTGTTCTGCGAATTATATAACGCAATGATTTTTTTCTTCTTTGGTGCTTCTTCTGCTGATGCTTCCTCAGTCTTTGGAGCCTCTGCTTTCACAGGTTCCGCTTTTGGAGCCTCCTGCTTTGGTGCTTCTGCTTTCGGTGCAAATTTCTTCTTTACCATTTCAATCTGTGCATCGTCCACAGAGTTCATATGACTTTTTACCTCCACACCGTTTTCATTCAAAAAAGCAACCAGTTCTTTACTGGATCTATTTAATTCTTTTGCAAGTTCATGTATTTTCTGTTTTGCCATTTATTCTGCTACCTCCGCGATTCTCTCTGCCTCAATCAGTCTCTTTTCGATAGATTTCGCAAACCCTTCCTCTGTAATTGCAAGGGAAGCACGAAATTCTTTACCCATGGAATGTCCCAGGTCTTCCTTTGTTCCATAAATGTACATCGGTACTTTGTAGTAGGAGCACATATTGCGAAACATCTTTTTCGTATTTTCCGAAGCCGCCTCTGAAACGATCACCAGAAATGCATTTCCGCTTTTGACCGCTTTTTCTGTTGCGAACTCACCGCTTTGGGTTTTTCCGGCTTTCGTTGCCATGCCGATCATTGAAAAAATCTTATTCATGGATTCCGCTAAACTCCTTTTCCAAGGTTTCGTATACTTCCTTAGGAATCTGCATCTTTAAGGAACGCTCCAGACCTTTATTTTTCATTGCCATAGACAGACATTCTGCGGATCTGCAAAGATATGCGCCTCTGCCGTTTTTCTTTCCGGTCGTATCCAGCACAATCCCTTCTTCACATTTCAGCACACGCATCATGGCTTTTTTTTCTTTCATTTCGTTACATCCGGTACATTTACGCATCGGAACTTTTTTTTCTATACTCAATCTATCACTTCCTAACAATTACTCTTCTACAGGTGCTTCTTCGTAGTCTTCTTCGTAATCGTAATCTTCATATCCTTCTTCATAGGATTCTTCGTATTCTTCTTCCTCGTATACGTCATAATCCATAAAGCCTTCGATCTCTTTCGCCTGAGTCTCAGATTTGATGTCGATCTTAAATCCTGTCAGTCTTGCTGCAAGACGTGCATTCTGACCTTCTTTACCGATTGCCAGAGATAACTGATAATCCGGAACAACAACCTTTGCAGTCTTTTCATCTGGATCCGCAAGAACTGCAACAACCTTTGCCGGGCTTAATGCATGCTCGATCAGGATTGCCGGGTTTTCATCCCAGTTGATGATATCGATCTTTTCACCACGAAGTTCTTCTACGATCGCATTCACTCTTGCACCGTTTAAACCAACGCATGCGCCTACCGGATCAACATCCGGATCATTGGACCAAACAGCGATCTTTGTTCTGGATCCTGCTTCACGGGCAATGCTCTTAATCTCAACGATTCCTTCTTTTACTTCTGTAACTTCGGATTCAAACAGTCTCTTAACGAGTTCCGGGTGAGTTCTGGATACCAGGATTCTCGGTCCCTTTGTAGTATCACGAACTTCCAGAATGTAAACGCGGATACGTTCTGTCGGCATGAATACTTCGCCTTTGACCATTTCATTTTCATTTAAGATTGCATCAACTTTACCTAAGTTTACGCTGACATTTTTACCAATGTAACGCTGAACCACGCCGGTTACGATATCTTTTTCTTTTCCGTAATACTGATTAAAAAGAACTTTTCTTTCTTCTTCACGGATTTTCTGTAAGATTACGTTTTTCGCATTCATGGTAGCGATACGTCCAAATTCTTTGGATTTTACTTCGATCTGAACGATATCTCCCAGTTCATATTTGCTGTCCATCATTTTTGCTTTTGCAAGGCTGATTTCCATGACATCATCTTCAACTTCTTCTACAACTGTTTTTTCTGCAATTACCTTATAATCACAGGTTTCATGATTCATAACTACTTTAATGTTGTCTGACTTTCCAAAATGGTTTTTGCATGCAGTCAACAAGGAGTTTTCAATCGCTTCCAGCATTGTTTCTTTGCTGATATCTTTCTCTTTTTCTAAGACGGTAAGGGCTTCTAATAATTCGTTATTCATTTTCCTTTTTCCTCCATTTTATCTTTGTCCGGCTGCGTGTATCGGCTCTTAGACGGAGCCGCCGCTGTTAAAATTCAATATATTGTCTGATCAGTGCGATATCTGTACGGGCAATGGTCATCAGATCGCCGCTTTCCAGCTGCAATGTAACCGTTTCCTTATCCCATGCTTCCAGAAGTCCCACAAATTCTTTCTGTTTTTCAATCGGTTTGTAAGTACGAACCTCAACTTCTTCGCCCAGATTTCTCTGGAAATCCTTATCCTTTTTCAGCGGTCTTCCCAATCCCGGGGAACTCACTTCCAAAATGTAAGCATCTTCGATCGGATCTTCTTTATCCAAAATTTCCGAAAATGCTCTGCTGACAAGTTCGCAGTCATCAATGTTAATACCGCCTTCCTTGTCAATGTAAATCCGCAAATACCAGGTTCCGGCTTCTTTAACGTATTCTACGTCCACCAGTTCAAAGTGATTTGCTTCCACCAATGGCAGAACCAGATCTTCTGCACATTTTTCATAGATTTCTCTCTTTGACATCGAAAAATCTCCTTTCTTTATTCAGTTGTCCGCAACATGCCTACGCAACAATAAAGAGTGGACTTCCGTCCACTCTTTGCAAGGTCTACTATGTTACGAGTTCATTATAACATGATTTTCTAAAAATGCAAGGGAAAACCTTGATTTT
>CAZOJX010000046.1:7236-13456 GCA_964580255.1 uncultured Lachnoclostridium sp. | reverse complement strand
ATCCTTATGTCAGATAATATTGAAGTAAAGGTAAACATCGGAAGCTTTGAGTATGATATTCATTCACTGGTAAAGGCGTTTTATCCAAAGGCAGAGGTCAGTGTACAGGTGAAGGAAGAATTTGAAACCGATGATGCATTGAAGATCGATGTTCATTTTACAGAAGGTCATGTAGAGGTGACAACCTATGTGCAGGGAGAAACGGAGCATGTGGGATTTTGTGATCTTCCGGAAACACTTACCAGAAAAGAGATCAAGGATCGGTTTAAGCGACTGATCTATCAGGCATTATCTCAGCATAGCGGAAGAACCCTTCCCTGGGGCACTTTGACGGGAATCCGTCCTACAAAGATTCCGATGGCAATGTTGGAGGAAGGAGCTTCTGACGAGGCAATCCGTTCCTATATGGAAGAAACCTATTACTGCAGTGAGGAAAAGATCCGTTTAAGTACAGAGATTGCAAAATGGGAAAGAAAGCTTTTGAGTACGCTGGACTATGAAAATGGTTACAGCCTTTATGTGGGAATCCCGTTTTGCCCAAGTACCTGTCTTTATTGTTCCTTCACCTCTTACCCGTTAGGAAAATGGGAAAAGAGAGTGGACGAATATTTGGACGCACTCTGCAGAGAGCTTACATTTATTGCAGAAGAAATGAAAGATAAGGTGCTGGATACCGTTTATATCGGCGGCGGCACTCCGACTACGTTAAATGCACAGCAGATGGATCGTCTGCTGACGAAGATCGAGGAAACCTTTGATCTTACGCATGTGAAAGAATTTACGGTAGAAGCAGGCCGACCGGACAGTGTGACGGAAGATAAGCTTCGTGCGATTAAAAAACATAAAGTAGACCGGATTTCAGTAAATCCGCAGACCATGAAAGAGGAAACCTTAAAGATCATCGGCAGACATCATACGGTACAGCAGACCATTGATGCCTACCATTTGGCAAGAGAGGTTGGATTTGATAATATCAACATGGATCTGATCATCGGTCTTCCGGGAGAAACCTACGAAGATGTGGCGCATACACTGGAAGAACTGAAAAAGCTGGCGCCAGACAGCATTACGGTGCATTCGCTGGCGATCAAACGAGCTGCCCGCTTGAACCTGTTTAAGGACACCTATGAAGAAATGGGACTGGAAAATTCGGCCCAGATCATGGATCTTACCTATGCTTCCTGCATGGAACAGGGACTTTTGCCGTATTATTTATATCGTCAGAAAAATATGGCAGGAAATTTTGAAAATGTTGGCTATGCAAAGCCGGATAAGGCAGGCATTTATAATATTCTGATCATGGAAGAAAAACAGTCCATTATTGCTGCAGGGGCAGGAGCAAGCACAAAGATGGTCTATCCGGACGGACGGATCGAGCGTTGTGAAAATGTGAAGGACGTAGCTTCCTACATCGAAAGAATCGACGAAATGATACAGAGAAAAAAAGATTTCTGGAATGCGAATGGGCGATAAGGACAGAAAAGGAGATACAAAAACAGTATGAAATTTATTAAGACACCAGTTAAAGGAATGTGTGATATGCTTCCTTCCGACATGCGTCTGAGAGAGTATGTTTTAGGAATGATCAAAGAAAGTTATGCGAAATACGGATTTATGCAGATTGAAACACCGGTTATGGAGCATATTGAAAACTTAACCTCCAAACAGGGCGGAGACAATGAAAAACTGATCTTCAAGGTAATGAAAAGAGGTGCAGATCTGGGACGTGCCATCGAAAAAGGGACTCACGAATATGCGGACAACGGACTTCGCTACGATCTGACAGTACCTTTGGCAAGATATTATGCAAACAATAACCAGAAGCTTCCGACTCCGTTCAAAGCACTGCAGATCGGAAACGTATGGCGTGCAGATAACCCACAGAAGGGACGCTTCCGTCAGTTTACTCAGTGTGATATTGACATTTTAGGCGATGATACCAATCTGGCAGAAATCGAGCTGATCGGTGCGACAGCCGGAATGCTGACACAGATCTTTGCAACAGTAGGCATTGATTCCTTTACCGTACATGTAAATGATCGTAAGATCTTAACAGCCATCTGTCTGCAGGCAGGATTTAAAGAGGAAGATGTACCGGCGGTACTGATCTCTCTCGATAAATTTGATAAGATCGGCTTAGACGGTATCCGTAAGGAACTTGTAGAGAATGGCTATGCCGAAGAAGTGGTAGATAAGTATCTTGCAATTTACGAAAACTTAAAAGAAGCTTCCTGTGAAGAATTCTGCAAAGATGTTGTAGGAGAATTTTTAGATCAGTCTGTTGTAGATGCAATGGAAGAAATCATTTCCTGTGCAAGATCAATGGTAAATGAAAATGTAACCATTATATTTGACCCGACATTGGTTCGCGGTATGGGTTACTATACAGGACCAATCTTTGAAATTACCATCGATGGCTACGGCTTCTCTATCGCAGGCGGCGGAAGATATGATAAGATGATCGGAAAATTCAGCGGTCAGGACGTATGTGCCAGCGGTTTCTCCATCGGCTTTGAGCGTATCATTACGATCTTAAAAGATCAGCTGGAAGGAGAAATGAAGATCAGCGATCAGAATCTTGCGATCCTCATTGAAAAAGGAGTTTCCACTGAAAAGAAGATGGAAATGTTTGCAAAAGCAAAAGAGCTGCGTGCCGCAGGAACTACGGTAACGATCCAGCCGATGAAGAAAAATATGAAACAGCAGATCAGTCTGTTGGAAAAAGAAGGCTATACACAGTTTGAAAAGGTGTACAGACGTTAGATAAAAGGAGAGTGCGGAACAAATGTTCTGCACTCTCCTTTTTCGTTCTGCTATAATAAACAGCAGAGGGGTAATGATTTGTTTGAATTTGGAGGAATTATTTTGTAGTCCATGGACGTACAGCGAATTGATTTTAGAGCGTGCTAACAGCCAAAAAGAACACATGGATTTGACTACATGGCAGGATTCCCCTGACGGAAAAATCAAAAAATCGGATGTTACAGTAGCAAAAAACGTCTGCCAAGCAAGATGCTTAGCAGACAGATGATGGATTTAAAAACCAGCGGAAAATGGCGGTGCCGGAAACGGTGCCGCCATTTTTGTGGGAAAGGCACATGCGTTCCGGATGCCACTGTACACCCAGGATTGGAAGGTGGTCATGAACCAGTGCTTCCGGGACTCCATCGGCAGAAGTCTGAATGACTTTCAAATCCTGTCCTACAGAGTCAATGCTCTGATGATGGGCAGAATTCACTTTAAAATGGGAACGATAAAGTTTCTCTAAAACAGAATTTTTTGCAGTAACTGTTTCGTGCCATTGATCTTCACCGTTCCACTGATGCAGATCCTCGGATTCTACATGCTGTTTTAGAGTGCCGCCAAAAAACACATTGATGAGCTGCATTCCTTTACAGATTCCAAGTATGGGTTTATGGGTATGTAGAAATTGATATAAAATATGAAATTGCAGTCTGTCCAGATCCGGATCCGCTTTTCTGGTGTCGATGACCGGCTGATCAAAGTAAGAGGGACAGATATCACCGCCGCCGGGAAGGAGAAGTCCGTCGAAGGAGTAGACGGATTCCGGGTGAAGGCTGACGATAGGTTCTGCTCCAAGATAAGTCAATACCCGGACATAATTGGCTGTTTCTTGTTCTTTTCCGGCAATTAAGATCTTTTTCATAAAACCTCCGAAGAATTGATGATATTACAAGTAGAGCTTGAAAACGCACTCTAAAATAAGATATGCAGCAGTGGGGAAAATATGCTAAGATATTGGCAGAAATTAGGCAGGAGGCTAAAAATGAGAGAGATTTGTGCATCAAAGATCCTGGAAACGGTAGAGAGATTATGTATTGAAGCCAATGAACAGCTGCCGGAGGACGTGAAATGTGCCCTCAGAAGCTGTCGGGAAAAGGAAGACGGAGTGCTCGCCAGAGGTGTTCTGGATCAGATCATAGAAAATTTTGAGATTGCAGAACGGGAATCAGTTCCGATCTGCCAGGATACCGGAATGGCGTGTGTTTTTTTGGAGATCGGCCAGGACGTACACATTACCGGAGGAAATCTGACAGAAGCAGTCAATGAAGGGGTCAGAAGGGGGTACGACAGGGGCTATCTTCGAAAATCTGTTGTTTCAGATCCAATCCATCGGAAAAATACGAGGGATAATACGCCTGCAATGATCTATACTGAGATTGTGCCGGGAGATCAGATAAAGATTACAGTGGCACCAAAAGGTTTTGGAAGTGAAAATATGAGTGCGATCCGTATGTTGAAACCCTCCGCCGGATTGCAGGGAATCAAGGATTTTATTCTGGAAACCGTAGAAAATGCAGGGCCGAATCCATGCCCGCCGATGGTTGTGGGAGTGGGAATCGGAGGAACCTTTGATAAGGCGGCACTGCTTGCGAAAAAGGCACTGATGAGACCTCTGGATTCTTCCAATCCGGATCCTTTTTATGCCGATCTGGAAGAAGAAATGCTGAAAAAGATCAATGCACTTGGAATCGGTCCCCAGGGATTTGGAGGCAGGACAACGGCCATCGGGTTAAATATTGAGACACTGCCGACCCACATTGCGGGAATGCCATGTGCCATTAACATAAACTGCCATGTAACCAGACATCAAACGGAGGTACTTTAAGATGGAACGACATATTACCCTGCCTTTGACAGAAGAATTGGCGAAAACTTTGCATGCCGGAGATCAGGTCTTCCTGACCGGAGAAATCTATACCTCCAGAGATGCGGGGCACAAACGAATGTGTGAAGCCCTGGCCAGAGGGGAACAGCTGCCTTTTGATCCGGAAAATGCAACAATCTATTATGTGGGTCCCGCTCCTGCGAAGCCGGGACAGGTGATCGGTTCTGCAGGTCCCACAACCAGCGGACGAATGGATGCTTATGCGCCGACGCTGCTGCGCATGGGAGCCAGGGGAATGATCGGTAAGGGGGCCAGACTGCCGGAGGTTGTGGAGGCAATGAAGCAGTACAGCGGCGTCTATTTTGGAGCCATCGGAGGAGCAGGTGCATTACTGGCAAAATGTGTGAAATCCTGCGAACTGATCGATTATGAAGATCTGGGGGCGGAAGCATTGCGGAAACTTTATGTGGAAGAAATGCCCCTGGTGGTGATCATTGACTGTGAAGGACGAAATTTATATGAAGAAGGCAGAAAAGCTTATCTGAAGAACAGGACGGAGTAACCGTCCTTTTTCTATGGGAAAATATAAAAAAAGAATGAAATATCCGAAGGACTACTTGACCGGAAAAGAAAAAAGAGTATGATAGAAAAGGAAATTCTGACCGACCAGTCGGTCGGTAAAAGCAGGAGGAATGTATGATATCAAAATTCAGTGTAAAAAAACCGTATACTGTTTTGGTAGGAGTGCTTCTGGTCATCGTATTAGGAGTTGTATCTTTAATGCGTATGACGACGGATCTGCTCCCGTCCATGGATCTTCAGTATGCGTTGATCATTACAACAGATATGGGTGCCAGCCCGGAAAAGGTGGAGATGGAAGTCACTGCACCGATAGAAGCGGCCATGGCAACAACGACAGGAATCAAAAATGTAGGTTCCATGTCTTATAACAGTTACTCCATCGTTACCTGTGAGTACGATGACAGTGTCAATATGGACTCTGTAGTAATTGAGATTCAGCAGAGTCTGGATCAGATCTCCGGTTATTGGGGAGATCAGGTAGGAACACCGATGATCATGAAGATCAACCCGGATATGCTCCCGGTCATGACTGCAGCAGTGGACGTTGCAGGAATGAGTGCGCTGGAGATTACGGAATATGTAGATAAGGATCTGATTCCGGCATTTGAATCGCTGGAAGGGGTAGCTTCAGCCACCGCCTCAGGTATGCTGGAAGAAACAGTTATGGTGACTTTGGATCCGATCAAGATCCAGGCAATCAATGACCTTGTAAAAACAGAGGTAAAAGGCGAATTTAAGAAGCCTCAGGCAGAGATCAACGATGCGCTCTCAGAAATCGAAAAAGGCAAGGACGCCTTAAAGGAAGCACCGGATCAACTGACAGAGGCTTTTGACCAGACCATTGAAGGAAAAGAAAAGCTGATCGAAGCAGAAAGCCAGTTAAAAACCCAGCTGAATGCGCTGCAGAAGCAAAGACCTCAGCTGGTAGAAATGAAAGATCAGATGGACGAACTTTTTGCAGCGGGCGGTCAGATGGAGCAGCTCAAGGCTCAAAGAGAGGGGCTGGTA
>CAZOJX010000046.1:0-7136 GCA_964580255.1 uncultured Lachnoclostridium sp. | reverse complement strand
TTGCACAGTTCGCAGAGGTTAACAAAAGCGGTCTCCTGAAAGTGGAAAAATTCGATGATATTTTCCAGATTCCAAAAGCTCTGGAAAAGGCACTGAAGCAGATGGATGACGGTATTGCACAGATGGAAGAAGCTTTGATCACTCTTTCTGAACAGAAGGATATGCTGGGAACAGCGACAGATACCATCGATCTGGAAGCTGCCAAGGCGGCAATGGAAATCGGTTCTGCATCAGCGCAGATGGAGGTAGCAGCCTCAGCATTGGAAGATGCAAAGAGCCAGCTGGAATCAGCAAAGGAAGAAGCGCTGAATGCAGCAGATATGGAAAATGTCCTTACGGTAGAAACTTTATCCGGTCTGATCGTTGCACAGAACTTTGACATGCCGGCAGGCTATGCCTACGATGGTGATACCCAGTACCTGATCCGTGTGGGAGAATCAGTGAAAAGTGTAGAAGAACTGGAAAATCTGGTTTTGATGGATCTGGGAATGGATTCCGTAGGTGTGATTCGTCTGGGAGATGTGGCGAATATCGAGATCATGGATAATTCTGATGAGACCTATGCCATTGTAAACGGAAATCCGAGTGTTACCCTGTCTTTTGAAAAGCAGACAGGATATTCAACCGGCGAGGTAACAAACCGTTTGTTGGAAAAATTTGAGGCACTGGAAAAACAGAATGAAGATTTAACGCTTACTGTGCTGATGAATCAGGGCGTATACATTGATCTGATCGTGGACAGTGTGATCCAGGACATGATCGTGGGTGCGATCCTGGCAGTTCTGGTTCTGGCAGTTTTCTTAAAGGATTACCGACCGACGATCGTTGTAGCAATCTCGATTCCGTTTTCAGTAATTTTTGCCATTGTATTGATGTACTTTACGGATATTTCTCTCAATATGCTCTCCTTGTCAGGACTGATGCTTGGGGTCGGTATGCTGGTAGATAACTCGATCGTCGTGATCGAAAACATTTACCGTTTGAGAAATGAAGGCATGTCAATCCGAAAGGCATGTGTGGAGGGGGCCAATCAGGTATCCGGTGCTATTGTGGCCTCAACGTTAACTACGGTCTGCGTATATCTTCCGATCATTTTTACGGAAGGAATGACACGCCAGCTGTTTTCAGATCTGGCACTGACCATTGCTTACACATTATTTGCCAGTCTTGCGGTTGCTTTGACTGTGGTACCGGCAATGTCCTCTTATACATTAAAGAAACCGAAAACGATCAACAATTCCGGCTACGATAAAATGAGAAGCTGGTATGAACGGGTTCTGGAAAAATGTCTGGATCATAAAGGCATCGTGATCGCCCTTTCCTTTGTTCTTTTGATCGGAAGTGCAGCTCTTAGCCTGTCAAAAGGTCTGACCTTTATGGATATGGATATGGAAACCAATCAGATGACAGTTACCATTGAAGCAAAAGAAGGAGAACGTCTGACCTTTGAGGAGCTGACAGCATTGTCCGGTGAAGTGATCGACAGGATTTCTGACATTGAAGGAATCGAGACCATCGGTGCAAGTGCAGGGGGAAGTTCAACTTCCAGCCTGATGGGCGGCAGCTCTGAAAGTGTTACCATGTACATTCTTTTGGAAGAAGGAAGCAAAGTTACGACCGGTCAGGTTTCAGAGGAAATCCTGAGACGGACCGAGGATATGGAATGTGAGATTACAAGCAGTGCTGCCTCAATGGATATGACAGCCATGTTTGGTTCCGGTCTGTCTGTTAAAATTAAAGGAAATGATCTGAATACCTTACAGGAACTGGCTGTTAAGGTTGCAAAGATCGTAGAAGAAACCGAAGGAACCATCAATGTGGAGGACGGGCTTGACGAAGCTACCCCTCAGTGGTCGATTTCAGTAGATAAGGAAAAAGCAGCTAAATACGGAATGACGGTTGCACAGGTTTATCAGCTGGTTTACGGTGAAATGGCTTCCAGCACAAGTGCAACGACCATTTCCACAGATATTAAGGACTATGCCGTATATCTTCAGACAGAAGGTCAGGCAGAGCTGAAACTGGACGATATTAAGGAGCTGACCTTCACCTACACAGATAAGGAAGGGGAAGAATCCGAAATCCCGCTGACAGAGATCTGTACAATGGAGGAAACAAGGACCTTAAGCACCATTTATCGTGATGCACAGACCAGATATCTGACCGTATCCTGCGGCATTGATGAGGATCATAACGTTACTTTGGTCAGCAGCAAGGTGCAGGAAAAATTGGACAAAATGGAAATCCCGGAAGGCTATGAGATCGTTATGGCCGGAGAGGACGAAACCATCAATGATTCCATGAACCAGATGCTTCAGATGCTTTTGCTTGCAGTCATTTTCATTTACCTGATCATGGTTGCACAGTTCCAGTCACTGAAACTGCCGTTTATCATTATGTTTACAATCCCGCTGGCATTTACGGGTGGTTTCCTTGCACTTCTTTTGTTTGGAAAAGAAGTCAGTGTAATCGCAATGCTGGGATTCATTATGCTGGCCGGTGTCATCGTTAACAACGGTATCGTGCTGATCGAGTACATTACCCAGGCGAGACAGGAGGGAAAACAGAAGAAGGAGGCAATCCTGGAAGCAGGCGTGATCCGACTTCGCCCGATTCTTATGACAGCATTGACGACGATCCTTGCTATGGTTCCGGCAGCTTTAGGAATGGGAGATGGCGCAGAAATGATGCAGCCAATGTCCATTACCATGGTAGGCGGTCTCATTTACGGTACGCTTCTGACGCTGATCGTAATCCCTTGTGCATATGATCTGTTTACCAAAGAAAAAAATATGGTTGAAGAAGAACTGTAAGAGGAATCTGGGAAATGAATGAAAAATTAAAAAATGTATTTGAGCCTTCGGAAAAAGTTCAGAAAATGTACGAAGCGATCGTAGAAATGGTTGAAGAAGCAAGAGACCTGTCAACCCTCAAGGTGTCGGAAATCACCACCCGGGCCGGAATCGGTAAAGGAACAGCTTATGAGTATTTTTCCTCCAAGGAAGAACTGCTTATCTATGCGACTATGTGGCTTTGCAGAAAGCAGCTTGACCGGATTGTGGAGGAATGTGCAAAGCTGGCCGGTTTCAGAGATAAATTTTTCTTTCTGATGGAGTGGGTCCGGACACACAAGGCCTACCATGACCTGTTTTTTAAAGCAATGCGCGGCGGTCTTCAGGAGGATTGTGAAAAGATCAAAAATTACATTCCTGAGGAAATGCTGGAGAAGCTGCGGACGCATATTGAAGATCAGATCAATGAACTGGTGGAATCAGGTTTTCAGGAAGGAATTTTCACAGAACAGGACGTGGAAAAGCGGACCATTGTGTTTGTGGGTGCCTTAATGCAGTATGCATTTGCCGGTGTGAAACGGGAAGAAGGCATGAAGCTTTGCATGAATGAGGAACAGCTTCGGGATTTTACCTATGAATGTATGGTGAAAGCATTAAATTAAATAAAGCACAGGAAAACTGCCTCAGAAACTTTCGTTTTTGAGGCAGTTTCGTTTATAACAGATTAATGGAATGGATCATGGTCAGGTCAATGAGAAAGAATAAAAGGACTGCCTGAAGGAACAGGATCAAAGGCATACCGTATTTGAAATACCAGTGCTTTGTCTTATGACGAAAGGTGTGCATTCCAAGGGTCGTTCCCAGACTTCCGCCTAACAGTGCAGTTAGAAACAATGTTTTTTCGGAAATCCGCCATTTTCCCTGCCGGGCTTTTTGCTTATCCAGAAACATGATAAAAAAGCCAAGGAGATTCATGATACATAAATAAAAAAATAAGAGTTTCATAGTTGTTTTTGGAATTAGTAACCTAATTCTTCTCCTACCAAGATCACTTTGATACGATTCGGGATGCTGGAACGTCTGGTGATCACCAGCTGGCTGCAGATGCAGTCCGGTGAGTAGCAGTCACCGCAGTGTCCGGTTACAGCACAAGGTGTTTTTTTGCCAAGACGTACAGTATTTGGCGGTGCTGCAAAGTTGCGGACACGTTTGACGGCATCTTCGATGGAAGCAGAAACCTTATTCATTCCTGCGATCACGATAACATTTTTCGGTCCGCAGCAAAGACAGGCAACTCGATTGGCATGTCCGTCAAGATTTACCAGTTCTCCATTGATGGTGATGGCATTGGAACTCATGAGAAAATAGTCTGCCAGAACCTGGCGTCCGTACATGAGACGGGATTCCTCCGGTGTGGTTGCCTCGGCCCGGTCGATCAGCTCATAGTTGCTCTGACGAAGTGCGTCCATCAGACCGCATTCCTTTAAGGTCATGGAGCCGCCCCAGGTAACACTGGAGCCTTCCGGCATAAGGGACAGCGCTTTTTCCACAGCCTCTTTGCCGGTAGCACAGTAATAGCCTTCCATATTCTTTTTTGCCATATTTTTGATGATCGTATTTGCAAGATTTTGATTTGCGGTTTCTTTTGGTGTCATAAGATTTCCTCCATTGAATTCTAAACTTAGGTATAGTATACTCTACAAAACGAAGTGAGGTAAAGAAAAATATGAAACGAACAGAAATTCCAAAGGAATATCAATGGAAAATGGAAGATATGTATTCTTCTGATGAAGCCTGGGAACAGGATTTTGAGAAGCTCCAAAAGGGGATTGAAGGTTTAAAAAGCTTTGAAGGAACCCTGTCACAGTCTGCAGAGCAGCTTTTGAAACTGCAGGAAACCACTGATCAGTTAAATGAACTGGCAGAAAAGGTTTATGTCTATGCAAATCAGAAATTTCACGAAGATACGGGAAACGCAAAATATCAGGGACTTTCCGCCAGAGCCCAGATGCTGATGGTACAGCTGTCAGAGGCAGGTGCTTATGTGGAACCGGAAATTTTAGCAATTCCGGAAGAAAAGCTGAGTGAATTTTTGAAAAACGAAGGTCTTCTTAAATATGAAACCTATTTTAAGAGACTTCTTCGCCAGAAGGCTCACATTTTGCCAAAGGAAATGGAAACCCTACTGGCTGGCGTAGCTGAGGTTGCAGAAGGCCCGCAGGATATTTTCATGATGTTTAACAATGCGGATATCAAATTCCCGACGATCACAGGGGAAGACGGATCCTTAGAGGAAATCACCCACGGAAAATATATCAAGTTTTTGGAAAGCCAAAACCGGGAAGTACGAAAAGCTGCTTTTGAAGGTCTTTACGGAACCTATAAAAAGTTTGAAAACACATTGGCAGCAACCTATAGTGCAAATGTAAAGCAGGCATGTTTCTTTGCGAAGGCAAGAAAATATGGTTCTTCTCTGCAGGCTGCACTGGCAGGCAGCCATATTCCGGCAGAAGTCTATGACAGTCTGATCGAAAGCGTTCATGCTCATTTTCCGGCACTTCATGAATATGTGAAGGTGCGGAAAGAAAAAATGGGAGTAGACGAGCTTCATATGTATGATCTCTATGTGCCGATGGTGGGGGAAGCAGACCGCAAGATCCCTTATGAGGAAGCGAAGGAGATCGTTCTTCAGGGGCTGGCTCCGCTGGGAGAAGATTATCAGGCACTTCTGGAAAAAGGTTTCCGGGAAGGCTGGATCGATGTTTATGAAAACGAAGGAAAACGAAGCGGTGCTTATTCCTGGGGCGCTTACGGAACCCATCCATATGTGCTGCTGAACTATCAGGATAATCTGAACAATGTATTTACTCTGGCACATGAAATGGGTCATGCCCTGCATTCTTATCATTCAGATGCAGCCCAGGATTACATTTATGCAGGATATAAGATTTTTGTGGCAGAAGTGGCATCTACCTGTAATGAAGCACTGTTGATCCGTTATCTTCTGGAAAACTCCAAAGACGATAAGGAAAAAGCGTATCTGCTGAATTATTTTCTGGAGCAGTTCCGCACCACATTGTTCCGTCAGACCATGTTTGCGGAATTTGAAAAAGAAGCACATGCAAAATGTGAAGCAGGAGAACCGTTAACGGCAGATGCTCTGAGTGGTCTTTATTATGATTTAAATAAGAAATATTTCGGAGATGACATGGTCGTAGATTCGGAAATTGCGCTGGAATGGGCAAGAATCCCGCATTTCTATACTCCATTTTATGTATATCAGTATGCAACAGGTTTTTCTGCAGCCATTGCCATCAGCAGCAAGATCTTAAAGGGTGAACCGGGAATCGTAGAAAAATATAAGAAGTTTTTAAGCAGCGGATCTTCTTTAGATTGTATCGATCTTTTGAAGATTTGTGATGTGGATATGACTACGAAGGAACCGGTAGAGGAAGCACTGAAGGTGTTTGAAAAAACATTGGAAGAATTTCAGCAGATTCTGTAAGGTTCCGGTAGTTTTAGGAGAGCTGTAAAATCGTGAAAAGATACTTTACACGTGGTTTTTAATACTATATAATAAAGTGACGAGTAACAGGAAACACATGTGAGGTTAACGATATGAAAGTAGAACGCGACAGAGTTTTGGAAAGTATTATGGAAAGTCTTTCCCAGATGGAATATATTAAGGCTTCCGCGATTCCAAACATTGATCTTTATATGGATCAGGTGCTGACGTTTATGAATAGCCATTTGGAGAATGCAAAGAGATACGAAAGCGATAAGGTCATGACAAAGACCATGATCAACAATTACGCAAAAAATCATTTGCTTCCGGCGCCGGAAAAGAAAAAATATACCAAAGAGCACATATTGGTGCTGATGTTTATTTATTACTTTAAAAATATCCTTTCCATCGGTGATATCCAGAGCATTTTAAATCCATTGACAGAGCGTTATTTTGCCAATGCCAGAGATTTGGATCTGGAAAAAATCTACGAGGAAGTATTCAGTCTGGAAAAGGGACAGATCGGACAGTTAAAGGAAAGCATTTCCGGAGACTATGAACGTGCGATGGCCACTTTTACGGAAGAAGCTGAAGAAGACCGGGAATTTTTACAGCTGTTTTCTTTCATCTGCATGCTGAGTTACGATATCTATGTGAGAAAGCAGATCATTGAAAAGATTGTGGATACCTTGCCGAAACATGCTGAAATTAATGAAGAAAAAAATAAATAAAAATGTTGTTGACAGGTTACCCCAAAATGTGATATAACTTTGGGGTAGCAGTCAAAGGGATATAGTTCAGTTGGTAGAACGTTGGTCTCCAAAACCAAATGTCGAGGG
>CAZOJX010000045.1:0-13481 GCA_964580255.1 uncultured Lachnoclostridium sp. | reverse complement strand
TTCCAGAGCATCCTTTGGTCCATAGTAGGTGCCGCCGCAGGAAGCTGCGATCGCTTTTAATGTCATTTGCTTCATCATTTATTTTTCCTCATATTTTTTCATGGAAACAGCAATAATATGCTCGCAAAGTTCCGGATAGGACATACCGATGGCAGCCGCTTCCTGAGGAAGGAGACTGGTCGGTGTCATGCCCGGCAGCGTATTTGCTTCCAGACAGTACATATTTCCGGTGCGTTCATCCATCATAAAATCAAAACGTGCATAGGACTGCATACCTACGGAAGCATAAGCAGCCTCAGCGTGTGCCTGCATCTTTGCGGTCTGTTCCTCTGTCAGGACTGCAGGGCAGGTTTCGACGGCACTTCCGGCCTGATATTTGTTTTTATAATCATAGAAGCCTACCAGCGGTGCAATCTCGATGACCGGAAGGGCTTTCCCTTCGATCACGCCTACGGAAAATTCCCGTCCTTTGATAAACTGTTCGATGACAACTTCATTTTCATAGGTATAGGCATCTTCCAGTGCTTTATACAATTCTTCAGTAGATTCTACCTTGTAAACGCCCACAGAGGATCCGCCGCAGCAGGTTTTTACCATGCAAGGGAATCCAATCTCTGATGCAACATCAATGTTTTCTCCTTTTTTCAGTGTGATGCCTGCAGGAGTCGGTACATGATGGGCATGGAAAAACTGTTTGGTAATGCCTTTATCCATGGATACGGCACTGCTTAAATATCCGGTTCCGGTATAACGGATTCCCATCAGGTCAAAGGCTGCCTGAATACGACCGTCTTCTCCGTTGGCTCCATGAAGTGCCATAAACACGATGTCAGCCATTTCGCAAAGAGCCAGGACATTTGGTCCGAAGATGCTTCTGCCGCCGTCTTTGCGAAGCTTACGAAGCTCCTCAATGTCCGGTGTTTTTTCTGTTACCTTTGCAATATCACCGCAGCAGTTTTTACGTTCTTCAAAAAGCTCTGCCAGGGGCTGGCTGGTTTCATATCCCAAATAGAGATCGATCAGGACTGCCTCATGACCTCTTTCTTTTAATGCAGTATATACTCCGTTTCCGGAAGAAAGGGAAACATCACGTTCTGTGCTTGTTCCGCCTGCTAAAACTAAAATTTTCAATCGTATGACCTCCAGAATAAATTCTCATTTCTATTATATATGAGGAAATCAAAATATCAAGAAAAGATTCGAGGAAAAAAGGCAGAAGAATGGGCTTGCGGGGATTTTTCTTGTATTTTAAAGTCAATTCTATTATAATGAACACATTATGCGGGCCGTCTGAGGGACGGTTCGGGCAGGTGAGGAAAAAACCTCACACAGGGAGGAAACATGGCAGCAAAAGAAAAAGTAATTGAAAAAGCTAACAAACGCTACAGCGGTATTTTACTGCACCCGACTTCCTTACCGTCTCCATACGGAATCGGAGATATGGGAAAAGGGGCATATGCCTTTGTTGACTTTTTAGAGAAGGCAGGACAGACCCTTTGGCAGGTGCTCCCGCTGGGACCGACCGGATACGGTGATTCACCATATTCCAGCTATTCGGTGTTTGCAGGGCAGATTCTGCTGATCAGTCCGGAAAAATTAAGAGAACAGAATCTGATTGATGAGGAAGATATAAGAAATCATCCTTATTTTGATGCGAAGCAGGTAAAATACGGTGAAGTGCTGGAATGGAAGACAGGAATCTTTACCAAAGCCTTTGAAAGATTTCAGAAACAGGAAGATGCCCTTCTTTGCAAGGAATATGAAGCATTTTTGAAAAAACACAGCTTCTGGCTGGAGGATTACGCATTTTATATGGCTTTGCGTGAAGCCAACGGAAATCAGGGCTGGCTGGACTGGGATCCGTCATTACAGAAACCGACGGAGAAGGTTCGAAAAGAGTGGGAAAACAAACTGGCAGACCGGATCGCTTATCAGAAATTTACACAGTTTGAATTTTTCAAACAGTGGGGCGAATTAAAAACCTATGCCAATGAAAAAGGAATCAAGATCGTAGGCGATATGCCGATCTTTGTATCTGTAGACAGCTCCGATGTCTGGGCAAATCAGGGATTGTTCTGTCTGGATTCCAAAGGATTTCCGACAGAGGTTGCCGGAGTTCCGCCGGATTATTTCAGTGCGACAGGTCAGCTGTGGGGAAATCCGCTGTATCGCTGGTCTGAGCATAAAAAACAGAATTTTAAATGGTGGATCAACCGGATCAAGACCCAGTTTACCATGGTTGATTATTTGAGAATCGATCATTTCCGGGGATTTGAAGCTTACTGGGCGGTTCCGGCAGACGAAGAAACTGCGATCAACGGGAAATGGAAAAAAGGTCCGGGACTGGAATTGTTCCATGCAGTCAAGGCAGCACTGGGCGACGAAATGCAGATTTTCGCAGAAGATCTGGGTCTGATCACACCGGAAGTGGAAGAACTTCGTGATGCATGCGGTTTTCCGGGTATGAAGGTGCTTCAGTTTGGATTTGAAGCAGGTGCTGATGATGCATTTTATCCACACAATTTCCAGACCACAAACTGTATCTGCTATACAGGAACTCATGATAACAACACTACCTTTGGCTGGTATGCAGATGCAAACGAAGAAGCAAAAGACCGTGTGAGACGATATTTGAACTGTGACGGCGGAAATGTCAGCTGGGATTTCATTCGTCTGGCCATGAGCTCCATTGCAAAATATGCGATTTATCCGATGCAGGACGTTCTCCGTCTCGGTGCAGAAGCGAGAATGAATGTACCGGGTGTATTAGGTGCAAACTGGGCATGGAGATTTGAAGAAAACGATGTGCAGGAATGGCATTGGAAAGAATTGAAAAAAATGACTCAGCTGTTTAACAGATAGGAGAAACTATGAGACTTATCATTGATGCGATTTTCCTTGCAGCATACCTGATTTTTGGGATTCCGGTGCTTTTGGTGCTGTGGCTGATGGGAAAAAATGAAAAATGGCGTTATAAAAGTGATCTGATTGCTCTTCGGATCGTCCAGTGGGCGTTTCGAGTGATGTTGTGGGTCGCAGGAACAAAGACAACGGTGATCGGAAAGGATCGAGTGCCGACAGATCAGCCGGTGCTCTATATTCCAAATCATCGAAGCTATTTTGACATTCTGCTCTTATACTGCAGAATGCCGGGGCTGACCGGATTTGTGGCGAAGGATTCTATGCTTCGGTACTGTATCCTCCGGGATTGGATGAAAAAGCTGCATTGTCTGTTCTTAAACAGAGAAAATCCGAGAGAAGGTCTGAAAACAATCCTGGAAGGGATCGAGAACATCAAAAACGGGATTTCCATGTGTATTTTCCCGGAAGGAACCAGAAATAAGACGGATGAAATGATGACTTTCAAAGAAGGAAGCTTAAAGATGGCAGAAAAGACAGGCTGTCTCATCATTCCGGTTGCCTTAAACAATACGGCAGAGATTTTTGAAAATCATATGCCTTGGATCCACTCCTGTAAGGTTGTGATCGAGTACGGAGAACCGATCGATCCGAAGACACTTTCCAAGGAGGAAAAGAAGCATCTCGGTGCCATGTGCCGGGAAAGAATCCAGGAAATGCTGGAAAAGAATAAAGCGCTCATTGAAGCATAAGAGAATGGGAACCTCGTGACCGGGGTTCCTATTTTTGTTTCGGCGGCAGGGAATATTTCGGGGAAAAAGGCATAAGATGTCTCGAAAGGAGGCGTATGCCATGGAACTAAAACAGCATTTGATACATAGGAAATATCATAAATGTGAGGCGAAAAATCAGATTACCATCGGAGAGGATTTCAGTGTTCCGGAGGGAAGATCGGATGTTGGTGGAATCTTACAGAAACGGGGGGAGCTCCGGGTGGAGGAGGTGCACGCAGAAAAGGGAAAAATGCGTATCCGGGGCATGCTGCATGTCTGGGTGCTTTATTTGACTGAACGTGCGGCAAAACCAATGGATCATTTGGAACTGGAGATTCCTTTTGATGAGGTCTTATACATGGACGGAGCGGAATCCGGAGATCAACTGAAGCTGGACTGGAGCATGGAACAGTTTCAGGTAACGATCATACACCCCGGAAAACTGAGTGTTCGGGCACTGGTCAATCTGTATGCCCTGGTGATCGGAACAGAGGAACATTTGATCACAGAGGGAGCTGTCGGGGAAGAAGCCGTTTATACCAAAACGGAGCCCTACACCTATGCTGAGCCTGTGATGGAACGAAATGACAGCTATCGGATCCGGGAGGAAGTTACGCTGCCGGCAAACAAACCCAACGTGGAAAATGTACTGTGGCAGGATCTTCAGCTGAGAAGTCTGGATATGCGGATTCTGGAAGGAAAGCTCGGAATCAAAGGGGAACTTTTGCTTTTTGCGGTCTACGAGGGGGAGGGAGACTCTGCTTCCGTTCAATGGCTGGAACAGACGGTTCCGTTTCATGGAACATTGGAAATTCCGGAACTGACCGGAGAAATGGTAGGTGTGCTGGAACATGAGATCGATCACTGGCAGATGGACGTAAAACCGGATTATGACGGGGAACTGCGAACCTTCCAGCTGGAAATGCTTTTGAATATCCATATGCAGATCTGGGAGGAACGAAGCGGACAATGTTTAAAAGATGCCTACAGTACAAAGGAAGAACTGACCCTTTCAACACAGGAGCTTACCTATGAAAGATTCCGCATGTGCAATCAGGCAAAATGCAGGGTGAAGGGACAGGAAACGGTAGATCCGAATCTGAGGATCCTGCAGATTCTGGGACAGCAGGCTAGGATACAGAACCGGAGTGCAAAAATGACGGAGCAGGGAATTTTGTGCGAAGGCTTTTTGGAGGTTCAGATCCTGTTTGTTACGGCAAATGACCGTCAGCCGTTCGGAAGTGCCCTGATCACAGTGCCGTATCAGCAGCTGGTGGAAATTTCAGGTATAGCGCCAGGAGACAGATGGAAGATCAGTGAAACCATCGATCAGATCCTGATCACCATGCCGGATGGAGGAACCATAGAACTTAGCGGAACCATTGACTTATCTGTCTGTGTCATGGAACCTTGCAGAATGGAAAATGTAACAGAAATAGCGGCGGCACCCTATGATCAGGAAAAAGGACAGAAGCTTCCGGGCATGACGATTCATTTTGTGCAGCCAAAGGAAAGCTTGTGGGAGATTGCCAAGGCATACCGTACGACGGCGGAGGAAATTAAAAAGCAGAATGATCTGTCTGCCGATGAGATTTTTGCAGGGCAGAAATTGTTGCTTTTAAAGTCTTCTCCGGAGCAGATTCTGGGTTAAAATGGCAGGGAAAAATCAAGGGAAATATTGCATTTGCAGAAGGGATTGCTTATAATAGAAACAGTATATTGTATACAAAGTACATGAGGTGATCCTATGAATCAGATGAGATTGAAAGCACTTGCGAAAATTAACCTTGGACTTGATGTTCTGAGGAGAAAAGAAGACGGGTACCATGAAGTAAAAATGATCATGCAGACCATTCAGCTGCACGATCAGATCCATATGAAGAAAATTGAGGAAGAGGAGATCCGGATCCATACGAATCTCTATTACCTTCCGAATAATGAAAATAATCTTGCTTACAAAGCGGCTAAGATGCTCAAAGATGAGTTTCACCTTCCGGGAGGCGTAAGCATTAACCTGAAAAAAGTCATTCCTGTAGCAGCCGGAATGGCGGGCGGAAGCTCTGATGCGGCAGCGGTTCTTTACGGAATGAATAAAATGTATGGACTGAAGCTTTCCATGCAGGAACTGATGGACCGGGGCGTGAAACTGGGAGCAGATGTGCCGTACTGCATCATGCGGGGAACTGCCCTTGCAGAAGGCATTGGAGAAAAGCTGACGAAACTTCCGGCTATGCCGAAGTGCCATATTTTGATCGCAAAACCGCCGATCAATGTATCGACAAAGTTTGTTTATGAGAATCTTCATGCCAATGATCTGAAACCGGAGGAGCACCCGCAGATAGATGCCCAGCTGGAAGCATTGGAAGAAGGAAATCTGGAAAAACTGGTGGCATATATGGGAAATGTGCTGGAACGGGTTACAGTGCCGGAATATCCGGTGATCAATGAGATCAAAGAGCTGATGACTGCAAACGGTGCTTTAGGAGCAATGATGAGCGGCAGCGGCCCGACTGTTTTTGGAATCTTTACGGAATATGCAAAGGCAGAGGCTGCTTATCAGGCCATTGAAAAGAGCGGTCTTTCCAAACAGATCTATTTGACCGCACCATATAATCAGAGAGAGGAAAACAAATGATATCAGGATTGACCATTGAAGAAAATGCATATTTACCGCTCCGGGACGTCGTATTTCAAACACTTCGCCAGGCAATCCTAAAAGGGGAACTGCAGCCGGGAGAACGTCTGATGGAGATCAAGCTGGCGGATACCCTGGGGGTTAGCCGTACTCCGATCCGGGAAGCGATCCGTAAGCTGGAATTGGAAGGGCTTGTGGTAATGATCCCTCGCAAGGGGGCTGCCGTTGCCAATATTACGGAGAAGGACACGAAGAATGTTTTAGAGGTGCGCAGAACCCTGGAAATGTTTGCCGTGGAGGTGGCCTGTGACCGGATCACTGAGGAACAGATGGCACAGCTGAAGGAAGCTGCCAAAGCCTTTGAGGCGTCTAAAGGCTCTATGGATCTGATCCGCATTGCGGAAACAGACATTCATTTTCACGAGATCATTTACGAAGCAACCCATAATGAGCGTCTGGTACAGATTTTAAGCAATCTGCGGGAAAACATGTACCGTTACCGGATCGAATATTTAAAGGATTCGAATTACTACGACAGCCTGGTGGGAGAACATCAGGAAATTTTAGATGCCATTGAAGCGGGAGATAAAGAAAAGGCCAGAGTCTGCATGAAGGATCATATTGAAAATCAGCAGCTGGCAGTGATTAGCAAGCTGAAATAATGGCCATACTTTTGCTATCGAAAGAGAGGAGCAGAAGTATGAAGCAATATATTACGGCGGCAGCGATCTGTGGCTGTCTGCTGCTGGGAAGTCTTTATCCAAAGCTTTTATTGGATCATCATGTAAAGCTGATAGATCAAAACGGGTCAGAGATCCCTGTGGAAGGAGAATATGAGAAGGAAATTCCGGTGAAGCTGGAATCCGGTTTCTGGAAACTTTTTCAGAGCATGAAATGAGCCGTTTGGAAGGGAACACATATGCAAAATATTAAAGAAGCACCGATCGGTGTATTTGATTCCGGGGTGGGAGGGCTGACTGTGGCCAGAGAGATCATGCGTCAGATCCCTCAGGAGCGTATCGTTTATTTCGGAGATACCGCCCGGGTTCCTTACGGGAGCAAATCTACAAATACATTGATTCGATATACAAGACAGATCATTCGTTTTTTGAAGACGAGAGGTGTCAAGGCGATCGTGGTTGCCTGCAATACGGCCAGTGCAGTTGCCCTGGAGGCGATCCGCGATGAGCTGGACATTCCGATCATCGGTGTGGTACGTCCGGGTGCCAAAGTGGCGGTGGAAGCAACGAGAAATAAAAAAATTGGAATCATTGGAACAGAAACGACGGTAAACAGCGGAATGTATGCCAAACTGATCCGGGAACTGGAGCCGGAAGCTCAGGTGGTCGGCAAAGCCTGTCCGCTGTTTGTTCCGCTGGTGGAGGAAGGCTGGACAAAGGATCCTGTGACGGAGGAAGTGGCAAGACGATATCTGAAGGATCTTAAAAATTCAGACATTGATACCCTGATCCTGGGCTGTACCCATTATCCGCTGCTGCGTCATATGGTGGGAGAGATCATGGGCGAGCAGGTCACTTTGGTCAATCCGGCCTATGAAACCGCATTGGAGCTTCGCCGGCTGCTTGAGAGAGAAGGCATTGCCAATGAAGGAATGAGCGCACCGGTTGACAATCCATATGAATTTTTTGTCAGCGATGCAGCGGAAAAATTCAAAAATTTTGCAGGATCGATCCTGCCATGCGACGTAACGAGCATTCAGCAGATCAATATAGAGGAATATTAACATGACAAAAGACATTATTCTGACGATTTCGGGGCTTCATGACAATGAGGGCGAAACAGATACACCCATTGAAACCATTACACCGGGACAGTATTTCTTTAAAAACGGAAAACATTACGTGGTGTATGACGAGATTCTGGAGGGGCTGGAAGGTTCTTTGAAAAGTACGATCAAGTTTTCAGAGAAGGAAGTAGAGCTGATCCGAAACGGTGCGGCGACAGCCAGAATGGTCTTTCAGCCGGGAAGGGAAAATCAGATGATCTACCAGACACCCATGGGACCGCTGTCCATCTCTCTTTATACGGAGGAGATCGATGCAAAGATCGAGGAAGAAAAAATCCATTTGAAAATTGATTATTCTTTAAAAACAGAGGGTGTGGTAGTCAGCGAAAGTCTGGTACATATTGAAGTCTGTCCGAAGGAATTGAAGAAATTTTAAAAGAACAAACGGCATCTCGCTTATGCGACATGCCGTTTTTGATCTTAATTATTTTTTGAAGCGGGCGAAAAAGCCTTTTTTCTTTGGCGCCGGTGTTTCTAAACCACCGCGTGCACTTTTGATCGCTGTAATGTAAATTCCGCTTAATACGACTTTACATTCTTTTTTTACAGGAATCTGCTGGAAAACTTTTTCATCAGCAACCAATGTCATGATCTTTGGTCCGATCTTAGCCTTTACGATAGGGAGCTTTGTCCAGCGCATATATTTTGGTGTCTGGTCAATTACCATCTGCGGAAGACCGGATTCTTTGATTTTGAGACGTTTTTTGTCGATGATCAGCATGGACACTGTCTGTGCCATGGCATCTAACTGTGCCTGATTTTCACGCTGTCTTTTCTGCATTTTGCTGCCGTAGAAGTAAAGTGCTGCGAGAGCAATTACTACAATGATCAAAATTACGATCAGAACTTTCCAAATCATTTTAATACCTCCGTCTAGTATACCCAAATAGCGGGTACCCTTCGCTCCATTGTACCATTGTTTGTGCGGCAAGGCAAGCAAAGTTTAAATTTTGGTATAATTTCAGGGAAATCTGCTAGGATTGTTAAGAAAGGTATGTTATACTGTAAATCAGCTTTGAAAAAAGCGGGAGGAATCAGCGATGGCGGAAATTTTTGCGGTAATTTCCACAGTGTTTCAGCTTATATGGGAGCATTCATTTGCTTTGAATATTTTGCTGGCAATTACCATTGTGTTTTTTGAAAGACGGGATCCAAAGACCATCTGGGCATGGCTTTTGGTATTATATTTTCTTCCGGTACTGGGCTTTTTACTGTATCTCCTGATCGGACAGGACATGCGAAAGAGCAAAATGTTTAAAAATAAAGAGCTGGAAGATGCAATTCATTCTGCGGTGCATAAACAGAAGCAACGGGTAAAGAGCAAGGAAATTTTTACCTTTGACCACGGAAAGCTTTCCAGATATCATGATCTTGTCATGTATAATCTGGCGGCTGCAAATTCGGTATATACCGATGATAACCGGGTGGAAGTTTATACGGACGGAAAAGAATATTTTTCCCATCTTTATAAGGCGATGGCCGGTGCAAAGCATTTTATCCATATTCAGTCCTACATCATTAAAAATGATGAGCTTTGGCAGGCAATCGAGGAACTTTTGGAAAAAAAGGTACAGGAAGGCGTTGAGGTGCGTGTTCTTTATGACAGTATGGGCTGCCGTAAGATGACCCGAAAGGACTGGAAGCGCATTGAAAGTAAAGGAATTGAGGTAGGGGAATTTTTCCCTGCGTTTTTCAAACGGCTTCACCTTCGTATCAACTACCGCAATCACAGAAAGATCATCGTGATCGATGGAAAAAGTGCTTATGTAGGCGGATTTAACATTGGCAAGGAATATCTGGGAATGGACGAACGGTTTGGTTACTGGCGGGATACCCATCTTAAGCTGGAAGGGGCGTCAGTGGTCAGTCTTCATATCCGGTTTATCCAGGATTGGAATTATGCGACCAAACAGGATCTTTTTCAGGAACACCGCCTGATCCGGGAATTTGAGCCGGGCAGGGGCTGTGAAGGGGTACAGATCATTTCCAGTGGACCGGATACCCAGAATGAGGAAATCCGGGACAATTATCAGAAACTGATCGGTAAAGCGAGAGATCATGTCTATATCCAGACACCGTATCTGGTACCTGACGAGATTATTTTAAATGAGATCAAAATGGCAGCCTATTCCGGGATTGATGTGAAGATTATGATCCCATGTAAGCCGGATCATCCGCTGGTTTATTGGGCAACCTATTCCTATGTGGGTGAACTTTTGGACGCAGGCGTGCGGATTTTTACCTATGATGATGGATTTCTGCATGCAAAGGGAGTTATGAGTGACGGTCTGGTGTGCAGCTACGGTACGGCGAACATGGACGTGCGCAGCTTTCAGCTGAATTTTGAAGTTAATGCGACGATCTACAGCCCAAAAACAACAGAAAGATTAGAAAAAATATTTGAGAAGGATCTGGAAAAATGCACAGAGATTACCGCTGCCCGTTATGAACAGCGGAGTATGTGGATCCGTTTGAAGGAACAGTTTTCCAGAATGTTTTCATTTATTTTGTAAAAATGGAGGAAATGATGAAAAAGAAATTATTCGTACTGCTTCTGGCAGGCTGCATGGTACTTTCCATGACTGCATGCGGAAGTGAGAAAAAGGAAGAAAAAGCAGAAACAACAGAAGATTCTGCAGTAAATGAAAATGAGACAGATACCAGTGCTTATGGAACAAGCACACTGGTTTCTTTAGGAGAATATAAAGGCCTGACCTATACTGCACTGGATACAACAGTGACCGATGAAGAAGTGGAAACACAGATTCAGAGTATGCTGTCAAGCTCCTATAATAAAGTTTCCACAGAAATTGCAACAGAAACTTCCGTAGTTAACATTGATTACGAAGGAAAGAAGGACGGCGTTGCGTTTGACGGCGGTACTGCACAGGGAACAGAGCTGGATCTTGGAAACAGCAACTTTATCGAAGGCTTTGCAGAAAGCATTGTCGGCATGAAGGTTGGAGAAACCAAGGACTGCCCGATGACCTTCCCGGAAGATTATCATGCAGAGGAACTGAAAGGACAGGACGTTGTATTTACGATCACAGTCAATGAATGCTGGGAAAAAGAACCGTCACAGCTGGATAATACATTTGCAGAACAGAAAGGGTATGATTCTGTAGAAGCACTCTATGCCGGTGTCAGAGAAGAACTGGAAACTGCAAGACAGCAGGAAGCAGACAGTGAAAAAGAATATCAGCTTCTGCAGAAGCTGGTAGACAGCTCTACCTTTGATCTGAATGAGGAAGAAATCGCTTTATACGTGGACAGCATCAAAAACCAGTACAGCAGCTATGCATCCATGTTTGGCTATGATCTGGAAACTTATGTGACACTTGCCAGCGGCATGACAATGGAAGAATTTGAAGAACAGTGCAGAGAGATCGCCATCTATCAGATTCAGTGTCCATTGGTAGAAAATGCGGTTGCAGAAGCAGAAGGTCTGGAAGTGACAGATGAAATCTATGCGGAAAAAGCGGAAAAATATAGGAACTATTATGGTTATGATTCTGTAGAAGCGCTGGAATCCGCTTACACAAAAGAAACTGTTATGATGCAGGTAACTGCAGATATGGCACTTGATTTTATCGTGGAGAATGCGACAGCAGTTGAGGAATAATTCATGAGATACTACATTTCCGATCTGCATTTTGGCCATGACGCATTAAACCATGCCATGGACTGCCGGGGATTCCGGGACGAACAGGATATGAATGAATATATGATCCGGCAATGGAACAGCCGCGTGCGAAAAAATGACGAGGTTGTAGTTCTGGGGGATCTTTCCATGGGAAACTGGGAGCAGACAAAGGAAATCCTGGATCAGTTAAAGGGCAAAATTTACCTGATCCAGGGAAATCATGACCGTTTCGTCAAAGACAAGGCCTTCGATCCCTCCAGATTTCTCTGGGTGCGCTCTTATGCGGAAATGCATGATAATGGAAGAAAAGTGATCTTATCCCATTATCCGGTGCTCTGCTATAACGGACAGAACCGCCTGAGCAAGCATGGAAATCCAAAGACCTATATGCTCCATGGCCATGTGCACGATACGTTGGATCAAAGACTCTTGGAACAGTTTCAGACCATTACCAGAAATACCCTGCGGGGCGATCAGCCGATTCCATGCAATCTGCTGAACTGCTTCTGCATGTATTCGGACTATGTACCATGGGGACTGGACGAATGGATCGCGTATCATGAGGGAAAATTATAATTCCTTTTGCAGGATTCTATTGCAGTAATATATCGGTCACTAAGTGTATAGGCAATGTTAACGGGGAGACCGCCACGAATCGCAGCGCGAGTGCATAGTGCTGTAAAAATGATAGTCACATTTTTTAGTTGGCGGATCGGATTCCCATTTCCTAAACTGCCAAGGTGGGTACTACTGCTCATGCGTGAGGTGAATTGCTTCATGTTTAGATTGCCATCTTCTACCATTTTCAGCATTTCCTGTTCGAAACTCCATGTGCCGTGAGCATCTATGACTTCCTTTTCCGGTTCGGAAGGAAGTTCTTTTTCTGTTTTGGGATACTGTAAATCACTTACAGTTATTTTGTCTCCGGTTATGCAATAGTGCATCATGAGTCCGTATTCGTAGAAACGGGTAATACTTAATACAGGAAGTGTTCTTATCGTGTTAATAAAATCAATCTTTTGCTGATGTGTATAATGCATGGATAATATATCGGTTTCTATTTTTTTAAGAGAGATATCTTCTATGAAAATAGGACCGATGACATGAATGTTTTTCGATTGAGTGGGCAAGAATTGAGCCAATTGCAACTTTATATCATTTTTCCAGTCCGGCCTGGCTGATTGGCAAAGGCGGATGGGGAAAAGAATATGTAGTAAATGCATTTGCAAAATATGCGAAATATGTAGTGCAGCACTTGGGAAAAGAATTAAACTACATCTGTACAATCAATGAAGCGAACATGGGCTATCAGCTGAAGCAGATAGCGGCAGATGTTATGAATTCTTCAAAAAAAGAAGGTTCTGTGCAAGTAGGTGTTAAGTTGGATCTGAAACAGATTCTCCTAGGAATGTTTGAAGAAGGAAAAATATTTCACTGCAGTCCATTCTCGGTGAACACCTTTTTAAAACCTCGTTCCAAAGAGAAAGAAGCGATTGTTATGAGAGCTCATCTGGCCGCAAAAAAGGCAATCAAGGCAATCGTACCGGATTGCAAAGTCGGATTGACCTTGTCTTTATATGATTACCAGTCAACAGAAGACGGGAAAGAAAAGGCTGCAATGTATTGGGAAGATGATTTTAGGTTCTATTTCCCATATATAGCGGAAGATGATTTCCTTGGTGTGCAGAATTACACCCGTAAAATTGTAGATCAAAACGGAAGCATTGATCCGCCTGCGGATGCACCTATGACACAGATGGCATA
>CAZOJX010000044.1:0-13558 GCA_964580255.1 uncultured Lachnoclostridium sp. | reverse complement strand
TTCCCTGTGCTTGGGAACATATCAACGCAGCAACAGCGTTCCACGCGATAGCCGCGCTCCTGCAGTACCACCAGATCTCTCGCCAGAGAAGTCGGCTTACAGGAAATGTAGATCATACGGTCAACGCCGTAATCGATGATCTTATCCAGTGCCTTCGGGTGAATTCCGTCACGCGGCGGATCCAGCACAATGAAATCCGGTTTTTCTTCAATGGTATCTAATACCTTTAAAACATCTCCTGCCAAAAATTCGCAGTTATTAAGACCGTTTAAGGAAGCATTAACCTTTGCGGCCTCCACTGCTTCTTCTATAATCTCCACGCCCACAACCTTTTTCGCTACCGGTGCCAGCATCTGGGCAATGGTTCCGGTTCCGCTGTATAAGTCGAAGATCACCTGATCTTTGGTATCTCCCACGTATTCTCTTGCTTTAGAGTAAAGTACTTCCGCACCTAAGGAATTGGTCTGGAAGAAAGAGAACGGAGAAATCTTAAATTTCAGACCTAAAAGTTCTTCATAGAAGAAATCCTGGCCATATAAAATGTCTGTTCCGTCATTTTGCACCACATCTGCCAGACTGTCATTTTTCGTATGTAAGATGCCGGCAAATTTTCCTTTCAGATTTAAGGAAAGAAGCTTTTCCACCCATGGGGCAAGATCCACTTCCATCTGAGTGCTGGTTACCAGATCCACCAGGATTTCCTGGGTTTTTACTGCTTTACGCACCAAAAGATGGCGCAGATATCCTTCGTGACGCATTTTCTGGAAAAATGGTACGCCCGCTTCTCTGAAATATTCCAAGGTCGCATTTAAAATGGCTCCAAAATCCTCGTCCACGATCTTACATTGTTCTACTTCTACAATGTCGTAAAAGCTGCCCCGTTTGTGCATTCCCAAGGATAATGGTCCGCCCTTGTATGCATCTCCAAAGGAATATTCCATTTTGTTTCGGTAAGCTGCCGATACCGGGCTTGGAAGGATTCCCTCGAAAGGAAGTTCCGGACATACCGGAGTCAAAAGTGCTTTTACCTGCGCTTCCTTCATTTTTAACTGTTCTTCGTACGGAAGTGTCTGGAATTCACAGCCGCCGCAGATTCCGTAATGAGGACATGGCGATTCTATTTCCAGTGGGGACTTTTCTAAGATTTCCAAAAGTCTGCCTTCACATTTTCCTTTTCTTTTTTTACTAATGGAGAACTGTACCTTCTGTCCTGCCAGGGTGTGCTTGACAATTACCTTTTCTCCTTCTGCATTGATGATTCCTTTATTTGGAAAAGCAACGCTTTCTACCATTCCTTCATAAATCTGTCCTTTTTTCATCATAACCTCGCCTTCTTTTATCATAGAAAGAGCTGCCCCAAAAGAGCAGCCCTATAAATCCTTGGATTATTCTACTGTATCGTCTACATCGTTTTCTTCTGCGGTTTCTTCGGAGTCATCTTCATATTCCTCGTCAAAATCATCGTCATCGAAGAAATCATCATCATAATCGAATTCGTCGTCGATATCGTCTTCGTAATCCTCTAAATAATCAGGTTTTACAAATCGATACACTGCATATGCGATTCCAGCCACTGCTGCGACCATACCGATAATTGCCAGTATCCACAAAACAACCTTGCAAGCTTTACTTTCTTTTTCTTCTTTTTTCAGGATCTGCGCCAATAATTCTTCTGCTCTGTTCATATGATAAGACCTCCCGATCAAACTTTTTCTTATGATACCACAAACAGCTTCATTTTACTAGGGTTCTTAAAAATTTAATAATTTACACTTTCTGAAGCTTCGCAAAGGAAGCAAACATTTTTTTACGCCCGTAGTTGTCAAAATCAACTGCAACCTCGTAATCTCTGCCGCCTTCCGTAATATCTGCCACGGTACCCTCTCCAAATTTCATATGACGTACCCTGTCACCGATACCGTATTCCAGACCGGCTGCCTTTGTTACCGTAAACTGCTGTACTGCTTTCGGTTTCTCTTTAAAGGAACGCTTAATTTCTTTCCATGCTTCATTTTTCGGAATTTCTTCAGTTTTTTCCTTGCGCACTTCACAGCCCCGTTCCAGATAATCCTTAGGAATTTCCTTCATAAAACGGGAAACCGCATTGAACTGATTTTCCCCGCGGATCATACGCATGCGGGCAGCTGTCATTGTCAGCTTTTTCATTGCTCGGGTAATGCCGACATAACACAAACGGCGTTCTTCCTCGATTTCTTCTCGCGGATTCTCAGCTGCAATGGACATGTAGCTTGGGAAAATACCGTCTTCCATTCCGGTCAGATAAACATATGGAAATTCCAGACCCTTGGCACTGTGCAGTGTCATCAAAAGAACTCTGTTTTCATCTTCCTCTGCACTGTCAATGTCTGCAACCAGCGCAACTTCTTCCAGAAATCCTGTAAGTGTTGCCGGTTCATCCACACATTCCTCCTCATAGGAGGCTACTTTGGAAACAAGTTCGTCAATATTTTCGACTCTCGCCTTTGCCTCGTCTGTATCTTCCAGCACCAGTTCCCTTCGATAACCGGTAACCTCTAAAATATCGTCCATCAGCTCTGTCAGAGAAAGTTCCTCTGCCTTTGCCCGAAACGCCTGAATGGTCAGAGCAAAATTTTTCAGTTTTGAAGCACTTCTTCCCAGCTCCGGAATCCCATCTGCATTTTCCAGCACCTGAAAGAAACTCAGATCATGGTCATTGGCAAATCTCTGTACCTTATCGATGGTCGTCAGACCAATTCCCCGCTTCGGTACATTAATGATCCTTTTTACTGCCAGATCGTCCACACCATTTTCAATGGTCTTTAAATAGGAAAGAAGATCCTTGATCTCCTTACGGGCATAAAAGTTAATGCCGCCGATGAGCCGGTAAGGAATGTTATCCCGGATCAGCTGTTCTTCAAACAGACGGGACTGAGCATTGGTACGATAAAGCACTGCATGCTCCTGATATCTGCTGTCTCCCTGACGGACACTTTTTCGGATCTGTTCTGCTACATATTCCGCTTCTTCATAGGCATTATAAAACTGATGAAAATCAATGCCAGCACCTTCCTCTGCCTGCGTCCACAGGCGTTTATCCTTTCGGCCTACGTTGTTGCTGATCACAGCATTGGCTGCATTTAAAATATTCCCTGTAGAACGGTAATTTTGTTCCAGCTTGATCACTTTCGCCTCCGGAAATACTTTCTCAAAATTCAAAATATTCCCGATGTTTGCTCCGCGGAATTTGTAAATCGACTGGTCATCATCACCTACTACACATAGATTCTGATATTTCTGAGCTAAAAGACTGACAAACTGGAACTGTGCAGTATTGGTATCCTGATACTCGTCCACCATAATATAGCGGAAACGTTCCTGATAGTAATTAAGTACCTCCTGATGGCTTCTGAAAAGCTCTACCGTTTTCACGATCAGATCATCAAAATCCAGTGCATTATTCTTCTTCAACGCAATCTGATATTCCCGATATGCCCGTCCAAACAGCTGCTGCTTATAATCTGCCCCTGCATTCAGTAAAAATTCTTCCGGAGAGATCAGCTCGTCCTTTGCATGGGAGATCACATTTAAAAAGGTTCGTTCCTTATAGATCTTCGGATCCAGTTCCAGACTGCGGAGCACTTCTTTCATCACCGTCTTCTGGTCATCACCGTCATAAATCGTAAAATTAGTATCATACCCCAGAAGATCGATATGTCTTCTCAAAATACGCACACAGGTGGAATGAAAGGTCGAAACCCAGACACTGTCACTTCCAAAACCTACAATCTTGTCCACACGCTCCCGCATTTCTCCTGCTGCTTTATTGGTAAAAGTAATGGCAAGGATATTCCATGGATTGATCCCGCATTCTTCGATCAGATAAGCGATTCTGTGGGTCAGAACTCTGGTCTTACCGGAGCCTGCTCCCGCCAGGATCAAAAGCGGTCCTTCCGTATAAAGCACTGCCTCTTTTTGTTCTTTATTTAAGGTATCGTAAATACTCATTTGTTTTCCTTTTCCGTAAATGTTTTAATTGATGCTATCTTACCACACATACGTTCGACCCGCAACAAAATCTTAGCCGCTTTCCATACATTCCCTCGGAAAAGTCCTTGAAAAGATACGGTTCTTGTTTTATAATGTAATTTGATAAAGTGTGAAATTGCGAGGTGAATCATTTGAAATATATCTTAGATACCCATACCCACACTCTGGCCAGCGGACATTCCTACAGTACCATTCGGGAAATGGCGCATTCTGCCAGCCAAAAAGGGCTGCAGCTTTTGGGAATTACGGAGCATGCCCCACAGATGCCGGGCAGCTGCCATGAATTTTATTTTCATAACCTGAAAGTGGTAGAACGAACGATGTGCGGTGTGGAGCTTTTGTTGGGTGCAGAATTGAACATTCTGGATACTGACGGCACTGTGGATCTTCCGGAAAAGATCTTACGGAAGCTGGACATTACCATTGCCAGTCTTCATACCCCTTGCTTTACTCCGGGAACCAAGCTGGAAAATACAAAAGCTTATCTGAATGCCATCAAAAATCCGCTGATCAATATCATCGGACACCCTGACGACCGCCGTTATCCGGTAGACTATAAGGAACTGGTTCTGGCTGCAAAGGAATATGGCACCCTGATTGAATTAAACAATTCCTCTCTGACCGAGGGTGGTGCCCGGGTCAATGCCAGACCTTTGGACATTGAGATTTTAGGGCTCTGTGCAGAATATGACGTTCCGATCGTTGTCGGCAGTGATGCGCATATTGATTCTGCAGTGGGAAATCATGAAAAAGCCTCCGCACTTCTGGAGGAAATTCATTTCCCGGAACATCTGATCGTAAATCAGGACACTGAATATTTAAAAAAATATGTCAACCGCTACAAAAATATCCTTGATTGATCCTAGGTTGACAGAAAATATAAAGGAGATTCATAAAATGAGTAAAACCGTAAAAACCGAGGCTGTAGACCACCTATTTGATGCGATCCTCACCTTAAAGGACAAAGAGGAATGCTACACCTTTTTCCAGGACGTCTGCACCATCAATGAGCTTCTTTCCCTTTCCCAGCGTTACGAAGTAGCAAAAATGCTGAGGGAAAAGAAAACCTATCTGGAAATCGCAGAAAAGACCGGAGCTTCCACTGCTACCATCAGCCGCGTAAACCGTTCCTTAAACTATGGCTGTGACGGATATGATATGGTATTTTCCAGACTGGAAAAAGCGGAAAAATAGATTTAGAAGGGAATCATCGCATGAACGTATTACAGAACCTGGAACCAGCATCTGTCTTCCATTTTTTTGAAGAAATCTGCCGGATTCCGCATACCTCCTTCCACGAAAAACAGCTGAGCGACTATTGTGCTGCCTTCGCTAAGGAGCGAAATTTATATTATGAACAGGATGAACTTGGAAATGTGATCATCATCGGAGAAGCAACCGAAGGCTATGAAGATGTAGAACCGATCATTTTACAGGGACATTTGGATATGGTCGGTGATAAAGCACCTGACTGTGACCTTGATCTTGAAAAGGACGGACTTCGTCTCGCCATTGACGGAGACTGGATTTATGCCGAAGGAACAACCCTGGGCGGTGATGACGGAATTGCCGTAGCCTATGGTCTGGCACTTTTAGACGATCCAACCATTCCGCACCCTCGTTTGGAAGTTGTTTTCACTGTTTCCGAGGAAGTCGGACTTTTAGGTGCCTCCGGAATCGATCTTTCCTGCTGCAAAGCCAAACGTCTTTTGAACGTGGACTCTGAAGTAGAAGGCATCTTTACTGTTGGCTGCGCCGGCGGTCTTCGTCTGCAGGCTGATATTCCTGTTTCAAGAACCCCAAAATCCGGTCTTTGTCTGGATTTCAAATTTGAAAATATTTTAGGCGGACATTCCGGTCTGGAAATCGACAAAGGTCTGGCGAACGCCAACGTTCTGACCGGACGTTTTCTGTTGGCACTGAAAAAAGTCTGCGACTATTCGGTCATTACCTTATCCGGCGGAGTTAAGGAAAACGTTATTCCAAAAGATGCTGCATTTTCCCTGCTCATTTCTCCGGCTGATCTTTCTGTTGCAGAAAAAGAGCTTGCAGATTTCAATGCCCAGATCCACAGCGAATATGCCGCTGCTGATCCAAATGCAGCACTGATCATGGCAAGTGCCGGAGCAGCCGATGCCTATGTTCTGGATCCGGCTTCCGAAGAAAAGCTGATCACTGCATTAAACCTGATGCCAAATGGTGTCCAGGCAATGTGCATGGATCTTCCGGGACTTGTAGAAACTTCATTAAATATGGGTGTCATCAGTCTTTCTGAAAACAATCTGCAGCTGTGCTTCTCAATCCGAAGCTCTGTTGCTTCCGCCAAAGCCTATGTTGCAGATAAGGTAACACAGCTTACAGAATTTTTAGGCGGTACCGTTTCCACTTCCGGTGAATACCCTGCATGGCCGCTGGCCAGAGATTCCAAATTCCGGGAACAGTGTATTGATGTTTATCAGAAACTTTATGGGAAAGCACCTCAGGTAGTAACGATTCACGCCGGCCTGGAATGCGGAATCCTTTCCGAAAAGATTCCTGGGCTTGACTGTATTTCCGTGGGACCGGATCTGAAGGAAATCCACACGATCAAAGAACGGGCTTCTATTTCCTCTGTTGCAAGAGTATGGGAATTTATCAAAGCCGTTTTAGCTTACAAATAAAAACTGGTGTCAAATGACCTATCAAAAAACCTCCGCAAGCCCTGCGGAGGTTTTCTATTAAATATAAAGGATTTTTCCTTCTTCGATTCCTTTGATACCAAGTCCCGGTTCATCAGATACGGTAATGTTCTTTTCATCAAACACTGCACCGCCAATGATTGGATCTTCGCTGCAGAGTACCGGACCGTCCAGATCGATCTTTGTGATGATCTGTTTTGCACAAGCCAGATGTACCGCTGCATTGACAGAGATTTTCGCTTCCAGCATACATCCGATCATACATTCTACTCCGTAAACTTCTGCTGCTGTAGCAATCTTCAGACCATTGTAGAGACCGCCGCATTTCATCAGCTTGATATTGATCATATCTGCTGCACGCATCTGCAGGATCTTGAATGCGTCTTCTACGGAAAATACGCTCTCGTCCGCAAGTACCGGCACATAAGAACGTTCTGTAACATATTTGAGCCCTTCAATGTCATGACCTTTTACCGGCTGCTCTACAAACTCAATATCCAGACCTTTTTCCTGCATACCATTTAAGATCCGTACCGCTTCTTTTGGTTCCCAGCCCTGATTTGCATCAATGCGAATGAGTGTCTTTTTCGGAACCACTTCACGAATCGCAGACAGACGTGCAATGTCTTTTTCCGGTTCTTTTCCAACCTTTACTTTCAGGCAGTCATAGCCTCGTCCGATCGCATCAGCTGCGTCCTTCGCCATAGTTTCCGGATCATTTACACTGATGGTAATATCAGTACAAATGGTCTTTCTGGAACCGCCCATCAATTTGTAAGCCGGAATCTTATATAACTGTCCGTACAGATCCCAAAGTGCCATATCCACTGCTGCTTTTGCACTGGTATTTTTTACCATGCTGCTTTGTACAGCCATCATTAAATTTTCAAAATCATCCACTTCTTTTCCAATGATCACCTTGGAAATGTGATCTCTGATCGCTCCGATGATCGCCCCGGTGGTATCACCTGTGATCACACCTGTTGGCGGTGCTTCTCCATATCCAACTGCACCTGTATCTGTGTGAATTTCTACAACCACATCTTCCACACTGTTTACTGTACGAAGTGCTGTTTTAAAAGGTACTCTCAAAGGTACTGAGATCTTCCCTAATCTTACTTCTGTAATCTTCATTTTTCTTTCTCCTTACAACGTATTGTTTCTATTATACACAGTTTTCCATAATTTGTCTATGTAATTCAGCCTTGTAAAGCGTTGACGCACTCAAAAAAAGAACCTATAATATTTTCTATGTTTTATCATCTAAACTTCATCCATAAGGAGGAAAATTTATGAACTACTATGATAGAGCGCTGGAACTTGAAAATGAGCTGCTTGAAAATCGGCGTTATCTCCACGCAAATGCAGAAAGCGGCATGGTGCTTCCAAAAACAAGAGCTTATATCGAAACCAAGCTGAGAGAATACGGCATTGAACCTCAGCGCTGCGGAGAAGGTATCACCGGCCTGATCGGAAACGGCGGAAAAACACTGCTTCTGCGTGCTGATATGGACGCATTGGAAATGCCGGAAGAAAGCGGTCTTCCTTTCGCTTCAAAAAATCCATCTACGGCACACTGCTGCGGCCATGATCTGCATGCTGCCATGCTCCTGACTGCTGCAAAAATGCTCAAAGAAAGAGAAACCGAATTAAAGGGAACTGTAAAGCTGATGTTCCAGCCGGGAGAGGAAAGTCTGACCGGTGCAGTAAACATGCTGGAACATGGTCTTTTGGAAAATCCAAAGGTTGACGCTGCGCTTGCGTATCATGTAGGACCTGGACAGCTTCCGATCGGCATGTTTATGTACAATGATACTTCCACCATGATGTTTTCCAACAATGACCTTCACATCAAGGTCAAAGGAAAGGGCGGACATGGTGCTATGCCGCAGAACTGCGTAGATCCCATCAGTGTCGGCGCTCATATCATCATTGCGCTGCAGGAGATCATTTCCCGGGAAATGGATCCTCACCAATCCTGTGTGATCACCATCGGAACTTTCCATGCAGGAACCACACTAAATGTCATTCCTGAAGAAGCTATCATGGACGGGACTTTACGTGCTGACACAAAGGAAGCTCAGGAAAAGCTGGTTAAACGAGTAAAAGAGGTAGCCGAAGCAACTGCTGCTGTTTACGGTGCCAAGGCAGATGTAGAAATCAATGCCGGAGCCCCTCCATTGATCTGCGACAGCGAAAACACCAAGGATTTTGTACGATATATGCGTGAGCTTGCACTGCCGGATACAATGGAATATCCAAACATCACAGCCAGTGCTTCTGAAGATTTCGCTTTTGTAGCTGAAAAGGTGCCTTCCACTTTTATGTATCTGTCCAGCGGATTTTTAGACGAACGTGGTGCTGCTTCTGCACACAATCCGAAAGTACAGTTTAACGAAGAATGTCTTCCTAGAGGTGCCGCTTACCTGGCACACTGCGCACAGCGCTGGCTGGAAGAACACGAATAGTAAAAAGGCAGCCCGATACGGACTGCCTTTTTTAATTTATTTAGATAAATGTAATAATTCCTAATGCTTTAAGAAGCAGGATCAAAAGTAAGATTGGTGTAACGTATTTCAGCATCACTACATAAAGCTTTTCTCTGCCGAATTTTTCTCCGTTCTTTGTCACTTCCTCAATCACAGTCTTCGGTTTTAATACCCAGCCGATCATGATACAGGTTCCGATGGCTACGATCGGCATCAATACGTTGTTGCTGATATAGTCCATCACATCTAATACCTGACCTACTGTTCCGTTTGGAAGCTGCAGTTCAAAGTACCAGCGATTATATCCAAAACATACCGCAAAACCGCCTAAGATTGCGATCACAAGTTCAACCGTAACAGCCTTCACTCTGGACCAGTGGAAACGATCCATCAAGCTGGAAGCGATAGCTTCCATAATGGAAATGGAGCTTGTCAATGCTGCAAAAAGCACCATTGCAAAGAACAGACAGCCGACAAATCTACCGATACCGCCCATTTCCGCAAAAACCTTTGGTAAAGACACGAACATCAGGCTTGGTCCGGAAGCTGTCATTCCTTCTCTGCCCATAAATACATAAACTGCCGGAATGATCATAACACCCGCAAAAAATGCAACCAATGTATCGAAAATCTCAATCTGGTTTACAGATTTTACAAGATTGCTGTCGTCCTTTAAGTAGGAACCGTAAGTAACCAAAATTCCCATGGCAATACTCAGACTGTAGAAGGACTGTCCCATAGCATCTAACAGAACACTAAAGAATTTTTTTACTGTCATTCCTTCAAAATTTGGAACCACATAAATCTTTAAGCCCTCCCAACCGGTTCTGGCAACACCTTCTGCATCTGTATAGCTGATCGTCACAGAAAAAACTGCAATTCCGATAACCAGAATGATCAGAATCGGCATCATAATCTTAGAAGATGCTTCAATTCCCTTATTTACGCCAAGATACAGGACTCCTGCCGTAACCAGAAGAAAGATCATCATTAAAATGATCGGTTCTGTCGGAGAAGTGATAAAATCTGTAAAGAATCCGTCTGCCGCTGTTGCTGCCGCACCGGATTTTCCTAAAAATGCAAGAAAGTATTTCAGTACCCAGCCACCGATGGCGCAATAATACGGTAAAATGATTATCGGAATGATACATGCCAATGTTCCCAAAAATCCCCATTTTTTGCTCAGCACCTGATATGCTGTTAAAGGACTTTGCTTTGTCTTTCTGCCAATAGCGATCTCTGTTACCAGAAGCGTAAAACCAAAGGTCAATGCCAGAAGTACATACATCACAAGGAACAGCCCGCCGCCGTCCTTCGCAGCAAGATACGGGAATCTCCAGATATTCCCAAGGCCAACTGCACTGCCTGCTGCTGCCAGTACAAAGCCTAATGAACCCGAAAATGAATTTCTTTTCTCTTTTTGCATAGCTACCCTCATATTCTCTCGTATAATAAATGATGCCAGATGCAAAAGCAAACGCTTTTCTCCGGCATCATGACAATCCATGAGATTATAACATACTTACGCAAAAGTAGCTACTAAATTTTCAGTAAAATCAAGGGTCAGATGGAATATTGATCCGACATATCCGTACGGATCACATCTGCCAGTGTTTTGCTGTCAAAAAATTCATTGATCAAATGATAAAACTCCGTCCACATGGGATAGGTACGGCAGGCATATGCCCGTTCGCATGGCTTCGCATCGCATTCCAGGCAGGCTACCGGTGCAAGATCTCCTTCTGTCAATCTTAAAATGTCTCCGATCTTACACTGCTCCGGCTCCTTTAAGAGTCGATAACCGCCGCCTTTGCCATGGATTCCTTCCACAAATCCATTTTTCACAAGAACCGGCAGGATCCGCTCCAGATATTTTAGGGAAATATCCTGCCTGGCAGCAACCTCTTTCATTGGAATATACCCGTCCTGTCCGTGCTCTGCCAGATCGATCAGTACCCGCAAGGCATATCTGCCTCTTGTAGAAATTAACATGTTTTGTTCCTCTATTCTTCTGCAAATAATTCTGTAGACAAATATCTGTCTCCGGTATCCGGAAGAAGGACAACAATGGTTTTTCCTTCATTTTCCGGACGTTTTGCAAGTTCAATCGCCGCATGCGCTGCCGCTCCGGAAGAAATACCTACCAAAATTCCTTCTTTTTTGCCAATCTTCCTTGCCACAGCAAAAGCATCTTCATTGGCAACCGGCATAATCTCATCATAAATTTCCGTATTCAAAACCTCCGGTACAAATCCGGCACCGATTCCCTGCAGTTTGTGCGGTCCGGCCGGCTGTCCGGAAAGAACCGCAGAAGATTTCGGTTCCACTGCTACTACCTGAATTTCCGGATTTTTAGATTTCAAATATTCTCCCGTACCGGTGATCGTACCACCGGTACCTACACCTGCAACAAAAATATCGACTGCACCGTCTGTATCCTCATAAATTTCCGGTCCGGTCGTTTTCCGGTGTGCTGCTGCATTGGCCGAATTTACAAACTGTCCCATGATCAGGCTGTTTGGAATTTGGGCTGCCAGTTCTTCGGACTTTGCGATTGCTCCCTTCATTCCCTTAGATCCTTCCGAGAGCACCACCCTTGCACCATATGCACTCATCAATTGTCTGCGCTCTACAGACATGGTGTCCGGCATTACGATGATGATCTCGTATCCTCTGGCTGCAGCCACAGACGCAAGACCAATTCCCGTATTTCCTGAAGTCGGCTCAATGATTACTGAACCTTTCTTTAACTTTCCTTCTTTTTCCGCATCATTGATCATTTCTCTAGCAACACGATCCTTCACAGAACCTGCCGGATTAAGATATTCCAGCTTTGCTAAGACCTTTGCCTTCAAATCATATTCCTTTTCGATACCGCAAAGTTCCAAAAGGGGTGTTCTGCCGATCAGCTGATCTGCAGATGTATAAATATGAGACATATGGCACCTCCAACTTCATGACCTGCCGGTCATCATACATTTTCATTTATTTTACCGCATCAAATGCATTCTGTAAATCCGCAATGATATCATCGATATGTTCCGTACCAATAGAAAGACGAATGGTGTTTTCCTTAATTCCCTGATCCTTTAATTCTTCCTCTGTCAGCTGGCTGTGAGTCGTTGTCGCCGGGTGAATGACCAGACTTTTTACATCTGCCACATTAGCAAGGAGCGAAAAGATCTTCAAATGATCAATAAACTGATGTGCTTCTTTCACTCCGCCTTTGATCTCAAAGGTAAAGATCGAAGCACCACCATTTGGAAAATATTTCTCATAAAGAGCATGATCCGGATGATCCGGTAATGATGGATGATTTACCTTCTCAACCTGCGGATGTGTAGAGAGGAATTCTACCACCTTTTTCGTATTCTCCGCATGGCGTTCCAAGCGTAAAGACAAGGTTTCAATTCCCTGAAGCAGTAAAAATGCAGCAAACGGAGAGATTGTCGCTCCCATATCCCGAAGAAGCACTGCACGAATGTAGGTTACAAAGGCTGCAGGGCCGGCCGCTTTTACAAAAGAGACCCCATGATAGCTTGGGTTCGGCTCTGCGATAGCCGGATAATTTCCGGAAGCCGCCCAGTCAAATTTGCCGGAATCTACAATAATACCTCCAAGGGTTGTTCCGTGACCACCCATAAATTTCGTTGCAGAATGAACGACAATATCTGCACCATGTTCGATCGGACGGATAAGATATGGCGTTCCGAAAGTATTGTCTACCACCAACGGAAGTCCATGCTTGTGTGCAAGCTCTGCCAATGCATCAATATCCGGAATATCGCTGTTTGGATTTCCAAGAGTCTCAATGTAGATGGCTCTCGTATTTTCCTGAATAGCCGCCTCTACCTCTGTAAGATCATGAATATTTACAAAGCTTGCTGTAATTCCAAAATTCGGTAAGGTATGTTCCAGAAGATTGTAGCTGCCGCCGTAAATAGTCTTCTGAGCAACGAAATGTCCTCCGTTCTGTCCTAATGCCTGCAAGGTATAGTTGATCGCCGCTGCACCGGAAGCCAATGCCAATGCTGCCACACCGCCTTCTAAAGCTGCTACACGTTTTTCCAAAACGTCCTGAGTAGAATTGGTCAGTCTTCCGTAAATGTTTCCTGCATCGGATAATCCGAAACGTGCTGCCGCATGGGCAGAATCCTTAAATACATAGGAAGTGGTCGCATAGATCGGTACTGCGCGGGCATCTGTTGCCGGATCCGGGTTTTCCTGTCCTACATGGAGCTGAAGTGTTTCAAATTTGTAATCAGACATAAGTTTTCTCTCCTTTGATCCTCTTTTGTATTACCTACTTTTGTGGTTGGTGTAAATATACTTCTTTTAACCTACTTTGTCAATAGGTAAATT
>CAZOJX010000043.1:0-13710 GCA_964580255.1 uncultured Lachnoclostridium sp. | reverse complement strand
GTTCATACCCGTGGTGTCGAGGGTTCGAATCCCCCTCTCGCTATTTACAGGATCACAAAGTTTTGGCTTTGTGATTTTTTTATTTACGGAAAAAGAGGATGAAGAATAAACGGATACAGAAATAGAATCCCTGACTGGTAATTCGGGAAGCTTTATGTTAATATATAACTTAGGTTTTTATGCACTTTGATAGATATAGAATCAAAAAATGCAGGAGGCAGAAAATGAAACAGATCAGACAATTACTTCAGGGGCTGGATTATGAACTTGTACAGGGGAACCTGGAAGGAGAAATCAGCGAACTGGTTTACGATACGAGAAAAATAGTGAAAGATGCCATGTTTGTATGCATTGCAGGGACTGCCTTTGACAGTCATGAAAAAGCAGGAGAGGCAGCAGCGGCAGGTGCCAAGGTGCTGATCGTCAGCAAAGAGGTTTCAGTACCGGAAAATGTTACCGTCGTGAAGGTTGCTGATACCCGTTATGCACTGGCATTGATCTCAGCAGCATATTTTGATCATCCGGCGGAACGCCTGAAGGTGATCGGAATTACCGGAACCAAGGGAAAGACCACCACCACCTTTATGATCAAATCAATTCTGGAAAAGGCCGGTTATCGTGTGGGACTGATCGGAACCATCGAGACGATCATTGGAGAAAAACATATTCCGGCGAATAATACCACACCGGAATCCTATGTTGTACAGAAATATTTCGCAGAAATGCTGGAGGCGGGCTGTCAGGTCTGCGTTATGGAAGTTTCCTCTCAGGGACTGATGATGCATCGTACCGCAGGCATTCCGTTTGAGCTGGGAATCTTTATGAACCTTGCTCCGGATCATATCGGTCCGAATGAACATGCCAGCTTTGAAGAATATGCAGCCTGTAAGGGAATGCTGTTCCGTCAGTGCAAGGTGGGGATCGGCAATGTTGATGATGAAAATTTTGAAACAGTCATGAAAGGACATACCTGTACACTGGAAACCATTGGATTTTCCGAAAAAGCGGATCTTCGGGCAGAAAATGTTCAGTTGGTGGGCAGACCGGGATATCTGGGAGTGACCTATGAACTGAAAGGGCTGATGGAGTTTTCGGTAGAAATCGATATTCCGGGAAAATTCAGTGTGTACAATTCGCTGATCGCCATTGCTGTCTGCAGACATTTTGACATTGCCAGAGAAAATATTTTAGAAGCATTGAAGGCTGCGAAGGCAAAAGGAAGGATCGAACAGGTAAAGGTTTCTGATGATTTTATGCTTTTGATCGATTATGCCCATAATGCCATGAGTCTGGAAAGCTTATTGTCAACTTTAAAGGAATATCATCCGGAAAGACTGGTCTGCCTGTTTGGCTGCGGCGGAAACCGTTCCAAGCTTCGTCGCTATGAAATGGGAGAGGTTTCCGGAAGACTGGCAGATTTGACGATTGTGACGAGTGACAATCCAAGATTTGAAGAACCGCAGGAGATTATTGAAGACATTAAGATTGGTCTTGAAAAGACCGATGGAAAATATATCGAGATCATTGATCGAAAAGAGGCGATCAAATATGCGATCGCAAACGGAAAGCCGGGGGACGTGATCGTGCTTGCCGGAAAGGGACATGAGGATTATCAGGAAATCCGCGGAGTGAAGTACCCGATGGATGAAAGAGTTCTCATTAAAGAAGTATTACAGGAGTTGGAACTGGAAAAGAAATGACAAAATACGCAGGGGTGATCGTAGACATTTCACTGGAAAAACTGGATAGAGTATTTGACTACAGGATTCCTGCGGATATGGAAGACCGGGTGTATCCGGGGGTTCCGGTGGAAATTCCTTTTGGAAATGGAAATCGCCGGATTCGCGGGTTTGTGATCAGTTTATCGGATCACTGTAGCTATGAAGAAGGAAAGGTCAAGGAACTTTTAGGAGTCTGTGAGGGAGCCATTCCGGTGGAAGGACAGCTGATCCGTCTGGCGGCATGGATGCGGGAACGCTATGGCTGTACCATGAATCAGGCATTAAAGACCGTGATTCCGGTAAAAAATAAAGTAAAGGAACGTACCAGAGAGTTGGTTTCCTTACAGGAGGGGCCAGAAGGAGCAGAAGCCTATAAGAACGCACACCCCAGAGCAAAGGCAAAGCATCGGATCCTGGACGTTCTCACGTCGCAGGGAACCATGGAAAAGGAACGCCTTTTGGCAGATGCATCGGCTGCAGCATCTGCATTAAAGGAGCTTGCAGAGGCGGGCATTGTAAAGGTAGAGAGTGAGATTCGCTACCGCATTCCGAGGATGATGCCGGAGGAGTTAAAGGAGATCATTTTAAGCCCAAGGCAGCAGAAAATCATCAGACAGTTTCAAAAAGATTACGAAGAAAAGAAAAGAGGCGCTTATCTTCTTCATGGGGTAACCGGAAGTGGGAAAACAGAAGTTTACATGGGAATGCTGGAAACTGTGCTGCAGGAAGGAAAGCAGGCGATTGTTCTGATTCCGGAAATTGCCCTGACCTTTCAGACGGTCATGCGGTTTTACAGCAGATTTGGCGATCGGGTATCGGTAATCCATTCGAAAATGTCTGCAGGAGAACGCTACGATCAGATGGAACGGGCAAAGCGGGGAGAAATCTCAGTAATGATCGGACCAAGGTCAGCAGTGTTTACACCTTTTCGACGATTGGGACTGATCCTGATCGATGAGGAGCATGAAGGCAGTTATAAAAGCGAGACTACGCCGAAATATCATGCCAGAGAGGTTGCAAAGAAGCGCTGCGAAATGAGCGGTGCAGCTTTGGTTTTAGGCAGTGCAACTCCATCGGTGGAAACCTACTGGAAGGCGTCTTACGGAGAATACCGGCTGTTTCAGCTGCCGGATCGGATCAATCATCAAAAGCTGGCTTCGGTAGAGGTGGTGGATCTTCGACAGGAATTAAAAGAAGGAAATCGTTCGGTGATCAGCCGGACGCTTCATACAAAGATAGAAGAAACCCTGGAAAAGGGACAGCAGATCATGCTGTTTTTAAACCGCAGAGGACATACAGGATTTATTTCCTGCCGAAGCTGCGGTCAGGTATTAAAGTGTCCCCATTGTGATGTGTCCCTTACCTTTCACAGGGACGGCAGAATGCGCTGCCATTACTGCGGATATGAGCAATGGAGTGTAAAGCAGTGCCCTTCATGCGGGTCGCCTTACATCGGAGGATTCCGGGCAGGTACCCAGCAGATAGAGGAAGTGGTAAAAAAAGAATTTCCGAATGCAAGGATTCTTCGAATGGATCTGGATACGACCAGAAAAAAGGGCAGTTATGAGGCAATCCTGGAGAGTTTTCGAAAGGGAGAAGCGGATATTCTGATCGGTACCCAGATGATCGTGAAAGGACACGATTTTCCGAAGGTTACGCTGGTAGGCGTGCTGTTGGCAGATCTTTCCCTGCATGGAGCAGATTATATGGCAGCAGAGCGAACCTTTCAGCTTCTGACTCAGGCTGTGGGAAGAGCCGGCAGAGGAAATATGCCGGGAAATGCAGTGATCCAGACCTATCAGCCGGAACATTACGCAGTTCAGAAGGCTGCGGCACAGGACTATGAAGGCTTCTATGAGCTGGAGATCGCATACAGAGATCTGATGTCTTATCCGCCTATGTCAACGATGCTGGCAATGCTGCTTCAGTCAAAAGATGAGGAACTTCTGGAAAAAGAGGCGGAAAAGATCAAAGAAAAGATCCTTATGCTGGAGATTCCCCTTCTTCGGGTAACCGGACCGGCGCCGGCAGTGATCTCCAAATTAAATGACAGCTACCGCAGAGTTATTTATCTGAAGCATGAAAATGCCGGTGAATTGTACCGGGTGAGAGAATGGATCGAAGAAGCGGTACAAAAAGAAATGATTTCAAAGGAAATCCGGGTGGAATTTGAAGAAGATCCACTTTACGCATATTAAATACGAGGAGGAAAAGAAAATGGCATTGAGAAAAATGAGAATTATGGGTGAGGACGATTGTTTACGGGAAACCTGCCGTGAAGTGAAAGAGGTAACACCGAAGATCGTTCAGTTAGTGGATGATATGCTGGATACCATGTATGAACAGCAGGGCGTAGGACTTGCGGCACCGCAGGTGGGAATCTTAAAAAGAATTGTCGTGATCGATGTGGGAGAAGGTCCGATTGTCATGATCAATCCAAAGATTCTGGAAACCTCTGGAAGCCAGACAGGAAGCGAAGGCTGTTTAAGCGTACCGGGAAAAAATGGTACGGTTACCCGTCCAATGTATGTAAAAGCGGAATTTTACGATGAAGCTATGGAAAAATGTATCATTGAGGGAGAAGAACTTCTCGCAAGAGCAATCTGCCATGAGATCGACCATTTAGACGGAAAACTTTATGTAGATCTTGTTGAAGGTAAGCTTCGTGACAACGAACTGGATGGCTATGGAGAGGAGGAAGAAGAAAATTAATGAAAGTGATTTTTATGGGAACACCGGATTTTTCTACCGGAGTTTTGGAAAGTATCCTTGCGGCCGGTCATGAAGTGACCGCAGTTGTGACACAGCCGGATAAACCGAAGGGCAGAGGTCATGAAATGCAGTTTCCTCCGGTAAAAGAGGTAGCATTAAAGCACGGTCTGCCGGTACTGCAGCCAAAACGGATCAGAGATCCTCAAGTGGTAGAAGAACTGGAGAAAATTCCGGCGGATATCTGTGTGGTCGTAGCTTTTGGACAGATCATTCCGAAAAGTATTCTGGAAATGAAAAAATACGGCTGTATCAATGTACACGCATCACTGCTTCCGGCATACCGTGGCGCGGCACCGATCCAGTGGGCGGTAGTAGACGGCCTGAAAGAGACCGGTGTGACCATCATGCAGATGGACGAAGGTCTGGATACGGGAGATATGCTGACAAAGGTGGTCGTACCTTTGGAAACGAAGGAGACCGGCGGCTCATTGTTTGATAAATTAAGTGCTGCAGGAGCAAAGCTTTGCGTAGAGACTATGGATCTGATCGAGCAGGGAAAGGTGAAACCGGAAAAGCAGGGAGAAACGACCACTGCTTACGCAAAAATGATCACCAAGGATCTTGGAAAGATCGATTTTTCAAAATCGGCAGCAGAAATCGAACGACTGATCAGAGGATTTAACCCATGGCCAAGTGCCTATACAAAACTTGGCAGCAAAACCTTAAAGATCTGGTCAGCAGACGTATTAGAGGAAGAATATGAGGGAGCATTTGGAGAAATCATAAAAGTATCCAAAGACGAAATTCTGATAAAGACCGGCAAGGGAACCCTTTCTTTGAAGGAAATCCAGCTGGAAGGCAAAAAACGTATGACAACCGATGCGTTTTTACGGGGATATCAGTTAATGAATGGAACACAGCTTGGAGAATAGAAGGACCGGATACGGATCTTTCGAAGCAGTGAAGGAGGAAATAAGATGCCTTACTATGGTTTTTATGATTGGACATATTTTTTGGTTTTGATCGGAGCAGTGATCTCCATGCTTGCGTCTTCTAAAGTGAAGACAACTTATGCAAAGTACGGAAAGATCAGAAGTCACAGCGGAATGACTGCCACAGAGGCGGCAAGAAGGATTTTGAACAATGCAGGACTTTATCATATCCGTATCGAAAGGATTTCAGGTGATCTGACAGATCACTACAGCCCGAAGGAACAGGTGTTAAGACTTTCTGATACGACCATCAATTCTACAAGTATTGCGGCGATCGGTGTTGCGGCCCACGAATGCGGTCATGCGATCCAGCATTCACAAAAATATGTACCATTGACTGTCCGCAATTCGATCGTTCCGGTGGTTAATTTGGGAAGCAAACTTTCCTGGCCAATGATCCTGCTGGGACTGTTGTTTGGGATCAGCGGATTTTTAGATTTGGGAATCCTGCTGTTTTCTTTCAGCTTGATCTTTCAGATCATTACCTTACCGGTAGAATTTAATGCATCTTCCAGAGCACTGCAGATTCTGGAACAGTCAAATATGCTTTATGAGGACGAACTGAAGGGAGCCAAAAAGGTGCTTTCAGCAGCAGCCATGACGTATGTGGCAGCGGTGATCGCAACGCTTTTATCACTCCTTCGTCTGATCATTCTTTTTGGAGGAAGAAGACGAGATGACTAACAGTCTGAATTTACGGGAAATGGCACTGGAGATCTTGCTGGAAACAGAGAAAAACGGTGCCTATCCAAATGTACTGCTAAAAGAAACTTTAGATAAATATCTTTATATGGAAAAACAGGAACGGGCATTTTTAACACGCCTGGTAGAAGGAACTGTAGAACGGAAACTGACGCTGGATTACTGGATCGATCAGGTATCCAAAACACCTGTGAAAAAAATGAAGCCGGTCATTCGCTGCATTTTACGCATGGCGGTTTATCAGATTTTTTATATGGACAGTGTTCCTGACAGTGCAGCCTGCAATGAGGCAGTAAAGCTGGCACAGAAAAAGGGTTTTCAGAACCTGAAAGGGTTTGTGAACGGAGTTCTTCGAAATCTTTCCAGACAAAAAGAGACGCTTTCCATGCCGGATGAGTCAAAGAATCCGGTCAAAGCATGGTCGGCAGCGTATTCAGTGCCGGAATGGCTTGTTGAGAAGGTAGTAAAGACCTACGGAGCGGAAGCAGCAAAAAAGATGTTTGATTCTTTGTATGAGCAGGTGGGGAAAACGACCGTTCGTGTAAATAACAGCAAAATTTCCACGGAAGAATGTGTAAAACTCCTGGAAAAAGAAGGGGTGACTGTGGAAAAGGCTCCGTATGTGGAAAATGCATTGGAAATTTCAGGGTATGATTCCCTTGGATTTCTGGAAAGCTTTGAAAAAGGATATTTTCAGGTACAGGATGTAAGTTCTATGCTGGTTGGTCTGGCAGCGGCACCAAAAAAAGGTGACCGGGTGATCGACATTTGTGCGGCACCGGGAGGAAAAAGTATTCATACAGCGGATCTTTTACAGGGAACCGGACAGGTGGAAGCAAGAGATCTGACAGATTACAAAGTAGGACTGATCCGGGAAAATATTCAGCGCTGCGGATTTTCTAATATAACGGCAAAAAAAGCAGATGCGACAGTGTATGAGGAAGAATCAAAAGAATCAGCGGACATTGTGATCGCAGATCTGCCATGCTCAGGTCTTGGGGTATTAAAGAAAAAGAGTGACATCAAATACCGTATGACCCAGGAGCAGATTGAAGAACTGGCAAAGCTGCAGCGGACGATCTTAAAAAATGCTGCGGCCTATGTGAAAAAAGGCGGTACGTTAATCTACAGCACCTGTACGATCACCAAAGAAGAAAATGATCAGCAGGTTGACTGGATCTTGAAAAACCTTCCTTTACGGCTGGTTTCCCTGGAGGGCTGTATCTGTGAGGAACTGCTGAAAAATACGGAGAGGGAAGGTGTTTTACAGCTTCTTCCGGGAAGGGAAAAAACAGATGGATTTTTCCTTGCGAAATTCCAGAAAACTGACTTATGAAAGATATCAAATCATTAAACTTAGAACAATTAACAGAAGAACTGCAAAGCATTGGGGAAAAGAAATTCCGTGCAAAGCAGATTTATTCCTGGATTCATGAAAAACTGGCAGATTCCTTTGATGAAATGACGAACCTGTCGAAGAATCTCAGGGAAAAATTAAAAGAAAATTATACATTGAACAGTCTGGAAGCTGTGGCAGTACAGACTTCAAAGCTGGACGGTACACAGAAATATCTGTTTCGGCTGCCGGACGGTCATGTGGTGGAAAGCGTTCTGATGAAATATCACCATGGAAATTCTGTGTGTATTTCCTCACAGGTGGGCTGCCTGATGGGCTGTCGTTTCTGCGCTTCTACCATTGGAGGAAAGGTCAGAGATCTGGCTCCTTCGGAAATGCTGGGGCAGATCTATCAGATTCAGAAGCTTTCGGGAGAGCGTGTGCACAATGTGGTAGTCATGGGAACCGGAGAACCGCTGGATAATTATGACAATCTGGTGCAGTTTGTCAAGCTCCTGACAGATGAAAACGGCTTAAATATCAGCCAGCGAAATCTGACAGTTTCCACCTGCGGGATCGTGCCGAAAATCCGTCAGCTTGCCGAGGAACATTTTCAGCTGACCCTGGCATTGTCCCTTCATGCCACGACACAGGAAAAGAGAAAGAAACTGATGCCGATCGCTAATAAATATGATCTGAAAGAGGTGCTGGAGGCCTGCCGGTATTATTATGAACAGACAGGCAGACGCATTACCTTTGAATACAGTCTGGTGGGCGGTGTGAATGATACAAAACAGGACGCAGAGGAACTGACAAGACTCATCGGAAAATTTCCTTGTCATGTGAACCTCATCCCGGTCAATCCGATCAAGGAGCGGGATTTTGTACAGCCGAATAAGCAGGAATGTCAGGCTTTTCGAAATAAACTTGAAAAAAATGGAATAAATGTTACTATAAGAAGGGAAATGGGCAGAGACATTGACGGTGCCTGTGGACAGCTTAGAAAGAGCTATTTAGATCAGAAGAAAGGAGAAGTGGAATGTTAAATTCATATGCCATGACTGACATTGGAAGAACCAGACTGGTAAATCAGGATTATGTATTTTCCTGCATGGAGCCGATTGGAAATCTTCCGAATCTGTTTATTGTAGCAGATGGAATGGGCGGTCATCAGGCGGGAGATTTTGCTTCCTCCTACAGTGTGAAAAAATTTCTGGAGTCGGTTTCCTTAAGTCTTCAGAAAAATCCACACAAGATTTTTGACGATGCCATCAGGTATGCCAATCGCGGACTGCTTGAAAAGTCCAAAGAAAATCCGGAACTGAAAGGAATGGGAACTACATTGGTCGCCCTGACGATCCTGGGAGATAAAGCCTATGTGGCAAATGTGGGTGACAGTCGTCTGTATTGTATGGAAGATGTGCTGACACAGATCACAGTGGATCATTCTCTGGTGCAGGAAATGATCCGGCTTGGGGAGCTTACCAGAGAGAGTGCCAGAATGCACCCGGATAAAAATATCATTACAAGAGCAGTAGGAGCTGGAAAAGACATCCGTGCAGATTATTTTGAATTTACATTGACGAAAAAAAGCGTCCTGCTGATGTGCTCCGACGGGTTGAGCAATATGGTGGACGATGCACAGCTGGCAGTGCTGCTTCGCAGTGCAAAGACACCGGAAAAAATCGCCAAAAAGCTGGTAGAAACAGCAAATCGCAACGGCGGAAAAGATAACATCGCAGTGATAGTAGTAAATTCAGATACAGGTGAGGTATAAAGAATGTTAAAAGCAGGAATGATCATTGGGGATCGTTATGAGATCCTCAGCAAAATCGGTTCGGGCGGAATGTCTTTGGTATATAAAGGACGGGATCAGAAACTGAACCGCTTTGTAGCAGTAAAAGTATTAAAATCCGAATATCGGGAAGATAAAAATTTTGTCCGTAAATTCAGAGAAGAAGCACAGGCAGCAGCCTGTCTGGCACATCCGAACATTGTAAATGTTTATGATGTGGGGGAAGAACACGGGATCCATTATATTGTAATGGAACTGGTGGAAGGAATTACCCTGAAAAATTACATTGACAGAAAAGGAAAACTGACCATTAGGGAAGCGACCAGTATCGCAATTCAGGTTTCTATGGGACTTGAGGTGGCACATAATAATGATATCGTACATAGAGATATCAAGCCGCAGAACATCATGATCTCCAAGGATGGAAAAGTAAAGGTCATGGACTTTGGAATCGCAAAAGCAGCGACGTCTGAAACCATTGCTTCTAATGCTATGGGATCCGTACATTACACCTCGCCGGAGCAGGCAAGAGGCGGTTACAGTGATGCCAAAAGCGATATTTACTCTCTTGGTATCGTAATGTTTGAAATGGTTACGGGCAGAGTGCCTTTTGACGGAGAAACAACAGTAGCAGTGGCAGTGAAGCATTTGCAGGAAGAACTGCCGTCTCCGAGAAATTATTGTCCGGAGCTTCCGATCAGTCTGGAAAGTATTATTTATAAATGTACAGAAAAGATTGCTGCAAAACGTTATGCCAATATGGCAGATCTGATCACAGATCTGAAACAGTCTTTACAGACACCAAATGTAGATTTTGTAAAACGGGTAGATCTTGATGAAGCTGCCAAAACAGTCATGATCACAAAAGATGATCTTTCAAGGATCAAAAAGGAAACGGGAAGGATCCAGCTTCCGGAAGACGAAGAAAAGAATTCGTATCCGTTTGATGATGAAGATGACTACGAAGACGATGAATATGACGATGAGTACGATGATGAGTACGAAGACGATGATTATGACGATGAATATGACGACGATTACGATGATGATGAATATGATGATGACGATGACGAGGATATGGATCCCCGCATGGAAAAGATCATGACCATCGGCGGTATTGCAGCGGCAGTGATCATTCTTCTGATGATCATTATGCTGGCCGGAAAAATCTTCGGATTTGGCTTTTTTAAGGGAGACAGCGAGAAAAAAGAGGAGCCTCAGCAGACAGAGGAAGAAGCAGAGGACACAGTAGAAATGATCGATATTCTCGGATATACCTATGAAGAGGCGAAGACTGCATTGAACCGGCTGGGACTGGGCATTGAATCAGCCGGAAGCGAAGAATCAGAGGAATACGAAGACGGTCAGATTATGCGTCAGAGTGTAGATCCAAAGGAAACTGTTGAAAAAAATACGACCATTCAGGTTGTGATCGCCATGAAGAAGACAGAAATGGTAAAAATTCCGGACATTACCGGACAGAGCAAGGAAGATGCGAAATACCGTCTGGAACAGGAAGGCTTTGTGGTTGATTATACAGAAGTTTACCATGATTCCGTAAAAGAAGGAAAAGTAATCAAAACTTCTCCGGACGTGGGAACCGAACAGCCGAAGGGAACGATCGTTATCATGAGCGTCAGCAAGGGTGCTGAAACGAAATTTACAACGGTTCCTTCGGTAGTAAATACAACCAGAGAAAACGCAGAGGTTGCGATCAAAAATGCCGGGCTTGCGGTCGGCAGCATTACGGAGCAGTACAGTGACACCGTAGCTTCCGGAAATGTGATCAATCAGAGCATTGCCGGCGGAAATTCTGTAGAAGAAGGTGTTACCATTGACCTGGTAGTCAGCAAGGGACCGGAAAAGGTAACCATGCCGAACCTTTGGGGAAATCCGAAGGATCGTGCCATTGAAAAGCTTCATGCATTGGGGCTGAGCGTTGAAGTATATGAAGAATACAGTGATGAAACTGAGGGCAGAGTATTTAAAACGTCACCGGCTGCAGATGAAAAGCTGGCACCGGGATCCATGGTTCAGATCTATCTGAGCAAAGGACCAAAACCGGAAGAAAGTGAAAAGACAGATAACAGCGGCTCTGATAATTCCGAAGGAGATACTTCTTCAAATAATGATTAAATCCTTTCGGAAAAAATAAAAAGGAAATTCATGCAGGGAAAAATTATCAAAGGAATTGCCGGATTTTATTATGTACAGACAAAGACCGGCATATATGAATGCAAGGCAAAGGGAAGCTTCCGTAACAGGAAGCTTAAGCCTTTTGTTGGAGATAACGTAGAGATTACGGTTTTAGACGAAGAAAAGAAAAAAGGAAATATGGAGGATATCCTGGAACGGAAAAATTTTCTGATCCGTCCGGCAGTGGCGAATGTGGATCAGGCCATTGTCATTTTTGCGGCGGCGAAGCCGGATCCGAATCTGAACCTTTTGGACAGATTTCTGATTATGATGGAACAGAAAGAAATTCCGGTCGTGCTGGTATTTAATAAAACTGATGTGGCGGAGAAGGCAAAGCTGGAGGAACTTGCAAAAACCTATGAAGGCTGCGGCTATCAGGTGCTTTCGGTCAGTGCCATGAAGGAGGAAGGAATTTCCAAGATCATGGAGATCCTCAGAGGAAAGACCAGTACGGTAGCGGGCCCTTCCGGTGTGGGAAAATCATCGATCATCAATCTTCTCCAGTCAGAGATCCACATGGAAACAGGAAATATCAGTGAAAAGATCGAGAGAGGAAAGCATACCACCAGACATTCTGAACTGATCGCCATTGCAGAGGATACTTATATTTTTGACACACCGGGATTTAGCTCTCTTTATGTCAGTGATATGGAAAAAGAGGATTTGAAAGCATATTTTCCGGAATTTGCGCCTTACGAAGATCAATGTAAGTTTTTGGGCTGTGTTCATTTAAATGAGCCGGTCTGCGGCGTGAAGGAAGCTTTGGCAGAGGGAAAACTCAGCCGGAGCAGATATGAAAATTACCAAATGTTATATGAAGAATTAAAAGAAAAGGAAAAGAGGAAATACTTATGAGAATTTTAGCACCATCTCTTTTATCAGCAGATTTTTGGAGAACAGGAGAACAGTTACAGGAACTGGAAAACGCAGGCGTGAAATGGCTGCATCTGGACGTTATGGACGGTGATTTTGTGCCGAGTATTTCTTTTGGTATGCCGGTGATCAAGGCGTTAAGAAAAAAGACCCGCCTTTTCTTTGATGTTCATATGATGGTCACAGAACCGGTTCGCTATGTAGATGCCATGGCAGATGCAGGGGCTGATATGATCACAGTTCATGCTGAAGCCTGCAAACATCTTCACAGAACGATTCAGGCAATCAAAGGGAAAGGTCTGAAAGCCGGTGTCGTATTAAATCCGGCGACCCCGTTAAATGTGCTGGACTATGTGCTGGAAGATGTGGATATGGTGCTTTTGATGAGCGTAAATCCGGGATTTGGCGGACAAAAATATATTCCTGCCATGACAGAAAAGATCAAAGCTCTGAAAAAGATGATTGACGAACGGGGACTTCAGATTGACATTGAGATCGATGGCGGTGTAACACCGGACAATGTAAAGGAAATTCTGGAAGCCGGAGCCAATGTGATCGTTGCGGGAAGTGCAGTGTTTGGTGACCACATTACCGAACAGGTAGAGAAATTCCATAAAGCATTTGAGGAAGTTTAGATGAAATCATGTGTGATCATCAGCGGCGGCAGGATCGATCCGGAATTTGCTGTCCCGTTTGTAGAAAAGGAACAGCCGGAGATTCTGATTGCTGCTGATAAAGGACTGCTGTTTTGTGAACATTCAGGAATCCTGCCAACGCATATTGTGGGAGATTTTGATTCCCTGGGAGCGGATCTTCTTCCGAAATATGAAGAAAAAGAGATTCCAATCCGCCGCTACCGGCCGGAAAAGGATCTGACGGATACAGAGATTGCAGTTCGTCTCGGAATGGAGCTTGGAGCAGAAAAGATCACGATCCTGGGAGCCAGTGAAGGAAATCGTCTGGATCACCTTTTTGGAAATGTGATGACCATGGTTCATCCGCAGACGGCAGGGGTTGACTGCTTTATGGCAGATGCTCATAACAGAGTAAGGATTTTGACGAAACCGACCACGATCCGCAGAGAGGAGCAGTACGGAACTTACATTTCCCTGATTCCTCTGACAACGGAGGTTACCGGAGTGACACTGACAGGATTTCGTTATCCTCTTAGTGATTACTGTTTTGATGTAAGGACCAGCGGATCTTTGGGAATTTCCAATGAGCTTGTGGAGGAAACGGGAAGGATTGAATTTTCCTCCGGAATGCTGTTGATGCTGGAATGTATGGATTAAAAGTTTTTAGATGAAAAAGGTAGGGAAAAACTTAGAAAAATCAAGGTTTTCCCTTGCATTTTTAGAAAATCATGTTATAATGAACTCGTAA
>CAZOJX010000042.1:0-14088 GCA_964580255.1 uncultured Lachnoclostridium sp. | reverse complement strand
CCCTGCAGGAGCGAATCACTTCCACAAAGAATGGTTCCATCACTTCCGTACAGGCAGTTTACGTGCCTGCGGACGACTTAACAGACCCTGCTCCGGCAACAACCTTCGCTCATCTGGATGCAACAACCGTTTTATCACGTTCCATCGTAGAACTTGGTATTTATCCGGCTGTTGATCCACTGGAATCTACTTCCCGTATCCTGGATCCGAAGATCGTTGGGGAAGAACATTATCAGGTTGCCCGCGGCGTACAGGAAATCTTACAGAGATACAAAGAACTGCAGGATATCATTGCAATCCTTGGTATGGACGAGTTATCAGAAGAAGAAAAACTCATCGTATCCCGTGCAAGAAAAGTGCAGAGATTCTTATCACAGCCGTTCCATGTTGCAGGACAGTTTACCGGTCTGGAAGGACGTTATGTACCACTGGAAGAAACCATTCAGGGATTCAAGGAAATTCTGGAAGGCAAGCATGACAACATTCCGGAAGGACATTTCTTAAATGCAGGAAGTATTGATGATGTTGTAGCCCGCATGAAAAAGTAAGAGGTGAGGGGATATGGCAGAGAATCAGGCATTTAAACTGAAAGTCATTTCTCCGGACCGCATCTTCTATGAAGGAGAAGCGACCATGCTGGAACTCAATACAACAGAAGGACAGGTCGGTATTTACAAAAATCACGTTCCGACTACCTGTATGATTGAACCGGGGATCATGAGAATTACCGAATCGGAAGACAGCTTCAAAGAAGCAGCACTCCATTCCGGTTTTATCCAGATCCTGCAGGAGGAAATCACAGTTCTGGCAGAAGCCGTAGAATGGCCGGAAGAAATTGATGAAAATCGTGCAAAAGAAGCACAGATTCGTGCAGAACGCCGTTTGGCGATGAAAGACCCGAATATCAATGTGCAGAGAGCCGAGTTGGCACTGCATCGTGCATTGATCCGTCAGGAAGTAAAACAGAATCAGAGATAAGGAAAAGGGACTGTGATGGTCCCTTTTTGTATAGGTGGGATCCATTCGACACCTTTCTTGATTTGTTACATATAGTAATAAAAAAGAAAGTGTGCAGCCCATGTATTACCAGAAAATATATCTGCCCTTTGATGGGATTTACCCGGAAAAAGAGTCCGGGGTGTTTTATTTTCCCAGAAATGATGAAGAACATGAACGTGATAAAAGGAGGATTCACAGTCTGTATCCGGAAACTGCCAGACGTTTGATGCCCTATGTGGAAGAAACCTGTGACCGCATGGAATATGAAGGCGGCATTTTGTTTGACGAATGTCCGGATCAGCTGATGATGCGTCTTGCATGCCGGGAAATTGTAAATCAGGTACAGACAGAAAATGATGCGGAAGATGTTTTGATGGATCTGTGTCAGATCCTTCTTTATCATGAGATGTATCTGCGGCGCTGCAAAAGGAGAGAACGAAGAAAAAGCCGTTTTTTGTAAAATAGAGCTTATGGACGGCCGGGAAGATCTCCCGGCCGGGATTGACATGAACAGTCTTTCGTTGTTACAATAAAAGGTACGAAATTGGCATGTTGTTTGTATAAGGGACAGAAATATGGAAAAATTAAAGCATATATTAGAGGAACAACTGAATGAGGAACTGTCACAGATCATTATCAGCAATCCGCGAAGAGCGGCATTGGCTTCCAAGGTGAAGATTCGCCCGGTGATGCTCAAGGACAGTTTGTATTTTCAGATAACAGAATATAAAGGGAAACAGGTATTTCACGAAAATCTGGGAAAACCAGAGGCGGTGGAATACATTGTGGAGCAGATGGCTCACTTTTTTGGTCAAATGGTACTGGAAAGTGCGAAAAAGACAGTTCATGTGCTGGTTAGCAAAAAGGGAACCATGACTATCAAACAGAAAGTACAGAAAAATGAGATAAAACCGACGGAATTATCTCACAATCGGAAAAAACGATACATTTTAGAGGAAGGAACCCCAATCCCGTTTCTGGTGGATCTGGGTGTGCAGACAGCGGAAGGAAAGATCGTTCGTTCCAGATATGACAAATTCAGACAGATCAATCGATTTTTGGAATTTATCCAGGATATTGTAGAAGCATTGCCGAAGGGCCGGGAACTGACCATCGTTGATTTTGGCTGTGGAAAATCTTATCTGACCTTTGCTATGTACCATTATCTGAAGGTCATGAAAGGATTTGATATTCGTGTGATCGGTCTGGATCTGAAGGAAGATGTGATCGCTTACTGTAATGAATTAAAAGAAAAATACGGTTATGAAAAGATGACCTTTACTACCGGAGATATTGCAAGTTATACCGGCGTGGAAGCAGTGGACATGGTTGTGACCCTTCATGCCTGTGATACAGCAACGGATTACGCCCTGGAAAAAGCAGTGAAATGGGGCGCCAGTGTAATCCTTTCAGTCCCATGCTGTCAGCATGAGCTGAACGGACAGATTAAAAATGAAGAATTGTCTGCGGTTTTCCAATACGGGCTTTTGAAGGAACGAATTGCGGCACTGGTTACAGATGGGCTTCGTGCAGAACTTTTGGAGCAGTGGGGCTATGATACTCAGGTTTTGGAATTTATCGATATGGAACACACTCCGAAAAATATTCTGATACGTGCTGTGAAAAGACACAAAGAGAGTGAATCGGATCTTACGAAATATCAGCGTTGCTGTGATGCCTTGGGCGCAGAACCGATGCTGGGAAGATTATTGAAGAAATAGAGGACGAGCTTGAAAAAGGTTATTATTAAGATCATTACAATTTTTATCGCATTTCTTTTGGGAATCGTATCTATGAGCTATCTTTATAATAAAGGAAATCTGGATATGACTGCCCATATGGCGGAGGCTACTCTGCCGGTGCTGTATTTTGAGCAGGACGGAAGAATGATCAATACAACCTACGGATATGTTTCCGGGATTGATGCTTCCTGCCTGAGAAATGCCATTGTTCCACTGGATGAGGAACGGATCGTTTCGGCAGCACTGGAAAAATACAATGCAGAGATTGAAAAGATCAGCTATGAGGTGCGGAGCACTGATATGGAGCGGCTGATCCAAAACGGAGAAGTGGAAGAAATCGAGAAAGCCAGCCAATATCTGAAGTTTTCAGTAAAAATTAAGGATCTTCTGGAGGATACAGAGGAATATATTCTGATCTTTCATGTGCAGTTGAAAAACCGGGAGGACGTAAAATATTATACGAGAATTTCCAACAGTTCTTCGGAATTGATTGAAGCGTGTACAAAATTCGCCCTGGATTTTCATAATGCTACTCTGGATCCGGAGAATATTTATCCGATTACCCAGTATCTGGAGACGGATTCTTCAAGAAAAGAAACTTCCCTTGCAAAAGCAGATATCCACTCCAAGTATAAGACCATCATTTGGAATGGTATGAAGGTTAAACGGACTGGGGAACCGGAAATGACATTTCTGGAATTAGAAGACGATGTAGTTTCCCTGAACTTGGATTATCGGGTTGCCTACGAGAATGCACAGGGAGAAAAGGAAACCTATCAGGTGCAGGATTATTTTCGTGTCCGCCAGACCAATCTGCGAATGTATCTTTTAGACTATGAGAGAACGACAGAAAGAGTCTTCTCGCCGGAGGATCCGGTATTTGAAAAGGATGGACTGAATTTGGGAATGCAATGGGAAGAGGTACAGTATCTTTCCAATGAAGAAGGCAATGTTGTAAACTTTGTGGTTTCTAATGAATTGTGGTGCTATGACATTGCACAAAATAAGTTGTCAAAGGTGTTCAGCTTTAAAAATGGAAGCGACAAAAGAGGACTTCATCAGGAATTTGATATCCGTCTGATCAATATGGAAGATTCCGGAAGTATGGATTTTATTGTGACAGGTTACATGAACCGGGGACGCCATGAGGGAGAAACCGGTGTGGCGGTCATAAGGTATGACAGTCTGACCAATACAACGGAAGAATTGCTGTTCATTGAAAGCGGCAAATGCGCCGATGTTTTGGAGGATACGATCGGAAAGCTTTTATACCTAAGCTATGATGAAAAGCTTTATCTGTCCTGTGCGGATCATATTTATGTGATCGATCTGAATACAAAGACAGCAGAAATCCTGACCGAAGAACTGGCTGCAGGAAAATATGTGATTTCCCGTGGCGGAGATATGATCGCCTGGCAGCATGGAGAGGATCGGTTTGGGGCTTCGAAGATTACGACAATGGACATGAAGACTGGTGTACGCAGAACCTATGAGGCGAAAGACGGAGAATATATTTTCCCTCTGGGATTCAGCAGTGCGGATTTTCTCTATGGTATTTGTGCTGCCGAAGATGTATCAGAGGATTTTGCAGGAAATACCCTGTTTCCGATGTATCGTGTAAGTATTGTGGATCAAAAGGGACAGGCTGTCCGGGATTTTGACTATTATGCAAAAAATAAATATGTTGTCTCTGCAGCAATAGAAAATAACCGGATCAATCTGGAATGTATTTCCAAAAATGAAGATGGATCCTATTCTTCCGCATTGGCAGAAACGATCACAAGCTCAGAAGAAGAGCTGGTAAGCGCTGTGAAGCTGACTGAGACGGAAGATGAAACAAAGAAACTGGAGTATGCATTCCGGTTCCAGACAGAGGCAAAAGGAAAAATGAAAGAAATTACGCCGAAACAGATCCTGTTTGAAGGAGACCGTGACATTGCTCTGGAGGAAGACGAAAGCACGAGCTATTATGCTTACGGCAGGGGAAGGGTAACCGGTGTTTACAGTGAACTTCGCAATGCGGTTATGACAGCCTATAAGGACATGGGGGTTGTGACGGATCCGAAGGGGCAGGTGGTCTGGGCCAGAGGAAAGCGAAAGACCCGTTCGGTTCTGGAACTTGCCAATGGAATTGAGCCGTCGTCAGCATCAAACAGTCTGGAGGCAGGAATTCGCATCCTTTTAGAACAGGAAGGAGTTTATGCGGAAATTGGTGCGCTGCTTGCGAATGGAGAAAGCCCATACCAAATCTTAAGAAAAAATTCTAAAAAACAAGCGGAAAATTTTACAGGTTGTAATTTATCCTCAGTATTATATTATGTCAGTGAAGGAAATGCGGTGCTTGTCATGACAGATGCAGACAGCGCGGAGCTGATCGTTGGCTACGATGCCCAGAACATCTTTGTGCTGGATCCGGTAACAGGTACAGTACACAAGGAAGGACAGAAGGACGCAGCACAAAAATATGAAGACTGTGGAAATGTATTTTTCAGCTTTTTGAAATAGGAGGAATCATGGACGAGAGAATCAAAAAATTGGCCAGAAATCTGGTGAGAAATTCCTGTGAGATCAAGGCAGGAGAAAAAGTTTGGATCAATCATATCGGAAATGCCACAGAGGATATTGCAAAAGCATTGGTTCGTGAGGTTTATGCAGTGGGAGGAATCCCGTTTGTACATTATGAAAATCCAAGAATCGAGCGGGAGATTCTGTTAAACTGTACGGAAGAACAGTTAAAGCTCATGGCTGAACGGGATTGTGCAGAAATGTCTAAAATGGACGCATTTATCGGTGTACGGGGAAATGACAACAGTGCGGAACTGTCTGATGTTCCGGCAGAAAAAATGGAAATGTACGAAAAACTTTACGGTACACCGGTTCATCATGAAATTCGTATCCCGAAAACCAAATGGGTTGTGTTGAGATTCCCGACAACAGCAATGGCGCAGTTAAGCAATATGAGCTTCGAAGCGTTTGAGGATTTTTATTTTGATGTATGCAACCTGGATTACAGCAAGATGGAGAAGGCTTCCATGGCACTGGTTTCTCTGATGGAACGTACGGATCGTGTCAGACTGACCGGACCGGGAACCGATCTTTCTTTTTCAATCAAAGATATTCCGGCAGTCACCTGCTGCGGTCATATGAACATTCCGGACGGTGAGGTTTACACTGCCCCGGTAAGAGATTCGGTAAACGGAAAGATTACCTACAACACACCTTCGGTTCTTCAGGGCTTTACTTATGAAAATGTATGTCTGGAGTTTGAAAACGGAAAGATTATCAAGGCAACAGCCAATGACACTGAGCGGATCAACCATGTGTTTGACACCGATGAGGGAGCAAGATATGTGGGAGAATTTGCCATCGGCATCAATCCATACATTTTAAAACCGATGAAAGAGATTCTTTTTGATGAAAAGATCATGGGATCTATTCACTTTACGCCGGGAAACTGCTATGATGATGCATATAACGGAAATCATTCTGCAATCCACTGGGATCTGGTTATGATCCAGACACCGGAATACGGCGGAGGCGAGATCTGGTTTGATGATGTACTCATTCGCAAGGACGGAAGATTTGTGCTTCCGGAACTGGAAGGGTTAAATCCGGAAAACTTAGGAAATATAGAATAAACTAGTTAGAAAATTACGAAACAGGAGGAAATAAAAATGGCAAAAACATGTCAGTACAAAACAAAAAATGTATGTTCAAGTATGATTCAGTTTGATCTGGAGGGAAATGTTGTAACAAATGTTTCTTTTCAGGGAGGCTGCAACGGAAACTTAAAGGCGATCAGCAAGCTGGTAGAAGGTATGACGGTAGAACAGATTGAAGGCTACTTAAAAGGAAATACCTGCGGAATGAGAAATACTTCCTGTGCAGATCAGCTGGCTCAGGGCGTCAGAAAGGCTTATGAAGAGCTGAATAAGTAAGCAGATCATGAATTATGCAGGAATTGAAAAGGCGTATTTTCGGGAACGTCCAAACCGCTTCATCGCCTACGTGGAAACCGCACAGGGGATTGAAATCTGTCATGTGAAAAACACCGGGCGGTGCCGGGAACTTCTTTGTCCCGGAGCGACCGTTTATGTGCAGCGGAATGACAATCCGGCCAGGAAAACGAAGCTGGATCTGATCGGTGTAGAAAAAGCGCCGTATCTGATCAATATGGACTCCCAGGCGCCGAATCATGCAGTACGGGAGTGGCTGCAGGCGGGAAATCTGTTTTCTGCCGGAGCAAAGGTCATTCCCGAGAAAAAATATGGAGATTCCCGTTTCGATTTTTACATTGAGGACGGAGATCGCAAGATATTTATGGAAGTAAAAGGCGTGACACTGGAAGAAAATGGTGTCTGCCGTTTTCCGGACGCCCCGACGGAAAGAGGGGTAAAACATATCAGGGAACTGATCCAATGTATGAGAGATGGATATGAAGCCTATCTTCTTTTTGTGATCCAGATGAGCCCTGTAAAATATTTAGAGCCAAATGATGCCACCCATAAAGCCTTTGGAGACGCTCTGCGGGAAGCAAAGGCAGCCGGCGTGCAGATCATGGCGAGGGATTGTAAGATAACCATAGATTCTATGGAGATTATGAATGAAGTAGAGGTCAGATTGTAGATGCTGGAGGAAATCGTAGTTCCATTGCTGGAATGGTATGATAAACAGAAGCGTACACTGCCATGGCGCAGCAGACCAACTCCATACCGGGTATGGGTGTCGGAGATCATGCTGCAGCAGACAAGGGTAGAAGCAGTGAAGCCATATTTTGCAAGGTTCATGAAAGCATTGCCTACAGTGAAAAAACTGGCGGCATGTCCGGAGGACGAGCTTTTGAAGCTTTGGGAAGGGCTTGGCTACTATAATCGTGTCCGAAATATGCAGAAGGCAGCACAGATTCTTGTGAAGGAAAATAAAGGGGAACTTCCGGCTCAGTTTGAGGAGCTTTTAAAGCTTCCGGGAATCGGAAAATATACTGCGGGGGCCATCTCCTCCATTGCTTTCGGCATTCCGGTGCCGGCAGTCGATGGAAATGTGCTTCGTGTGATCACAAGGATCAATGCAGATGAAAGGGACATTGGAAAAGATTCTGTGAAACAGTCCATTGCAGGAGAAATTCAGGAAATCATTCCTATGCGAAGGGCAGGGGATTTTAACCAGGCACTCATTGAACTGGGAGCGATCGTCTGTGTACCGAATGGTCCTGCCAAATGCGGAGAATGTCCGGTGGCGTCTCTGTGCAAGGCGAGAAAGCAGGATCGAATTGACGAATTTCCGAAAAAAGCACCGAAAAAAGCAAGAACAGTGGAAGAAAAGACCGTACTGCTCATCAAAGATGGAGAGAAGCTTGCAATCGCAAAGCGCCCGTCTAAAGGGTTGCTGGCCGGATTATATGAGCTTCCGAACATGGAGGGAGCTCTTACTGAAGACGAAGTGCTGGAAACGGTACGTTCCTATGGACTGGCACCGCTGTTTATCCAAAGGCTGGAGGATTCCAAGCACATTTTTACACACCGGGAATGGCATATGAGAGGTTATGCAATCCGTGTGGAGGAACTGGAACAGGAGCCGGAAGGAATGCTGTTTGTGGAGCGGGAAACCGTAGAAAGGGAATACCCGATTCCGTCAGCGTTTGCGGCTTATGTGAAACACATCAATATTGTACTGGGAAACAAAAAGTAGAAAAGGTGAAAAAATGAAATTATTATCAGTTGCAATTCCGTCCTATAATTCCGAAGGATTTATGAAAAACTGTATTGAGTCCCTGCTGATCGGCGGTGAAGAAGTAGAGATCATCATTGTCAATGATGGTTCTAAAGACGGTACGGCTGCCATTGCAGATGAATATGCACAGAAGTATCCAACCATCGTAAAAGCCGTACATCAGGAAAACGGTGGTCACGGAGAGGCGGTGAATGCCGGACTCCGCTGTGCTACCGGATTATATTATAAAGTTGTAGACAGCGATGACTGGGTAAACCCGGAAGCTTACCAAAAAATCTTAAAGAAGCTGGCAGAGCTGGTAAAATCCGGTGACATGGTAGATATGTTCATCAGCAATTATGTATATGAAAAAGAAGGAAAGAAACGCAAAAAAGTGATGCAGTACCGCAGCGCATTTCCGGTGGATCAGGTGTTTACATGGAATGATGTAAAATTCCTCCATGTAGGGCAGTACATTTTGATGCATTCTGTAATCTATCGTACACAGATGCTGAAGGATTGTGCGCTGGAGCTTCCGAAACATACCTTCTATGTGGACAATATCTATGTATATCACCCACTGCCATATGTGAAAAAGCTGTATTACATGGACGTCAATTTCTACCGCTACTATATAGGACGGGAAGGTCAGTCTGTGCAGGAAAAGGTAATGATCGGACGAATCGATCAGCAGATTCGCGTAACGAAGCTGATCATTGATGACTGTGACGTATGGAAGATTAGAAATAAAAAGCTGCGTAATTACATGATCAGCTATATCGAGATTATGATGACGGTATCATCAATCCTGGCAATCCGTTCCAAGACGGAGGAAAATCTTGCGAAAAAGAAGGAACTTTGGCAGTATCTGAAAAGGAAAGACCAGCGGCTTTACCACAAGATCCGCAGAAGTATCATGGGGAATACTATGAACCTGCCGGGTAAGGGCGGACGTAAAATCTCTGTAGCAGCGTATAAGGTTGCACAGATGATCGTGGGATTTAACTAATAGAAAGTTCTTGACATGATAAATACAATGTAATAGAATATTCAGCGTATCAGAAAAGAACAACAAAATAGAAAGAAATCTCTTATTCAGAGTGGTGGAGATACAAAGGATCTGTGAAGCCACGGCAACCCCGGAAACGGAAGGTGCCAACCTGAGCGAGTAATCGAACAATAAGAGGATTTGAGTGTCAAGATAGATTCAGGTCCGCTTATGCGGACCTTTTTTTATGCGAATCCGTAAGAGATTCTTTCTCAAAGAAGAAAGGTAGAAGAAACGATGGAAAAATTTTTATTTACTTCCGAATCTGTAACTGAAGGACATCCGGACAAAATCTGTGATCAGATCTCTGATGCGATCTTAGATGCATTGATGGAAAAAGATCCGATGAGCCGTGTGGCATGTGAAACAGCAACCACTACAGGACTGGTGCTTGTAATGGGAGAGATTACGACCAATGCGTATGTGGACATTCAGAAGATCGTGCGTGAGACGATCCGTGAGATTGGCTACACCAGAGGAAAATTCGGATTTGATGCGGATAACTGTGCGGTGATCACTGCGATTGATGAACAGTCTACAGACATCGCAATGGGTGTTGATAAAGCGCTGGAAGCGAAAGAAAACCGCATGAGCGAGGAGGAGATTGAAGCAATCGGTGCAGGAGATCAGGGAATGATGTTTGGCTACGCTTCCAATGAAACACCGGAATTGATGCCGTATGCCATTTCTCTGGCACATAAACTGGCACTTCGCCTGACAGAGGTTCGTAAAAACGGTACGTTGCCATACCTTCGACCGGACGGAAAAACACAGGTCACTGTAGAATATGATGAAAACGGAAAGCCGGCTCGTCTGGACGCAGTCGTTTTATCGACTCAGCACAGCGAAGAGGTAAGCCAGGAACAGATCCATGAAGACATCAAAAAATATGTATTTGATGAAATCCTTCCAAAAGAAATGGTTGATGCAGACACCAAATTCTTTATCAACCCAACGGGACGCTTTGTAATCGGCGGACCTCATGGAGACAGCGGACTTACCGGACGTAAGATCATCGTGGATACTTACGGCGGATATGCACGTCACGGCGGTGGAGCATTCTCAGGAAAAGACTGTACGAAAGTAGACCGTTCCGCAGCTTATGCAGCCCGTTATGTGGCAAAAAATATCGTTGCAGCAGGACTTGCAGAAAAATGTGAGATTCAGCTGTCCTATGCCATTGGTGTAGCACACCCAACCTCCATTATGGTAGATACCTTTGGAACCGGAAAGCTTTCTGAAGAAAAACTGGTGGAAATGATCAGAGAGAACTTTGATCTTCGTCCGGCAGGAATCATCAAAATGCTGGATCTTCGCCGTCCGATCTATAAACAGACTGCAGCTTACGGCCATTTTGGAAGAACAGATCTTGATCTTCCTTGGGAGAAAACAGATAAGGCTGAGATTTTAAAGAAATATTTATAAGAATGAGCAGAATCATGACAGGCACGCTTTGGCGTGTCTGTTTTTGTTTAATGGAGAGGAACCTTTAGAAAAAATTTAGAAAGTTACCAATTGTTTAGGTGTGGAGCCAGAGCGGTTGTGCTATAATGAAAAAAGATATGGAGATGATAAACTATGAAAATAAAGTCGAAACTTTTTTTGGCATTCTTTTTGATCATCGGTCTTCCGATGACACTTCTGAGTGCCGGCATAATCACCTTTACCCATTATCATATGGATGAACTTTACGCACTGCAGGTGGAAAACGCATCGGTAGAAAAAATTACCCAGGCAGTAAAAATGTTTGCAACGGAGGTTCGGGAATACATTTCAGATCTGACCATGCTTATTTGTCTGATCGTTCCTGTGATCGTAATCTGCCTGGTGCTCTGGATCTATCACAGCATTGTAACACCGATCCATATGCTGCAGGTGGCAACGAAAAATATCAAAAATGGAAATCTGGATTTTGAGATCGAAGTGCACAACAAGGACGAGATTGGAGAATTGTGTGAAGACTTCGAGGAAATGCGAAAGCGGTTAAAGGCGAATGCAGAGGAAAAAATACAGTCTGAGCAGCAGAATAAAGAACTGATCAGCAACATTTCTCATGACCTGAAAACGCCGATCACAGCCATCAAAGGTTATGTGGAAGGGTTGATGGACGGCGTGGCTGATACACCGGAAAAGCAGAATAAATATCTGCAGACAATCTACAGCAAGGCAATCGATATGGATCATCTGATCAATGAGCTGTCTTTCTATTCCAAGATCGATACCAACAAGATTCCTTATACATTTAACCGGATCCATGTGGTGGATTATTTTGAGGATTGTGCGGAAGATTTGAGCCGGGAACTGGAAGATGAGCATATCGGCTTCACCTATCAGAACTATGTGGATGATTCCGTTCAGATGATCGCTGATGCAGAGCAGATCAAACGTGTGATCAACAATATCATCGGAAATTCAAAGAAATATTCCGATAAAGCAGAGACAAAGATTCGCATGACGGTAAAGGATGTGGGGGATTTTGTACAGGTAGAGATCGAGGACAACGGAAAAGGAATTGCTGCAAAAGATCTGCCGTACATTTTTGACCGCTTTTATCGAACAGACGCTTCCCGAAATTCTTCCAAGGGCGGAAGCGGAATTGGTCTTTCCATTGTAAAGAAGATCATGGAAGATCATGGCGGCAAGATCTGGGTAACCAGTAAAGAAGGAATCGGTACAGTGATGTACCTTGTACTTAGAAAATATCAGGAGGTTCCGAACAATGAGTAGAATTTTGATCGTAGAGGACGAAGTAGCGATCGCAGAGCTGGAAAAAGATTATTTAGAGCTCAGCGGTTTTGAAGTAGAAGTGGTAAATCAGGGAGATGCAGGACTTCTGAAAGGCCTGAAAGAGGAGTTTGATCTGATCATTTTAGATCTGATGCTTCCGGGAGTTGATGGATTTGAAATCTGTCGCAAGATCCGCGAAACAAAGAATACGCCGATCATCATCGTTTCGGCGAAAAAAGATGATATCGATAAGATCCGAGGCTTAGGTATGGGAGCTGATGACTATATGACGAAACCGTTCAGCCCAAGTGAAATGGTTGCCAGAGTCAAAGCGCATCTGGCAAGATATGAGCGCCTGATCAACAGCGGAATGCCGAGCAATGATGTCATTGAGATCCGCGGGATTAAGATCGATAAAACAGCTCGTCGTGTATGGGTCAATGGAGAGGAAACCAATTTTACCTCAAAAGAATTTGATCTTTTAACCTTCCTTGCACAGAACCCAAACCATGTTTATACAAAAGAAGAACTGTTTAAGGAAATCTGGGATATGGAATCCATCGGAGATATTGCGACGGTAACGGTGCATATCAAAAAGATCAGGGAAAAGATCGAATATGATACCTCCAAGCCACAGTACATCGAAACAATCTGGGGTGTGGGATACCGATTTAAAGTATAACAAAGAAATTAACGAGTATGAAAAAATCCGTAAGAGAATAGTTAGTTCTCTTGCGGATTTTTTGTGCGTAAATGTAGAACGATATTATGTAATAATTCAATGTCTTTATCTGAAAGACCTGACACATCTAATGTGGCGGTAGAATTAACTCCAAGTAAGTAGTCTGTGGAAACACTAAAAAGATGAGCCAATTCAACAATGTAAAAGGTACTTGGTACGGAAATTCCAAGCTCCCATGCATTAACACTTGAACGTGTAATTCGCAAACGTTTCGCCAACTCTGCCTGTGTTAAATTGTGATGCTCGCGCAATGTCTTGATACGTTCGGCAATCATTTTTAACTCCCCCTTAAGTGTATCGTAAGGTAGACATTTTGATATTGCATTATCATAATGATGTTTATAATTGACACATGAGGTCAAAATGATATAATGTAAAAAACGGAAATAAAGAGAAATGAATATAATGATGAAATATTTCCGTAATTAAAAGTAAAGAAGGAGAGACGAAAGATGAGGTTGAAAACGAAACTAAAAAAATTGTTAATTTTTGCCGTTTGTGCATCAATGGTTATGTCCTCAATGACGGCATTCGCTTCAAGTAACGAAGCTCCTGCATCCCAGGAATCAGATGGCGAGCTTACTCGTTATTATGCTAGTTGGGACGACGCAAATAATGCATTAATGGAATATTGTGGAATCGGCGATCCTAGCCAGTATACCGATGAACAAGGAGATTTGATCATTGCATTTTTGAATAAATGGCCGGATATCCTTTATGGTGCAACAGAGGAAGACGAAGCCAATATGCTTTTGGCAAAAGCTAAAGCTGAATTTGATGCATTGCCTTTAGATGATGAAGAGGCAATGAAAGAGCACAAGAAATTCATTGAAGAAAGAGAAGCGGCTTTTAAAGAAAAAGAAGCCATAATGAATGAAAATATCGCAAATGCAGATTATACTAGTTCATCAAGATTTGAATATGAACAAAAAGCTAGAGAAGCACTTGGTAAGATTTTAAGAGCTACTGATCGCGATATAATGAATGCTGGAAAAGCAGAATTTGATGCATGTGTGTCATTATTGGAAACTGTTGATCCAACTATTAAAGCGGCTCAGAATGCTGCAAAAGAAGAATTGCGAGCTCTGCTTGCTAGCGAATATGAAGGCGTTGGCAGCGTA
>CAZOJX010000041.1:0-14157 GCA_964580255.1 uncultured Lachnoclostridium sp. | reverse complement strand
GTCCCATACGTCCCACAAAGTTACGGTTGGTCGTAGACACACAGCGCTCTCCTGCTGCCAGGATTCCCATATAACCGCCAAGGCAAGGACCGCAGGTTGGTGTGCTGACAACAGCACCGGCCTCGATAAAGGTTTTGATCAGACCTTCCTCCATAGCCTGCAGATAAATATTCTGGGTTCCCGGAATGATGATCACACGAAGTCCCTTTTTGCACTGACGTCCTTTTAAGATTTCCGCTGCGGTGCGAAGATCGTCCATACGTCCGTTGGTACAGGATCCGATCACAACCTGGTCGATGACGACATCTTCCGTAATCTCATCGATGGTTTTCGTGTTTTCCGGCAAATGCGGAAATGCTACCGTCGGTTTTAAAGTGCTTAAGTCAATGGTATAGGTTTCATCATAGATCGCATCTTCATCTGCTTCATAGATCTTATATTCCTTTTTGGAATGCTCTTTCATATACTGAATCGCAAGGTCATCCACCGGGAAAATACCGTTTTTGCCCCCTGCTTCGATTGCCATATTGGCAATGGTAAAACGATCGTCCATGGTCAGGTACTGAATTCCCTCTCCCACAAATTCCATAGATTTATATAAAGCTCCGTCAACACCGATCATTCCAATGATATGTAAGATCACATCTTTTCCGCTGACCCATTTAGAAGGCTTTCCTACAATGTTAAACCGAATCGCAGACGGCACTTTAAACCAAGCTTTTCCGGTCGCCATTCCTGCCGCCATATCCGTACTTCCCACACCTGTAGAAAATGCTCCCAATGCTCCGTAAGTACATGTGTGTGAATCCGCACCAATGATCACATCCCCTGCCACAGTCAGTCCCTGTTCCGGCAAAAGTGCGTGTTCGATTCCCATTTTTCCCACATCGAAATAATTGGTCACCTCATGCTTACATGCAAATTCACGAACACATTTACAATTTTCTGCTGATTTAATATCCTTGTTCGGGATAAAGTGATCCATTACAAGAGCAATTTTTTCTTTATCAAAAACAGTTTTTACTGTCATTTTTTCCATTTCACGAATTGCCACCGGGGTGGTAATGTCATTTCCAAGCACAAGATCCAGATCCGCCTCGATCAGCTGTCCGGCTTCCACCTTTTCCAATCCTGCAGCTGCTGCAAGGATCTTTTGCGTCATTGTCATTCCCATAACTTATCCTCCTAAAAGCATTTTCTTTTCTGATAGAAAAGGGCCGGGCCATAACGACCCAGCCCTTTTTTACTAGTTGTTGATCAGTTTTTCACTTTCATTGTTCCAGCTGTAAAGCTTACGGATTTCTTCACCAACCAATTCTGATGGATGCTCAGAAGCAAGCTTTCTCATTGCTTTGAAATGAGCCTGTCCGCCTGCCGGTGACATATCTAACAAGAAGTCTTTTGCAAATGTTCCGTCCTGAATATCTCTTAAGATCTTCTTCATTGTTTTCTTTGTTTCTTCTGTAATGATCTTTGGTCCTGTAATGTAATCACCATATTCAGCTGTGTTGGAGATAGAATATCTCATTCCTGCAAATCCTGACTGATAGATCAGGTCTACGATCAGCTTCATTTCATGGATACATTCAAAATAAGCATTTCTTTCATCATAACCGGCTTCTACTAAAGTCTCAAAACCTGCCTGCATCAATGCACAAACACCACCGCAAAGAACTGCCTGTTCTCCGAAAAGGTCTGTTTCTGTTTCTGTACGGAAGGTTGTTTCCAGAACGCCTGCTCTTGCGCCACCGATTGCCAGTGCGTATGCAAGTGCTCTTTCCATTGCCTGACCTGTTGCGTCCTGATGAACTGCAACGAGACAAGGAACACCTTTGCCTGCCTGGTATTCACTTCTTACAGTATGTCCAGGTCCTTTTGGAGCGATCATGGTAACGTCAACGTTCTTTGGAGGAACGATCTGGCCAAAGTGGATATTGAAGCCATGAGCAAACATTAACATGTTGCCTTCTTCAAGGTTTGGTTCGATATCTTTTTTATACATATTTGCCTGTAATTCATCATTGATCAGAATCATGATAATATCAGCTCTTTTTGCTGCTTCTGCTGCTGTGTAAACTTCAAATCCCTGTGCTTCTGCCTTTGCCCAGGATTTGCTGCCTTCGTAAAGACCAATGATCACGTGACATCCTGATTCCTTTGCATTTAATGCATGTGCATGTCCCTGGCTTCCGTAGCCGATCACTGCGATTGTCTTTCCTTCTAACAATGAGAGATTACAATCTTCCTGATAAAAAATCTTTGCCATAATTTTTTCCTCTTTCCTGTGTTTTTTCACATTTCATTCCTTTATATAGGGATATCTCCCAGTAAAGCGTCACCTGCGCTTTGCTGTCTAATTAAATTCTGCCTCGTAATCGTCGTAATTTACGAGTTTTCCGGTTTCATCAAAGGTCTTATCCGGAACCTTTACGTCAAAGGTACCTCTGGAAAGTCCTGTCAAACCTGTTCTGGCAAGTTCCAGGATTTCATAACCGTCCAGCATATTGATAAAGGCTTCCAGCTTTGACTGATTTCCTGTCAATTCGATCACCAGTGATTCTCTCGCCACATCAATAATGTTTGCTCTGAAAATATTTGCCACTGAGATCACTTCCTGACGATCATCTGCATTGGCAGCGATCTTTAACAGCAAAAGTTCTCTGCATACGGAAGAACCGGATCCCAGTCTTTTAATATCCAGGACATCTTCCAACTTCATCAACTGTGCTTCAATCTGTCCCAGTCCCTGATCGTCTCCTGTGGAAACAACGGTTGCTCTGGAAAATCTTGGATCTGCAGTTGTTCCTACCGTCAAGCTGTCAATGTTATATCCTCGTCTGGTAAATAACCCTGCAATCCTGCTCAACATACCGGCAGTATTTGCCATCAAAATTGAAAATACAACTGTTTTCATATCATCATCCTCTGCTGTTTCTTTTTCACAATTTTAACGTAGTAAATTGTGAAACTGCTGTTCTGTTTATATTAACAATTTCAGTATTCAATGTCAATAAAAAGAACGATACAATTTTTCAATATATTCTGGTGTGGTGCCGCAGCAGCCTCCGATCACCCGGGCTCCGCGCTCATATAACCGCTTCATGCACGCTGAAAAAGTATCTGCATCCATGCTGTAGTGTGCCACTCCGGCCGCATCAATCTGCGGGATTCCGGCATTTGGCTTTGCCAGCACCGGAATGGTAAGATTTTCTTTCAGGTTTCTTACCACAGCCTCCAGTTGATCCGGTCCCACTGCACAGTTTAATCCTACTGCATCAGCGCCCATCTCCTGAAGTGTCACAGCCGCTTCCGCAATACTTCCTCCAAAATAGAGGCTTCCGTCCCCTTCACAGGTAAATGATAACGTCAGGGGCAGGCTGCATTCTTCTGCTGCCGCATCACAGATTACCATGGCTTCGTCCAGGGACAGCAGGGTTTCTGCTGCCAGATAATCTACCCCTGCTTCGCAGAGATAACAGATCTGCTCTTTATAAATGTCCAAAAGTCTGTCATAGGTCATGGTTCCGATTGGCTCCAGTGCCTGGCTGGTAGTGCTTAAATTTCCTGCAACATAAGCCTTTCCCTGCACTGCTTCCTTTGAAATCCGTACATTTTCCATATTCAGACGTTTTACGTCTGCTTCCAATCCTCTGGAAGCCAGATTAAAGCGGTTTGCAAGAAACGTCGGTGCATAAACTGCCATACTTCCTGCCTCCACATACTCTCTCTGAAGCTTTTGAAAAATTTCCGAATGCTCATTGATCCAGACTTCCGAGCAGACCCCTGCCGGCATCCCTCTCAATCTCAGATTTGATCCGGTAGCTCCGTCTAAAATGATCGGTCCTTTCTCTAAAAGATTGCTGAATTCCTGTTTTGTCATGTTGTTCTCTATCCTCTCCTGTATCCGGACGGTTTTTCTTTATGCAAGCATCATACGGTCGTTTGCGAACTCTCCGCCGCTTGCCTGTTCAAATTTTTCCAAAAGGTCTTTTACCGTCAGTTTCGCTTTTTCTTCGCCTTCCGCATCAAAAATGATATGTCCTTCATGCATCATAATAATTCGGTTTCCATGGCGAAGAGCGTCCTTCATATTATGAGTGATCATTAAAGTGGTTAAATGATTTTCCGTTACGATCTTATCTGTAATATCCAGAACCGTTTTTGCGGTTTTTGGATCCAGCGCTGCAGTATGTTCATCCAAAAGAAGCAGTTTCGGTTTCTTTAAGGTCGCCATCAAAAGAGTCAAAGCCTGTCTTTGTCCTCCGGAAAGCAGTCCAACCTTTGCAGTCAGACGATCCTCCAGACCCAGATTCAGCTGTTTTAGCAATTCCCGGTAGCCTTCCCGTTCTTTTGCGGTAATTCCCGGCTTTAAGGTTCTTATAAAGCCCCGGCGGGACGCCAGAGCAAGGTTTTCCTCAATCTGCATGGTTGCCGCAGTTCCGGTCATCGGATCCTGGAAAACCCGTCCAAAATATTTGGCTCTTTTATATTCCGGAAATCTGGTAATATCCTCTCCATCGATGATGATCTTTCCTCCATCTACCGGGTGAACCCCTGCAACCACATTCAGCATGGTTGATTTTCCTGCACCGTTTCCGCCGATGACTGTCACAAAATCTCCGTCTTTTAAAGTCAGGTTCAAGCCTGACAATGCTCTTTTTTCATTTACCGTCCCATAGTTAAAAACCTTTGATACATTCTTAATTTCCAGCATTGGTTAACTCCTCCTATCTCCTTAATCCATGATCCCTTTTTTCGGCATTTTGCTTTTCCAGAAAGGAATCGCAAGAAAGAATGCAACAATCAGAGCCGAAAGCAGTTTTAAGAGGTTTGCATCAAATCCTAATGTAACCACTGACTGTACAACAATGTAATAAATGATCGATCCTAATACAACAGATAATAATTTCAGAGCAAAATTCTTAAAGATTTTTCCAAAAACTGCCTCACCGATAATTACTGCCGCAAGACCGATGACAATGGCACCTCGTCCCATATTCACATCTGCAAATCCGGAATACTGCGCCAATAAAGCGCCGGAAAAAGCAACCAGACCATTAGAAAGCATTAAACCTAAGAATTTATTGAAATTTGTATTGATTCCCTGGGCACGGCTCATGTTCAGGTTGGCACCTGTTGCACGGATTCCGCATCCCATTTCCGTTCCAAAAAACCAGTAAAGGACAGCGATCAAAACGATGGTAATAATGGATACCATGATCATCGGATTGCGTAAGGCAAACTCTTTTACCCAGCGCAGGGAGATCAGAAGATCCGTATTGCTTACATTCAGAGACTGATTCGCTTTTCCCATGATCTTTAAGTTAATGGAATATAAACCTAACTGTGATAAGATTCCGGAAAGAATTGCCGGGATTCCCATGAAGATATGAAAGACACCGGTCATCAGACCTGTCAGCGCTCCTGCCGCAAATGCCATAAACACCGATGCCCACAGATTCCAGCCGTTTAAGATGCACATTGCTCCCACAGCTCCACCGGTTGCAAAGGAACCGTCTACCGTAAGATCTGCAATGTCAAGAATTCTGTAAGTTAAGTACACGCCGATAGCCATGATCCCCCAAATCAACCCCTGTGCCACCGCACCCGGTACTGCATTTAATAACTGACTTAATATTACCATGTTTCTTCTCCTAAAAGTTTATTTTATATGCAAATGCAAGGGAGAATTTTCATTCTCCCTTGCGAAAAGTTTCTGAACTGATTACTCTCCGATAGCAACATATCCATCCAGTGGTGTGATTCCCAATGCATCACAGATGGTCGGATTGTATTTCTTTGTAGTTGTGGTGTATTCAATCGGCATAGTAGAAATATCAGCGCCCTCTGCCAGGATCTTCACTGCCATTTCACCGGTGGTATATCCAAGATCATAGTAGCTGATGGAAAGGGTTGCGACACCGCATCCATTACAGATACCTTCTTCTCCGGCAATAACCGGAACGCCTGCATTCTGGCAGATGGAATCAATGATTCCTGTATTGGCTGCAACGGTATTATCCGTCGGTACATAAATAACATCGTTATTTTCTGCTGCAGCTGTTGCAACGGAAGCAAGGTCATTGGAATCTGAGAACGAATATAAGGTTGCTGTCAGTCCTGCTTCTTCCAGTTTTACTTTTACGGTATCTACCTGATACTGACTGTTTGCTTCAGCGGAACAGTAGACCAATCCTACGGTTTTGGCTTCCGGGAACCATTCTGTGATCATTGCTGCCTGTTCATCTAATGGAGCAAGGTCAGAAGTTCCGGAGATATTTCCGCCTACGGTACCGTCAAAATCGTCGATTGCAAGTGCTACGCCATATTCTGTAATGGAAGTTCCAAGAATCGGAATCTCTGCTGTTGCTGCGTTGGCTGCCTGCAGTGCCGGTGTGGCATTTGCCATGATCAGATCCACGCCATTGGAAACAAACTGGTTCGCAATGGTAGAACAGGTGTTGGAATCGTTCTGGGCGTTCTGAAGATCAAACTCCACTGCATCTTCTCCCAATCCATCTTTCACCGCCTGCATAAATCCTTCTGTTGCTGCATCCAGTGCTTCGTGCTCTACCAGCTGTACGATACCGATCTTATAGGTATTTTCCTCTGCTGATTGATCGTTTTTTTCTGCGGAACCGCCACAGGCTGTTAACCCAAGAGTGAGCACCGCTGTCATCATGATTGCTAATAACTTTTTCATAATAACCACCTTTTCCTCATTCATTTATCCTAAACATTCTTTCGCACTTCAACGCTTTTATGTGGTGAAGTGTCGACTTGTTTCACATGATACACCTAATAAAGAATGAAGTCAAGTGGATTTATGTAAATTTTTGCAATTTAATTTTTAGAATTTTCGTCCGCCGCCTCCATGGCTGCGTCCTGAGGACGAAGTATGCACCGAGCTTCTGCTTCCTCCTCCGCTACTTCGCCCACCACCGGAATTTCCATTATTTCTCGGAATCCTGCGATGGGTTACAAAGGTATTGACCAAACGGTCAGATTTCGCTGAAAGCCGGATATCGGAATCTGTATACGCATCATAGTGGAAGTCTTCAAATTTCAGCTGATACTTTGCTTTAATGATTCCGATGGTCACTGCCGCCGGAACCAGACCTGCAAACAGTGCTAACAGAAATTCTCCCATCGTCAGCTTCATCGGTTCTTTATAGGCATCGATTTCTCCGGTTTCCACATCATAATGATACTGATCCTGAGGAATTCCCTCTCTTAAGAAATCTTGTGTGCGGCTCATTCCCTCTACAAATGCCATGTAATAATCTCCGTCAGCAACATGCGGGTAAATTTCGTCCAGAACCCACTCAATCCGTTCATCCGTCAGATAACGGATTGCCAGACCGCTGGTAGACACGTAGATTTCCCGATGTTCCATGTCGATGAGATAAAGGATTCCGTCTTCTTCATCGTCTTCCTGAAATAACTCGTCATAAAAGTCGTCTGCATACTCCTGAGTCGTTTTTCCCTGGGTATCGTCAGTTGTTGCCGCAACAAAATTCATCTCCCAGTCATCACTCAGCTTCATTGCCATTGCATGAAGTTCCAGTCTTTCCGCTTCTGACATAAGCTCTGCCCGGTCATATACATAGGATTCTTCTGCCGATGCTGACATTCCTGCAAGCAAGCCGACACCCAAACAAAGGATTGTCAAAAAACAACGTATTTTTCTCATACCATCAGCCCTCCGATCAGCATCAGAATAAAGATCACCGCAAAAATGATTCCTCCAAGAGCAAACAGCTTTTTATAGTCGATCGGAAGTTTTCCCACGATTTCTCCCGTCTGTCCGTTCATGGCAAAATAGAAAATCTGTCCGCCGCTCTTCCGATAGGTCAGCACCCAGACCGGAAGCAGCACATACTGGAATTTTTCTTCTGTTACCCGATGATTCTGGCTGGTCACAGAAAAGCCGTTATGTCCTGTGATCGTATCACGCATACGTTTTTCTGCATATTTTTGAATCTCCTGACGGATTTCTTCACTAAACACTTCTTTTTCAATATCCCGCTTTTCTGCCTGAAATCCCGAAAGATAACCCATATGAAATTTCTTCAATCCACTGAAATCATAGGGAAAAATGCCTTTCAGCATGGCATTTTGCGCCTTTTCCAGGGCAGTCTTCGGAAGATGCCGGAAAGTGATCTTTCCTTCCCGGTTAATCTGAAACGTCTTTGTCTCCGTATATTCCGTATCTCCCACGCGCCAAACCCGAAGATCCTTGGCAGTTCCGTTCATCTGACTGTCCACTTCACAGCCATAGATCCAGTAAGGAAAATAGACACCGCTCATTTTTTCAATGCTGCGGCTTGCATAAAATCCCCTTGGAATAAATTTCTTTTTCTGGATCCATTCCTGAAACCGCTGTACTGCAGCTTCTTTTGTGATCTGAAAAGGAATCACACCGTCCGGAAGATAGGCTCCCTCCAGCTTTCCGCTCAATACGATGGGATTATGACAGTAAAAGCAAAAGGTTGCCGCCGTCGTTTCCTCCGTAATGATCTCCGCACCACAGCTTGGGCAGCGATAAACCACTGCCCCCGATTCTTCCGAACTTTGTTCTTCCTCAATCTCCTCCTGTGTAAATTTTGAAAGACAATATTCACAAGCATAGGTACCGGTCTGCGGATCAAACACAAGACCGCCGTCACAATTTGGACATTTATAGGTAATCGCTGACATTATCCTCTGGCCTTTCCGCACTCACTGCAAAACTTTCCTGTATTCTTTGTGCCGCATTCCTGGCAATACCATTCTGTTTTCTGTGCCGGTTTTCCGCATTCTCCGCAGAATTTTCCTGTATTAACTGCACCGCATTCACAAGTCCAGCTTCCTGCCGGTGCTGCTTTTGGCTGCTGCATCTGCTGTGTCTGCTGCATCTGCATCTGTGCCATATTTGCAGCTGATGCACTGCTCATAAAGCTGCCTGCTGCATTCATGCCGACACCCATTCCCATATACGCTGATGCTGCACCTGCACGATTAGATCCGGCTGCTTCCATACCTCTGGCAATGGATCCCTGCACATAACCTTCACGGATTGCTGCATCTGAAAGCATTGCTCCCTGATTTCTCATATTGATAAGCTTCTGCGATTCTTCATCATAGGAAATGCTTGCGATACCTACCGACTGGATTTCCATTCCGCGCATCTGATTCCATTCTTCATCCAGGATCTCCGTCATATATTTTCCAAGTTCACGACCCTTGGACTGAATGTGAGAAATGCGGATTCCGTCTACAGACATCTGTCCGATGGCAGACTGCAGTGCTTCCATAAACTCTGCCAGATACTGCTCATTGATATCACTCATTCTCACATAAGATTTATTATGCGGCACGGCTTCTGCATAAAATCGAAGAGGATCTACGATCTTAATAGAATAGTTTCCATGCGCACGAAGGAACAGCTCTGCATTATAAAAGTTGTCAAAATAGTTGATCGGATTTCTCGTGCCGAATTTCAGTCCTTTAATTTCCTGAAGATTGATAAAATAAACCTTCTGTTTCAAAGGAGTTCCTCCGCCGAATTTGATTCTTTCAAAGGAATCGTTCAATACTTCCTGAAAACTTCCGTTAAACAGAGACGGCTGAGAAGAATCATCTACCTTATAATAGCCTTCTTCTGCAGTATAATCGACTACTTTGCCTCCATCCACCAAAAGCATGAACTGATTTGCATATACATGGATTACGGAACCATTGGATACCGTACCGTCAGATCCTTTGACGTTCTGTCCCTTACGCAGCTTCACACCTTCGCAAAAAACAACGTCATCGCCCATATTTTCAGCCTCAATGACTTCCAGCCACTGATCTGCCAGTGTTCCTTTCACTGAATTGATTGCTGCTTTCATAATTCCCATAATGCAGTTCCTCCTTAATCCACTTCATTTCTTATAAGTTCGGCCAGACAGCCGGTTACTTTTTTTGCACCTGTTCCATTTAAATGATCTACGTCCATAAAATCGTTCGAGTTAAAAACATCTTCCACCTCTACGTTAAAATCAATGTATTCAATCCCAAACCGTTCCGCCACAGCTGCCACATAATCGTGTACCTGTTCGTAGGAATCCATTTCTTCTATGTATTCCTGATAACTTGGAGCAGTTAAAAATACAAGCTCGATCTTTTCTTTTTCACAAAGCTTTACGATCTTTTCCAAATAGGACATTGCAAAAGAATCGTCTCCTGAAAGATCTACCGGCTCGCTTTTCGGGATCCACTCATGTGCCGTAAGGTCAAGCACTGCCGTAGACGCTGCAAAACCCTTGCCCATATACTGTTCATCTTCATAAACCACTGGCTCATAATTCCGATAGCTTTCCTGACGCTTTTTAGAAATATTTTTCTTCAGATATTCCGGATTTCCCAAAAGCTGCCAGTCTCTGCGAAAAGCGAACAGACTGTTTGTATAATGTTCACTGGAAGAAGATTTTAAGATAAATTCCAGCTTATTCAAGGACAATCTCATATAGTCCGTCAGGATATTGGTTTCTACCATTTCCCTGTTTTCCGGATTATAAAAGAAAAAGTCATGATACAGATCCAGATAGACCTTTTGTATGTTCTGATATTTTAATGCTTCCTTCAAAAGATAGTAGGAAGCGTCAATATTCTGCGAAGAAGATCCCAGATTATAGGCACATTCTCCCGTCAGCTGCTGGTAATACTGTGGATCGTATGCACGATAGCAGTGAGAGGTTCCCAAAAACAGGGTTTCGATCTTCTCCTCGCTTTCATAAAATTCATGCAGTGTCAGTCTGGTGTAAGAATTCACATCGTCTGCCACCAGGTAATTGCAGCCCTTTACCAGAAGCCACAAAAGTACCAGCACTGCTGCTGCAGTTCCAAAAGCTTTTAAGGCTTCTGTCACCCGCAGAAAGATTTTCTCTTTATCCATCGTTCACAGAAGCCTCCTAAAATTGAAAATATAAAAATTGACTGGCGTCATAATCTACACCATAAACGCCGCATACTAAAATGCAGCCAATCCCTAATGTATAAATCAGGATCCGAACAACAGCTGGACGATCGATTACCAGCTTAAGCACTGAAATCTTCTTTTCCTGTAAGATATCCACTGCCAGTAATACTAACAGCGATACGATCAACAGCACCCACTCCTGCATCGTAAGATTCATCGCCGGAAGATCCTTCACATACGGCTGTTCCCACACAATTTTCAGCATTCCCCGGAAGTCCCCCAGAGAATTCACGCGAAAGAGCATCCAGGCAAAGTCAGCCAGACAAAAGGTTACCGCCATCTGAATCCCTTTCGGCAGATGCATTTCTCCGCACAATTTCTTTTTCCATTTTCCAATGATCTGATAAGCTCCATGGAGTCCTCCCCAGAAAATGAAATGCCAGCTGGCACCATGCCACGCACCACTGACCAGAAACGTGATCATCAGATTCAGCCAGTTTCTTAGCGGTGACACTCTGCTTCCTCCCAAAGGAATATAGAGATAATCACGAAACCAGCTGCTTAGGGAAATGTGCCATCTGCGCCAGAAATCAGCAATGTTTTTTGCGAAATAAGGCTGGCGGAAATTTTTCATTAACTCAAATCCGCAGACTCTGGCCGCACCTCTGGCAATATTTGTATAGCCATCAAAATCACAGTAAATCTGAAATGCAAACAACACCGTTGCAAGCACGATCTCACCGCCGCCAAATGCCTGATACTGATTATATACCGCATTGACCGCAATGGCTGCCCGATCTGCAATCATCAGCTTCTGGAAAAATCCCCACATCATCAGCAGAAAACCATTCCGGATCCTTGTCAGATCCCACAGTTTCTTTTTTTCAATAGAATCCACCTGCCTCAGCAGATTTTCTGATCGTTCGATCGGTCCTGCTACCAGCTGTGGAAAAAATGACACAAACAGTGCATACCGGATCAAACTCTTTTCTGCAGGGATTTCTCCCCGATACACATCTACGGTATATCCAAGTGCCTGAAAGGTGTAGAAAGAAATTCCTACTGGCAGCAATACATCAAATGACCTTTCCACTGCCGTCATATGAAACGCAGCCAAAATATGATTTACATTTTCCAGCGCAAAATCAAAATACTTATAGAAAAACAAAATTCCCAGATTCAGCAGAAGACTTCCTGCAACACAGGCTTTTTTCTGATTTTTTCCTTTTGCACGATCCATCAGAAGTCCGGCTGCATAGGTTGTTACGGTAGACAGTGCAATGAGCACTGCATACCGGGGATTCCAGCTCATGTAAAAATAGTAGCTGGCCACCAAAAGCCACAGCGTACGAAGCTTCTTTGGCACGATCAAATAAATTAAAACCACCACCGGAAAAAACACCAGAAAATGAATGGAATTAAAAAGCATTCCTTTATTCCTCCCGATCCTTTAATTTTCCCATGGAAGTAATGGATTTTCTGTCTTTCCGCCACGAACCATCAGTTCCCGAACCGCGTCTTTTGCAGTTTTTCCTTCAAATAACACTGCATTGACCTGTTCAATGATCGGCATACGCACATAATATTTATCTGCCAGTTGGAGGGCTGCTTTTGCGGAATGCACCCCTTCCACGACCATCTTAACCTCGTCCATCGCTTCCTGCATCGTATATCCCTGCCCGATCAGATATCCGGCCTTACGATTTCTGGAATGCTGGCTGGCACAGGTTACGATCAGGTCTCCCATTCCTGCAAGACCGCTGAAGGTTTCCTGATAACCGCCCATAGCAACCCCCAGACGGCTCATTTCAGCAATTCCTCTGGTGATCAGTGCTGCTTTCGTATTGTCTCCGAATCCAAGTCCGTCAGAAATTCCCGCAGCCAGTGCGATCACATTTTTCAGCGCACCGCCAATTTCAATTCCCAGCATATCCGGACTGGTATACACCCGGAACACCTCATTCATAAAGATCTGCTGGATCCGTTCTGCTGTTTTGCGGCTCTTGGCTCCCGCCACCAGCGTCGTCGGAATAAAGCGGCTGACCTCTTCTGCATGGCTTGGACCTGATAATACCGCCGCATCAGCATTTGGAATTTCCTCCAAAATAATATCAGTCATCGTATCCAGGGTCTGCTCCTCAATTCCCTTACTTACATTAACAATGATCTGCTGATCATGTACAAACGGCGCCATTTTGGCAGCAGTGCTGCGAATGTAAAGGGACGGAACCCCTAAAACGACCAGTTCTTTTCCCTTTACTGCCGTTTCCATATCCGAGGTAATCCTGATTTCTTCCGGAATCCGGACTCCCGGAAGCTTATCGGTATTTTCACGAAGGTTTCGCAGTTCTTCCGCCTTTTCCTCCCGTGAAGACCACAGAGTTACCTGATGGCCATTTTTTTCTAATACTAAGGCAAGCGCAGTTCCCCAGCTGCCTGCCCCTACAACTCCTACATTTGCCACGATCGATCTCCTATTTTTTTGCAAAAATTTTGTTTTCAGTACCATGAACCAGTCTCACGATATTGGCGCGATGTCTGTAGATTGCCATTCCGGCAAGGAAAGCGGCTACCACATAAAGTTCAATCAGCTGTCCCTGTGCCAGGTGATAATATCCCATCTGTCCGAAAATAATGGTAAACAGGGCAAACTCAGTCACAATGACCATAGATCCCAAGGATACATATCGTGTAATGATCACAATCGCCAAAAAGGTGATCAGCGCAATCACACCGATTCTGATATCAAAAGCCGCTAAAAGCCCGGCAGTGCAGGCAATCCCTTTTCCTCCGCGGAACTTCAGCTGGATTGGAAAATTATGTCCTAAAATGCAGCCTGCCGCACTATAAATTCCCAACAGCGGCAAAATATCCGGTGCACTGCTGCGAAAGATCACCTGTACCAGATGGATCACGAGAAAACATTTGAGGAAATCGCCTGCAAAAACGATCACACCCGCTTTTTTCCCCAACACTCTGAGGGCATTGGTCGTGCCGGCATTTCCGCTTCCATGCTCACGTATATCGATTCCATTCATTTTTCCGTAAATATAGGCTGTCTGAAAGATTCCAAACAGATATCCGATCAGAATGCTTGCAATTCTAGGAAACATTATTCATTCTCCTTTCTCTCTCGGATAATGAATTTCAACGAAGTTCCCTTAAAGCCGAATGTATCACGAATCTTATTTTCCAGATATCTGGTATAAGAG